>JAITKK010000200.1 GCA_031278475.1 Deltaproteobacteria bacterium
GTTAATAACCATTAATTATGGTTATAAGCGATAAAAAATCAGAAAAAAACTATTTTAAAATTTTTTAAAAAAAATTTGATTCGTATATAAATATTGTTTAGTGCTAATAAGTTGTTAATACATTGCTAATAATTATAATAGTAATATCTTATGATATTAGTTATATTATAAGCTATAAAATTAACGAATAAGGCAAAATAATGTAAATATCAAGGCGGGATCACCAGAAAGCATGTAAACTCAGGGCATCCACGGGGTAGGCTAACCCCTGCCCACGGAAAGACCCCCGTTGGGTCAATTTCGCTGGAAAAAAGGCATGATTTTTTGTAATGTGCTTTGATCCGGGGGGAACGACGCCCCCCAGGGGGGATCCCGGCCCCCCGTGAAAGGTTGGCATGAAGAGCGGAGCGTCCGACAAGGTTGGGGCCGTGCTCGTGGTGGGAGGCGGCATCGCAGGCATCCAGGCTGCCCTGGATCTGGCCGGGATGGGTTTCTACGTCCACCTGCTGGAGAAGAACCCTGCCATTGGCGGCCGCATGGCCCAGCTGGACAAGGTCTTTCCCACCAACGACTGCTCTATGTGCATAATATCGCCCAAGTTGAACGACGTGGGCGCGCACGTCAACATCGACGCCATAAACAACGGGGAGCTCCTGTCGCTCGAAGGCGAGCCCGGGAACTTCAGGGCGAGGATCAGGAGGCTCCCACGCTTCCTGGACGATCCCAAGTGCACCGCCTGCGGCGACTGCGCCAAGGCCTGCCCGGTGGAGATCCCTTGCGAGTTCAACGAGGGGCTCGACAAGAGGAAGGTCCCCCACAAGTCCTACGCCCAGGCCTACCCCAACGCCTACTCCCTCACCAAGAAAAGCATAAGCCCCTGCGTGGTGGCCTGCCCGGCCCACGTGAACGCCCACGGCTACGTGTCGCTCGCGGCGAAGGGCCGCTTCCAGGAGGCATTGGAGACCATACTGGACGCGCTGCCGCTCCCCGGGACCCTTGGGAGGATCTGCGCGCACCCCTGCGAGTCCGAGTGCCGCAGGGGCAAGCTGGACGAGCCCCTGGACATAAAGAACATAAAGCGGCTCGTTTCCGACAAGGGCGACATAACGGAGGCCGGGAAGGCCATCCCCGCGGGCCCTCCGGTAGAGGGGAGGGTCGCCATAGTGGGTTCCGGCCCGGCCGGGCTCTCGGCCGCGTACCATCTGAAAAGAAGGGGAATATCCAGCGTGATATTCGAGAAGGAGGGGGTCCCGGGAGGCGCCCTGCGCCTTGGAATCCCTGACTACAGGCTCCCGCCCGAGGTCCTTGACAGCGAAATAGCCTTTATCAAGGATTTCACCGGCACGGACATCAGGCTCGGCATGGAGCTGGGGAAGGACTTTTCCATAGACTCCCTCTTCGGGGACGGCTTCGGGGCGGTGTTCCTGGCCATGGGGGCGCACGGCCACCTGCCCCTTGGGGTCCCAGGCGAGAATTCCGGCAAGCTTGTCCCGGGGGTGGGCTTCCTGCGGCGGGTGAACCTGGGCGAGCGTCCGGACCTCAAGGGCAAGAGGGTACTTGTCCTGGGCGCAGGGAACGTCGCCATGGACGCCGCGAGGTGCGCCGTCAGGCTGGGGGCGGCGGTGGATCTCGCCTACCGCAGGGGCCGGGGCGCAATGCCCGCCTGGCCCTGGGAGGTGGGAGAGGCCGAGGAGGAGGGCGTCCGCATAATCACCGGGATGGCGCCCATCGGCTTCGCTGAGAAAGCCGGGAAGATTAGCGCGCGGCTCGCGAGGACCCATGCCGAGGGCTCCATGGACGACCGCGGGGCAAGGCTATCAATCGACAGGAAGCATGTGACCCATGAGGGCTACGACCTCGTGATATCCGCCACGGGCCAGAGGCCTTCCACCTCCTGCCTTCTGGATGAGGATGGCGTTTCCCTGGACGGGCGCGGGAGGATCGAGGTGGACAGGCTTACCTTCCAGACCGGGAGGCCAGGGGTATTCGCGGGCGGGGACGCGCAGCTGGGCCCGGCGCTCGCGATAGACGCGGTGGCCGCCGGGAAGGAAGCGGCCCTTTCCATATCCCGCTTTCTCGCGGGCGAACCAATGGACAAGGACAGGCCAAGGATTGCCTTCACCGGGGACGAGGAATACCAGGACCTTCCCAAAGACATCAGGTGGCGGAAAAAAAACACACTGCGCAAGGCATCCGACAGGGTCCATGATTTCGAAGAGTTCGACCTGGGGCTCGATGAGGCAAACGCCTTGGAGGAGGCTGGCCGCTGCGCGGCCTGCGGGGCCTGCTGCCTCTGCTACCGCTGCGTGAAGGCCTGCCTTCCGGGGGCGCTAACCTTGGCCACCCACTCCCAGGGGGGGATCATGGAGGAACTAAGGGTTGGGGCGGTGGTTTTGGCGTCCGGGTTCGCGCCCTACGATCCCCAAGGGATCCTTGGCTACCGCTACGAGGATTCGCCCAACATCATGACCTCCCTGGAGTTCGAGCGGGTGCTCTCCGCCTCGGGCCCCTTCCAGGGCCACATGGCGAGGCCCTCGGACAAAAAGGAGCCCAAAAGGATTGCCTGGGTCCAGTGCGTGGGCTCCCGGGACACCAACGGCTGCGACAGGAAGTACTGCTCGTCCGTGTGCTGCATGTACGCCATGAAGGAGGCCGCGATCGCCATGGAGCATGCCCAGCCCCAAAGCCTTGAGGCCTCGGTCTTCTACATGGACATAAGGAGCCACGGCAAGGATTTCGAGAAGTACTACGAGCGGGCCAAGGCCCAAGGGGTAAGGTTCGTGAGATCCAGGGTCCACACACTCACCCCGTTCCCGGACGGCGACGTGGGGCTGGAATACGTCACGGGGGACGGAAGGCGCCTTACGGAACGCTTCGACATGGCGGTGCTGTCAATCGGGCTGTCACCCCCCAAATCCCTGGAAGGGCTGGCAAAGACCCTGGGCCTAAGCTTGAACGAGGACGGCTTCGTGGGGACACTGCCCTTCGACCCGGTAGGTACCGGGAAAGACGGCGTGTACGCCTGCGGGGCGGCGACCGAGCCAAAGGACATCCCCTCGACCGTTGTCGAGGCCTCGGCCGCGGCCGAGGCCGCGGCCCAAGGCATCAGGGACCAAAGGTTCACCATGACCCGCGAGCGGGAATACCCGGGCGAGCGGGACGTGACGGGGGAGATACCCAGGATTGGGGTATTCGTGTGCCACTGCGGCATAAACATCGCCTCGGTGGTTGACGTGGAGGAGGTGGCAAGGCACGCGAGGACCCTTCCCTTCGTGGAGCTCGCGGAGACCAACCTCTTCACCTGCTCGGCGGACACCCAGGACAAGATCAAGGACGCGATTAAGGGGCACAACCTCAACAGGGTGGTAGTCGCGTCGTGCTCGCCTAGGACGCACGAGGCCATGTTCCGGGAGACCCTGGCCCAGGCAGGGCTCAACAAGTTCCTCTTCGAGATGGCGAACATCCGCGACCAGGACTCCTGGGTCCACCAGAAGGAGCCGGAAAAGGCGACCGCCAAGGCCAAGGATCTTATGCGCGGTGCGGTCGCCAAGGCCGCCTTCCTCGAGCCGGCGCATCTGACCATGATGGGCCTCACCCGCGAGGCATTGGTGGTGGGAGGGGGCGCGGCCGGCATGGGCGCGGCCCTCTCGATCGCGAACCTGGGCTTCCGCACCCATCTTGTGGAAAGGGACGCCCACCTTGGCGGGAACGCCCTCAAGGCGTTCTCCCGGGACAAGGACATAGAGGCCTATGCGAGGGCCTTGGCGGACGAGGTGACGAAACACCCGCTGATCGAGTTGCACCTTGGCAGCCGGCCGCTCGCGTCCACCGGCTTCGTAGGGAACTTCGAGACAAGGCTGGAAGGCCCCCTTGGCGGGTTCGCGCTCAAGCACGGGGTGACGGTACTCGCGCCCGGCGGCATGGCGCACGAGCCAAGGCTCTACGGCCGGGGCGAAATAAAAAACGTGCTCCTCCAGAAGGAGCTGGGAAAGCTCATAAAAGACAAGGATCCCTCCATATCAAAGGAGGGCGCGGTATTCGCCTTCATCCAGTGCGCGGGCTCGAGGGTCCCGGACAGGCCCTATTGCTCCAAGGTCTGCTGCACCAATACGTTGGATTGCGCCCTGTCGATCCTCGACAGGAACCCAACCGCCAGGGTCTTCGTGCTGTTTCGGGACATGAGGTCCTACGGCTTCAGGGAAAGGAAGTACGAGGAGGCGAGAAAACGGGGCGTCGTGTTCATCCGCTACGAGCCAGACAACCCACCAGAGGTGACGGACGCCTCAGGCAAGGTGAGGGTGACCGTCATGGACCACGTGCTCAACAGGCCGCTTGCAATCGACTGCGACTGCCTGACACTCGCGAGCGGCATCGACCCCGTCCCCATGAAGGAAGGGATAGTGGGGGTATTCAAGGGCCAGCTCAACGCCGAGGGCTTCCTCCAGGAGGCCCATATGAAGCTTAGGCCCGTGGATCTCGCGACGGAGGGGCAGTTCATGGCCGGGCTCGCCCACTACCCCAAGCCCATAGAGGAAAGCCTCGCCCAGGCGAGGGCGGCCGCGGCCAAGGCCGCGGCCATACTCGCGAGGCCCTGCGTCATGGTGGGCGGCGTAGTCGCGGCGGTGGACCGGCACAAGTGCGCCGCCTGCTGCACCTGCGTGAGGTCCTGCCCCTTCAACGTGCCGGGGATCGTCCCCAACAAGGAGGACCCCTCCCTTCCGGGGCATGCCCACATGGAGCCCGCCATATGCCAGGGCTGCGGCGTCTGCGTGGGGGAGTGCCCTGGTAAGGCCATCAAGCTCCATTTCTTCACGGACGAGCAGCTGCTGGCGAAGGTCGGCGCCCTCGCGGAGGCCCATGATCCGCAGGGCGCCTCCGAGGCGGGAGGGGGTGCCTGACATGCCAGGGCGGGACTTCGCGCCAAAGGTCATAGCCTTCTGCTGCCAATACTGCGCCTACAGCGCGGCCGACATGGCGGGCTCCATGCGGCTGCAGTACCCCGCCGAGGTGGAGATAGTGCTCATCCCCTGCACGGGCCGCTTCGACGTGATACTGGCCCTAAGGGCCTTCGAGAAGGGCGCCGACGGGGTCTACGTCGCGGGCTGCCTCGAGGGCAACTGCCACTTCCTGGACGGGAACATCCGGGCCAGGAAGCGGGTGGACTACCTCAAAGAGGGGCTTGCCTCGGTGGGGGTCGAGCCAGGGAGGGTGAGGATGTACAACCTCTCGGCGTCCCAGGGCCCCAGGTTCGCGGAGATAGCGGGGGAGTTCGTGAGGGACGTCGCCTCCCTGGGCCCCTTCAGGGACGCCGGGCCGCTTGGGGGTCCCGACGATGGGACGGGGCCGGAAGGCACGGACGGCAAGATGACGACGCAATCCCAACAGGCGCGGGGGACGCCCGCCGGCACAGGCCGGGAAACGCCATAGGTCGGATACCATGATAATAGCCGAAAGAAAGCCGATGAACGAGATAACGGGCTTCATCGAGGGCAAGGCAAAGATCCTCGTGGTGGGCTGCCGGGGCTGCGTGACCGTCTGCAACGCGGGCGGGGCCAAGGAGGTGGAGATACTGGCATCCCTCCTGAGGCTCGGGGCCGAAAAGGAGGGCCGCGGCCTGCACGCGGACGAGCTAACCCTTGAGCGCCAGTGCGACCCGGAGTACGTGGAGGAGCTCTCCCAGCTCATGGACGGGCGCTACGGGGCCGTGCTCTCCATGGCCTGCCCCATAGGACCGCAGTATCTGGCCAGACGCTACCCGGAGGCGCGGGTGTTCCCGGCCCTCAACACAAGCTTTTTGGGGGGCGCCCTTGCGCACGGGGTATGGTCCGAGTTCTGCCAGGCCTGCGGCGACTGCGTGATCCACCTCTTCGGGGGCTTCTGCCCCATATCCCGCTGCGCCAAAAGCCTCCTCAACGGCCCCTGCGGCGGCTCGGAGGGCGGCAAATGCGAGGTATCCAAGGAGACCGACTGCGTGTGGCAGCTGATAGTGGACAAAATCACGGCTGACGGCACATTGGACGCCTTCATGGCCATGGACCTTGTCAAGGACTGGAGGACGAGCCGGGACGGGGGCCCCCGCCGCATAGTGAGGCAAGAGCTGCTAAGATGAAAGGGGATTTCAAGAGCGGCGGCCGCCTGGAGAGGGTGCTGAGGGCCGGGGCCTTCGCCGTGACGGGGGAGCTGGGGCCGCCCAGGCACGCGGACCCGGAAGACGTGAGGAAGAAGGCCGGGTACCTGTTGGGGAACGTCGATTCCGCCAACATCACCGACAACCAGACGGCGGTCGTCCGGATGTCGTCCATGGCCGCGAGCCTTATCGCCCAGGGCGAGGGGCTGGAAGCCAACATGCAGATGGTCTGCAGGGACCGCAACCGCATAGCCATGCAGTCGGACATCCTGGGGGCGGCGGCCCTCGGCGTCAACAACCTTCTCATATTGTCCGGCGACCACCAGAGCTTCGGCGACCACCCGGAGGCCAAGAACGTCTACGATCTCGACTCCATCAACCTCATAAGGGCCCTAAGGGACATGCGGGACAAGGGGGTGCTTATGAACGGCCGGGAGCTGCCCGAGGGCGGGAGGCCCAGGCTCTTCATAGGCGCGGCCTACAACCCCTTCGCCGACCCGGAGGCTTTCAGGGCTCTCAGGGCGAAGAAGAAGGTAGACGCGGGCGCGGACTTCCTTCAGAGCCAGTGCATCTACGACATGGGCCGCTACAAGCGCTTCATGGCAAGGGCCGTGGACCTGGGGCTTACGGAAAGGGCCTTCTTCATGGCCGGGGTTACCCCCCTCAAGTCGATGGGCATGGCCAAGTACATGCGGGACAAGGTCCCTGGCATAATAATCCCGGACGCCCTGATAGAAAGGCTCAAGGGCGTGCCGAAGGACAGGCAGGCGGAAGAGGGCGTGAGGATCGCCTGCGAGCAGATAGAGGAGCTCAAGGCCATGGAAGGCGTGAGCGGCGTCCACCTGATGCTGGTGGAGTGGGAGCACATGATCCCCGCAATCGTGCGGCAGGCAGGCCTCTTGCCAAGGCCCGTGCCCTAGGAAGCCCAAAGGGGGCGGGGGCAACCGCAACGAAAGGGCAGGGCACGGCTGACGGCGCGTGTTTTCGCATGACGGGGCATGTTTTGGCGTATCGGCCGATAATCCCAGACATGCGCGCGCAAGGACCAGGACGACGCAAAGGGATGCCGTTTCGGCGATCCCCTGATACCCGGAGGACACCAAGGAGACGCATATGACGATAGACTGGCGGGAATACACGGCGAAAGGCGCCAAGGACTGCGAGATAGCCTTGGCCGCGGAGCCCCACCTTATCAGGATAGGCGAGCTCGCGGAAAAGATGGGCCTTGGATTCGAGGAGGTCCTGCCCCACGGGCACTACGTCGCCAAGGTGGACTACCACAGCGTGCTCGGCCGTCTTAAGGACAAGCCCGACGGCAAGTACGTTGACGTAACCGCCATCACCCCCACCCCGCTCGGCGAGGGCAAGTCCACCACCACCATGGGCCTGGTCCAGGGCATGGGGAAGAGGGGCTTGAATGTGGCGGCGGCCATCCGCCAGCCCTCGGGAGGGCCCACCATGAACATCAAGGGCTCGGCCGCCGGGGGCGGCATGAGCCAGTGCCTGCCGCTGACGCCCTTCTCCCTGGGGCTCACGGGGGACATCAACTCCATAATGAACGCCCACAACCTCGGGATGGTGGCCCTTAACTCCCGCATGCAGCACGAGGCTAACCATGCCGACGCCTTCCTCGCCTCCCGCAACCTGAGGAGGCTAGACGTGGACCCCTCCAGGGTGGAGTTCGGGTTCGTCATGGACTTCGCGGCCCAGTGCCTCAGGAACATCGTGATAGGCCTGGGCGGGAAGAACGACGGCTACCTGATGCAGTCCAAGTTCGGCATAGCCGTGAGCTCCGAGCTCATGGCGATACTGGCCTTGGCCAAGGATCTGGCCGACCTGAGAAAACGCATAGGCCAGGTCATACTCGCCTACGACAAGCGGGGGGAGCCTGTCACGGCGGAGGATTTGGAGGTCGCGGGGGCCATGACCTCCTGGATGGTGGAAACCCTGATGCCCAACCTGCTCCAGACCTTGGAGGGCCAGCCCTGCTTCGTGCACGCTGGGCCATTCGCGAACATCGCCATAGGCCAGAGCTCCATCATAGCCGACCGGGTCTCCCTGAAGCTGGTCGACTACCACGTTACCGAGTCCGGCTTCGCGGCCGACATCGGCTTTGAGAAGTTCTGGAACCTCAAGTGCCGCTACTCGGGACTTGTGCCCAACGCGGCGGTGGTGGTCGCGACAGTCCGGGCCCTTAAGTGCCACGGGGGCGCCCCGGTGCCCAAGCCCGGGAACCCGCTCCCCCCGGAGTACTCCAAGCCCGACGTGGGGCTTGTCGAGAAGGGGCTCGCGAACCTCATGCACCACGTGGGGATCGTGAGGAAGTCCGGGATTCCCCCGGTCATCTGCATAAACGCGTTCGTGACAGACACCAAAGAGGAGATAGCCGCCATCAGGAACGCCTGCGAGAAGGCTGGCGCGAGGGTGGCGGTCTCCGAGCACTGGCTCAAGGGCGGCGAGGGGGCGCTCGAGCTCGCCGACGCGGTTAAGGAGGCCTGCGATGAAAAGTCGGGCTTCAGGCTGCTCTACGATCTCTCCATGCCCTTCAAGGACAGGATCGATCTCGTGGCCAGGGAGATCTACGGGGCCGACGGGGTGGACTACTCGCCCGAGGCGGACAAGAAGATAGCCCTCTACCAGAAGGACCCCAAGATATCGAATTTCGGGCTCTGCATGGTCAAGACCCACCTGTCGCTTTCGGGGGATCCCAACCTTAAGGGCGTGCCCAAGGGTTTCAGGCTCTTCGTCAGGGACTGCCTCATCTACGGCGGGGCGGAGTTCGTGGTGCCCGTTGTCGGCAACATCTCCCTCATGCCAGGGACCGCGTCGGATCCGGCCTACCGCCGCATAGACGTGGACACGGCCACGGGCAAGATCAACGGCCTCTTCTGACGGGCACAAGCCCTTGGCCTTACCCAAGGCAGCAAGGTTTCGTTCATGGGAAGGATTAGGAACACGGCCGAGACGGTAGGGCTCATGCTCGCCATCGGGAAGGCGAAGGCCAGGCTGCCCCTTGGCCCCCACCTGCTCCAGTCGGCGCTTGCCGGGGCCTACATAGGCTTCGGGGCGGTCCTTGCGCTGAAGGTCACGGGGAACCTGGACCCCTCCCTGGGGAACCTGACCAAGCTCCTCTTCGGGCTGGTCTTCCCCATAGGGCTCCTCATGGTGCTCATAGCCGGGGCCTCGCTGTTCACCGGCGACGTCATGTACCTTAGCTGCTCCTGGGCCGAAAGGGACGCGACGGGCGCCACCTGGCTGAGGTTCCTGTCCGTTTCCTTCTTGGGGAATTTCCTGGGCTCCGTGCTTCTGGCCTGGCTCGCGTGCAGGTCGGGGGCCCTTCTCGATCCAGGCCCCGGGGGGACGCTCCCGCTTGCCGAGGCGGCGGTCAGGCTGGCCAACGCCAAGACCGGGCTCCCATTCGGGGTCGCCTTCGTTCGGGGCGTTCTCTGCAACTGGCTGGTATGCCTCGCCATATACATGAGCCTCACGGCCGACAGCGGGATCTCCAAGGCCGTCCTCATGTGGCCGCCCATAACGGCGTTCGTGGCCCTGGGCATGGAGCACAGCGTCGCCAACATGTGCTTCGTGCCTTTGGGGATCTTCCTGGGCAACTACCCGGAATTTTCCGGAGGGGCCGTGGGCCCCACCGCCACCTGGGGCGCCTTCCTGGCCCGCAACCTCGTGCCGGTCACCTTGGGGAACATCGTCGGCGGGGCCCTCTTCGTGGGGCTTCCCTACCTCTGGCTGTGCAAGGGAAAAAAAGAAGAAGGAAAGGACTGAAGATGACCGCGCAAATCCTTGCCAGCAGGCACGAGGTCGAGAGGCTTTACGGGGAGATAAGTGCTGAGGCCGGGGCCCTCAGGGCCGAAGGGACAAAGCCCTCGCTCGCGACCATACTGGTGGGCGGCTCTGGGCCTTCCATGGCCTACGCCCGCGCCAAGGAGAAGGCCTGCGGGAAGCTCGGGATAGACTTCAGGCTCAGGGAATACGGGGAAACGGAAAGCGATGCCGAGATCGTAAGCGGAATAAAAAAACTCAACCAGGATTCTTCGGTTCATGGTATAATGCTTGAGCTTCCCTTGCCGAAGCAGATAGACCCCTTCAAGGTGGCTTCCTCCATATCGCACCTGAAGGACGTGGACGGCATAACGCCCATGAACCGGGGGCTCCTCTTCATGGGAAAGCTCGACCTCGCGCTCCTGCCGGTGACCCCGCTTTCCTGCATGACTCTCATCGACGGGACCGGGGTGGACGTGAAGGGCAAGGAGGTGGCCATCGTGGGCCGCGGCGAGACCGTGGGGCTCCCGCTGGCGGTCCTCTTGATAAAGAGGAGCGCGACTGTCACCATCTGCCATTCCAAGACGAAGGGGCTGAGGGAGGTCGTCCGCAAGTCCGACATAGTGGTGACCGCAACAGGGCAACCCGGGCTCATAACCACGGACATGCTCTCGCCCGGGCAGATGGTCATCGACGCGGGCGTGAGCGTGCTCCCGGACGGCAGGCTCGCGGGCGACGTGGATCCCAGGGCTTCCGAGGTGGTGGGCTGGCTGAGCCCGGTCCCGGGCGGGGTGGGCTCGCTGACCGTCGCGCTGCTTTTGAAGAATCTCCTGAAGGCAATCAGGATAGGGAAGGAAAACGGGCAAGACTTAACAATAGCCCATAACAATAAACCATAGCCCATAAGCCATAACCCATAACCCATAGGCAACACTTCAAAACGATCCATTAGCTTGCCAGTTACCAGAGGTGCATTATGGAAAATTACGAAGGATTGTTCGAAAACACGTTCTCGGATGTCATAAAAATGGCCTGCTCAAAAAGCCGCGCGCCAGGCGCCGGCAGTGTCTCGGCAATGGTCGCCATCCTCGGGGGCTCCTTGGGCGCCATGGTCGCGAACCTCACCTTGGGGAAGCCGGGCTACAAGGAGTGGGAGCCGGAGATGGAAAACCTGCTCAAGGAGATCGAAGACCGCATAGATAAACTTAAGGTTCTCTCCGAAACAGACATAATGGTTTACGAAATGTTTCTCGAAACGAAAAAGCTCCCCAGGGAAACAAAAAAGGAACAGACCAGATACGAAACGGTCTACCAGGCGAACTTGATCAAGGCGACCTACGTCCCCATACGGATATGCAACAGGATAGTGTCGCTCTTCAAACTCATAAGGCGCGTGGCATTCATTGGGAACATCAAGGTCTTAAGCGATGTGGCCGTTGCGAGCATTTTGCTCGAAGCCGCGATCAGGGCACTGATGCAGGTGGTGGAAGCGAACTTGGCAGGCATAACCGGCCGCAAGGAGCTGGCGGCGCTAAAGATTGGCCGTACCTATCTGACGGGGGTTTGCCAGAATTTGTTGCAGGAAACACTGTCTGTTGTCGCCCAACGGTGCCATTGATTCTGGTGCGAAGGATCGGTTCCAAAACAACAATGACCCAACAAAAAACAACAAACTAAAACCATAATAACCCAACAAAAAGACAAAATCATCTTGGGCTTGGGCCAAATCGACAAGAGTGCCGGCAATAGCCATATGTCGGTTTTAGCGGCCTGACATGTGCCTTTCCCAAAAGGCCACGGCATCGTGATGCCACCCTTGGGCGCTAGTTCCCTTCCCCAGCCCGAAGCCGTGGCCAAGGTTTTGGAACACGTGGAACTCCGCGTCGATGCCCATGTCCCTTAGCGCTTTGATTCTGCGTTCCATGCTAGCCTTGGAGGCTATGCCGTCGTTTTCCCCCACGCAAGCGTAGGTGGGCGGGTCCTTGTCGGTGTAATTCGCATGCCCGGTGTACTGCATGATGACGGCCGCGGGCCTTGGGCGCTCTTCCAAGTCGTAGGCCTTGGTAGTGTATGATCCAAGGTTAGCTGCCATCCTTGCCCCAGCGGAGCCGCCCCACAGCGAGTAATCGGAAACGCTCACTTGCAGCTCGTTCGCGTTCCTGAAGACAAAGTCGATTGCCGCCGCCAAATCCTCCGAGGCGGCCTGCGAGCCGCCGGTCCTGTAATGCAGGGCGAAGGCGTTGTACCCGATTTTGCTAAGTTCGATTGCAAGCGGCAGGCTTTCGTGGATGGAGCCCACGTAGGCAAAGCCCCCGCCTGCGGATATTATCGCAAAAGGCTTTCCGGGCTTTCCCTTGAGGAAGAATAGGCCTGTGTCGTTTTTCCTGGGATCGTTTAGTTTTTGCCCTTCCCCGTATATGCCGTGGAAGACCTTTTCCCCTTTCGCCCTGTCGTCAAGCAGGCGGTTGAGGGTAGCTACAGTCGTGCCCGCGTCGATGTTCCGGTGGTACGGAAGGAGCGGGGCTATCTCGGATACGGTCATGTCTGGGTTTACATGGTCCATCCTCAGCGGGAAAAGGAAGCGCCCGAACCCCTCAAAGCGGGGATCGGCCACCACTTGCGCAACCAATGAGTCCTTGTGGAAATAATCGTGGCCCATCTCCAGCCTTTCCACGGCAGGGTTTCGCCCCGGCCCCGACGTTTCCGAATCGCCCAACGCCGGACCCACGCCATAAAACGTAAGCAGTGACATGCTAAAAAGCGCAAAAAACGACAAAACGCCCGCAAGAAGCATAAAACGGCGAAAAAAGCGACAAAAGCCGCAAACACCACAAAAACGACGGAAGCAAGAAACATGCCCTTTTGGCCAAAAGCCACGGGTTTCGTGGGGATCGTCATGCATTTAGGACGCCCTTGCTCCCATCTTCTGCCCGATTAAGGCATATTTTGCTTGTCGCAGCATATTTTGGTAGCGGCCTCGTACCCGGTATTTTACCATTATCCCCTCACTTCCGGCTTGGCGGGAACCAAGACATCCCAAATGGGCGCAATTTCAGGAATTTGTAACCGTTCACGACTTAGTTTTACGCAATAGAGTGTGGTTTCCACAATATGTGCCATCAAAATATGGGGTATGGAATGAAAACCCTTGTTTTTTGGGGTTAGCCCCCCTGCCGGCAGCGCCCGGTTGGCCCTTTCGGCCAACAGGGCGAGCCTCCTCCGCAGCGTCGGGATGATCGCTATTTCAGCCGGTTGTATTCTTCAGCCGAAACCGGCTCCAGCCACTCCGTCGTGCTTCCATCGGCTGGAACAGACACAGAGAGATGGGCGAACCAGCTATCCGCGGCGGCGCCGTGCCAATGTTTGATTTCGGCAGGTATATTGACTACGTCGCCTGGGCGAAGCTTCATGGCCGGTTTTCCCCATTCTTGGTACCAGCCAACCCCCTCCGTCACCAGGATAATCTGACCTCCTTTATGGTGGACATGCCAGAAATTGCGGCAGCCAGGCTCGAAAGTAATGTTGTTGATTGTGACCCCTTCCGTGGAAAGACTTTTCAGGTAGCTGGTTCCGGTAAAATACCGGGCGTACGCTTCATTCTTTTCGCCTTTTGGGAAAATGCCGTCCCCTGTAAACAAGGAAGCCTGAGTTTCCGCTGCGCTTGACATCCCTATACCCCCACTCACTGTCAGTATGATGATCACCAAAGTTGACAATAATACGTTTTTCATAATAATCTCCGATAAATTTACTGTTGACGACTACGAGTCGCCAACACTTTTTCAAGTACCGCCGTAGCTGTTTCCGCCTGCGATTTCCCGATTTTGCTTTCGATTATGGAGATGAATTGCTTCAGTTGGGCTTCCGTTAAACCAACATTCATGGCAGCCCCAAGGTGGGACTGGAGTTGAGCGGATGTGCCAGACATCGCAGCCAAAGCCGAAATGGTAACCAGTTCCCTGCTCTTGTAATCCAAGACATCACGTGCGAAAATATCAGCGAACAGGTGTTCTTTCAAAAAAGTATCAATAATAGGCACAAACAGTTGATATCCGCTTGGTGGAGGGATCTTTTCTTGTCCGAAAAGAGTTGCCCTAACTTTTGCGCCGTATTCATCTTTGTTAAAATCCGCTGGCAATGGAGTGGCTTCTTTGCCTATTTCATCATTAATCCCTTTCTTATGCCGCTCTTCCATGACGGTCATAAAAGTGTTGATGCCGTTCAGGCTACGCGGAAATCCCGTATAGGCATATAATTGCACAAGAATTTCTTTGATTTCATTCACTGTCAATCCGGCATCCAAGCCTTCATTAAGGGCGGTTGTCAACTTGTCGATATTGCCGGTGGCCGTGAATGCAGAAATTTCGATCATGCATATCTGCTTGGTGTTCAAGTCTTGTTTATTCACTGTTTGTGCCTCAACGGTGGTAACAATACTTAGAATCAAGATAAAAGTTCCAATAAAATATCCTCTGCGCATCTGCTTACTCCATTGTTAGTGATTAATTATTTGCTTAGTCATTCTCCCTTATGTATCTTTAAGTATTCTATCCATTTTATGATATGATGAGTTAAAAATATATATACTGCCATAATAGATATATTTTCCGTAAAAAATGAAATTTCATTTTTGTTTTCATCCCAAAAATCGAATGAATACCCAAGAAAGAGCTTGGCAGGCATATCTCTCTCCAAGAATGAATAGACACCATAGATCAAAACAATAGCTACCATGCAGCTCGTAACGATTGCCGGGAGATGGTTAATCCCAATTTTTTTTATTGTCTTCAATATGTGATTTATGATTATTTCCCAATGTATTCCAATATGTACGGAAATAACCAGAAGACACCAATATGCGGCAATAGTATGTATTTGTCGCAACAGCATCCCTCCACTGGGATGCATGAAGGAAAGGACGGTTCTTGAATGTAGCAGACCAGTTATTATCAAGGTCGCTGTTGTCACAAGCAGTATGATATTGATGATAGTGTTCAAAATACGCCGAAAGTTATACCTTCCTTGGAAAATTCGTCGATACCACGACCAATGTATAATATTGTGTATGACAAGCAGGGCAAATACGCATACACCTATCCATTCATGAGCAATATCCCCTGTGATGCGGTAGGCTAGCGAATTCAGGATAAAAATCGCCATCAGGAGATCAAGAATCAATCTGCTCCTCATGAATGAATCATTTCTCCGTTATGCCAATTTTTTTTAGCCATACGGATATGTCATTTCGTAATGATCTCCCGCCGCTGTAATGCACCGAAAGTGCTTCTAAAATCTTTGATTGTGGGCTTAATTTTGCGATGGCGGAAACACTTTGTCCCAAGCGTCCGCCACCGTGACTGGAAAAGGGAATAATGGTTTTGCCAGATAAATCATATTCTTCCAAAAAGGAAGCGATAGGCATGGGGATTGATGCCCACCAGTTGGGGTAGCCGAGGAAGATCACGTCATATTTTGTCATATCCGTGACATGGGTTTTCAAAGCCGGTCTAGCTTGTGCCTGCTGCTCCCTTTTGGCTTCGTCCAAACAGGTATTGTAATCGCTGGAGTAAGCCTTAACCGGTTCAATTTCAAAAATGTCACCACCTACCAACGAGTGAATTTCCTTGGCAATATTTCGGGTATTACCGCTCCATGAAAAATAGGCTACGAGCATATTTCCTCTATCCTCCTTGTTTTCATTTGCTTGTACGTAACTGGCCGAAAAAAAGAAAATAATCATCGAAATTAAACTTATGAGTTTTATCACATTCTCACCTGATTGAATTTATTGTGTATTGCGGGCAAGCCTGAATCCTACATTGAACATCCGGTTGGACGGGGGTGTAGCGGATCTATAAGCGGATCTAAGGTGTTTGCCAAAGTCATTCCAGCTTCCGCCACGAGTGATGCGATACGTTCCCGCTGAAGCGCCAGCTGGGTCATTTTGGTTAGCTTCAGTGAAGTTTCCGTACCAATCCCAACACCATTCCCCTACGTTTCCGTGCATATCAAACAGACCCCATTTGTTAGGCGCAAAACTGCCTATTGGGACGGTCTGTTGTCGGTATTCGCTCGGAGGTGTCTCTAATTTCTCTTGCGAAAAATAATGTGTCTCGATCATGTATGGATATGTTCCATAATAGTTTGCCTGTTTTGTACTGATAGAATTTTCAGTATTGAATGGGGTAATTGTGTCGGCGCGGCAGGCGTATTCCCATTCAGCTTCGGTTGGAAGCCGGTAACCATTGGCATTTCGATTCCAGTTAACAGTATCACCGTTTATTTCATAGGCAGGCGTTAATCCTTCCTTGATGCTTTTTGCATTGCAGAATTGTATGGCATCGAACCAACTCACGTTTTCCACAGGTAAATCGTCTCCACTAAAATTACTTGGATTATTTCCCATAATTTCCCTGTACATTCTTTGCGTTACTTCGTGCTTTCCAATGAGAAAATCGCTAACTGTTACCTGATGTTGCGTCTCGTCTTTTTCCCGCCATTGTTCATTTTCAGGGCTCCCCATTCGGAAAGTGCCGCCTTTGATAAGAACGAAATCTTTAACAGATGCCGCATTTTTCTCATTTTGGGATGGGCTAACACGCATATCGGATGGATCAGCTGTATCCCCTTTCGTCAAAACAGAAATCGTTACAGTGACATCTCCCGTTTTTTCAAAAATTTCCACACCTCCGTCAACACGTCCAAGTTTCTGCATGCTAAATTTTTCGCCATTTTGCGAATACATAATCGCAAAACTGTGTTTGGGCGGCCAATAAATAATTTCACCTACTTCATATCCAGTTTCCTTTACATTGTCCGTTTCCAGCGGTTCAGGAAAGTGATAACACATCTCCCGTGAATATAAGTTTTGTAATGGAATAGTCAGAGGGAGCATTTTAATAAAATTGCGTGATGTTTTATTATCTGAAAGCGTCGCTGTGAGAGTTGTCTTGTTATCGATTGTTATTTGAATTTTCATGGGAAACTCCATTGTGGTTTCTGCAGATAACAAAACAACGTTTGCCATCGTAAGAACCAGTGCGACCATAAAAATCAAAAATTTTTTCATATTTCCTTCCAATAATGTACGATTTAAGAACACAGTTCCCTGACAAAATCGAGCCAAACCCCAGCCGATTCAACCCGAGGCTTAATAATGGAATCGCATCTTGTTTATGGGGAATTTCATTGAAAGCGGCGAAAATGTCGCATGTATTTCTTTAATTGATGGGAATACACCGTTTTTCACACTTTTTTGAAGGCTTTTCTATATATGGTTTAGGTAATAGACATGCCACATCTAACTATGCTAAGCTATCTTGGAATGGTAAAATGACAAATACGCTGGCTTCGTCTTGAATTCGTGCCAAAAGATCCCAGGCGCGAATGGCCTATCCTATGGCATTCGCAAGTTAAAACGAAGACCGGGGTCAAACCTGTGAATGCTTGTTTTTCGCATAACCGGAAAAAGATATCATGTCACCATTATAGTCCGAATAATATTGAATATTGTCTCCCTATTCCCCATAATTCTTGCCTGATTCCCCTTCATCCTCCTTCAATCGCTCTGGTCTTTCGCCAAAACCCTTGATTATCGGCCTTTCTTTTTGCGCAAGCCCCACCCAAGCCGGATGCTTTGCGGCATTTCGCCCTTGACGAAGCCCTCCCCAAAGCATATAGTGCACCCAATACTTTGCGGGACGCGTTCAAAAGCTTGGGGCCTTTCAGGCCCCCGGGCTTCGAAGGCGTTTTTAGCCAAAGCTCGTGGATAGGAGACGCACGGATGATTAGGAAACAAGTACTCGGCCACGATCTCTCGGCATTGGCTTTCGGCGCGATGCGCCTGCCTGTCCTGGAGTCCGGGGCCATAGACAGGGAGGCCGTCCACGCCATGGTGGACTTTGCGATCGGGGCGGGCATCAACTACTTCGACACGGCCTGGGCCTACCACGGTGGCGAGTCGGAGAGTGTCATGGGCGAGTCGCTCTCAAGGTTCCCAAGGGACTCCTTCTGCCTCGCTACGAAGTTCCCTGGCTACGAGCAGAGGGAGCGCTGGGACCCGGCCGAGGTCTTCGAGGAGCAGCTTCGGAAGTGCCGGGTGGGCCACTTCGACTTCTACCTGCTCCACAACGTCTACGAGCGCAACCTGGCCACCTATTTGGACGACTCCAACGGCATAGTCCGCTACCTGCTCGACCAGAGGGAGGCCGGGCGCATAAGGCACCTCGGGTTCTCCGCCCACGCCAGGGAGGAGGCCTTCATGGCCTTCCTGAAGGCCCACGGCCCGAAGATGGAGTTCTGCATGATAGAGCTGAACGCCCTGGACTGGACATTGCAGAACGCGAGGCTCAAGTACGAGACCCTGAAGGGGATGGGGCTCCCGGTCTTCGTTATGGAGCCCCTGAGGGGCGGGCTCCTGGCCTCCCTGTCCCCGGAAAACGAGGCCAGGCTCAGGGCCATGCGCCCTGACGAGAGCGTCCCCGCCTGGGCCTTCAGGTGGCTCCAGGGGCTCCCCGGCCTGGGCGTCATCCTCAGCGGCATGAGCAGCATGGCCCAGCTTCGGGAGAACGTGGGCATATTCGCCAACGAGAGGCCCCTTGCGGCCCCCGAGCGGGAGGCCTACGAGGCCATTCTCCAGGGGCTCGGGGACATGGTGCCCTGCACCAACTGCCGCTACTGCGTGGCTGACTGTCCGGAGGGGCTTGACATCCCCACCTTCATAGGCTTTTATAACGACTGCCGGGTCGCCCCCTCGGGCATCGTCCGCATGGCCGTGGACGGGCTCA
The DNA here is from genome assembly GCA_031278475.1 of Deltaproteobacteria bacterium. Taxonomy (GTDB): domain Bacteria; phylum Desulfobacterota; class Desulfarculia; order Adiutricales; family Adiutricaceae; genus JAISMF01. The sequence continues at coordinate 18,691 of JAITKK010000200.1, forward strand.
AGCCAAGCAAGCGGCCCTCCGCCTGCGTCTCCTGCGGCACCTGCGTGGGGCTATGCCCCCAGGGCATAGACATCCCCGAGGCCCTGAAGGATCTCACGGCCATACTCGACAAGATACCCTCCTTTTTAACCCCGGCGACCGAGGAGGGATAGCCCCCAGTCTTCCGGAAAGGTTTACATGGCTAAGAAAGAGATTATGGTGGTGGACGACAACCTCGCCACCCTGAAGCAGATAAGCCTGTTCATAGGCGGCCGTTACGACTACTCGCTCATCACATCGGGCGCCCAGGCCCTGGAATACTGCCGGGAGGAAAGGCCCTCGCTCGCGCTCCTGGACATAGACATGCCGGGCATGGACGGCTTCGAGACCCTCTTCAGGCTCAAGCAGCTGCCCCTGATGGACGGGGTGCCCATGATCTTCCTCAGCTCCAACATCAGCCCCGAGACCGAGGTCAAGGCCCTGGAGTCCGGGGCCAGGGACTTCATAACGAAGCCGGTCGACCCCGTCATCCTGCTCCACCGCATAGAGATGCACCTGGAGCTGGCCGAGTACGAGACCGACATGGAGAACACCCGCAGGGAGCTGGAGAACAACATCGTCCTTTCGTTCGCCGACCTTGTGGAGAGCAAGGACAGCAACACGGGCGGCCACGTGCTGAGGACCTCCCGCTGCCTCGGGCGCATCGGCGCGAGGCTCATGGCCAAGGGCCTCTACCAGGAAGAGCTCAACCCCATGAGCCTGGACCTGATGGTGAAGGCCACCCCCTTCCACGACATCGGTAAAATCGGCATATCGGACGTCATCCTCCTCAAGTCGGGCCCTTTGACCGAACAGGAGTACGAGGAGGTGAAGAAGCACACGATCCTGGGCGGGAACTTCCTCAAGGGCATCCACAACAGGCTCCCGGATCAGGCGTACCTGGGGTACGCGAGCGTCATGGCCGAGGGCCACCACGAGCGCTACGACGGCAATGGCTACCCCTACGGCCTCGAGGGCTCGGACATCCCCTTCAGCTGCAGGCTCCTGTCCGTGGCCAACGTCTACGACGCCTGCCTGACCGACCGCATATACCGCCCCGGGCTCACCCACGACGAGGCCGTGGACGTGATAGTGGAGGGCAGGGGCAGCGCCTTCGACCCTACCATCGTGGACGCGTTCCTGGACGAGGCCGTGATCTTCAGGGCCCTGAACCAGCCCCAGAGCTCGCTCCCCATAGCCACCAAAAGGTACTTCCGCATGCGTAGGAGCCCCGCGGGCTACCATGCGAGAAGGGTCTGAGGAGGGCCCGGCCGCGCCTTGGGCTTGCGCCGTGCCTATGCTCCCGCCACGCCACGGGGCCGAATCCCAATATCCAGGCAAAATTCCCAAATAGCGTCTAAAAGGGATTGCAAAATACAAATAACACCTTCAAAATCCAGCCAAAACACCAAAACCCTCAAAACCATTGAGATCCCAACAAATCCTACCAAATCCCAACAAATCCCAACAAAGACCAACAAATCCCCCTAATGATTCCAACACAACACCGCCACGGCCTTTGCCAGGCCAAAGGACGGTTTTGATCTTTTTTGCACGGGTTTGACCGTTTTGTTACCTAAGCGACCCATAATTAGAAACCATCATGGCCGCTGGCAAGGGCCGCGGCCCCCTCGGGGCCGCCTGGGCCGTGGCATATGGCTAAAAGGGGTTTTTTATGCTATAAGTGGTGTTTCTGGAGGTGAGGTGCCTTGAGGGAGATTCTGGTGGTGGACGACAACAGCGCGGTCCTGAAGCAGATGGCGGTGCTGTTGTCCGGGCATTACGAGTACTCATTGGCCCGCTCGGGCGAGCAGGCCGTGAGCTACTGCAAGAGGGAGAGGCCCGACCTCGTGCTCCTCGACATCGAGATGCCGGGGATGGACGGCTTCGAGTGCCTGAGGCAGCTCAGGCAGAACCCTGGCTTCGCCAGGATACCCGTCATATTCCTGACAAGCAAGCACGACCGGGAGACGGAGGCCAAGTGCCTCGGCTGCGGGGCCAGGGACTTCATCCGCAAGCCCGCCGAGAAGAACATCCTTCTCCACCGCCTGAAGCTGCACCTCTCCATATCCGACTACCAGGGCAAGCTCTCGGACTCGGTGGTTCTAATGTCCCAGATACTCGGGATATCGGTCGCCGAGCTGATAGAGTGCCGGGACGAGAACACGGGCGGGCACGTCGTGCGCACGAGCCGCTACGTGGAGATACTGGGGAAGGATCTCCTTGAAAGGGGCGAGTTCGAAAACGACCTGGACGAACGCAGGCTGGAACTCATGGTGAGGGCGGCCCCGCTCCACGACATCGGGAAGATTTCCATAAGCGACAAGATACTTCTCAAGCGGGGGAAGCTCTCCAACGAGGAGTTCAACATCATGAAGGGCCACGCGGTCATAGGAGCGAACATCCTAGAGCACATGTACCGGCGGACGCCGACCTTGGACTATCTGAGGTACGCCGTGCTCATCGCCAGCTCCCACCACGAGCGCTACGACGGCAGGGGCTACCCGCACTCGCTCAAGGCGGACACGATCCCCTTGTGCGGGCGCATAATGGCGGTCGCCGACGTGTACGACGCGATGGTCTCGAACAGGATCTACCGGGAGGGCATGCCCCACTCCGAGGCCGCCAGGATAATCTACGAGGGCAACGAGACCCAGTTCGACCCCGTGGTCATCGAGGCCTTCGAGAGGTGCGAGGGCCGCTTCATGGCCATAAGCCCGGGGCTTGCCCGGCAGAAAGCAAACGTGGACGATCCGGAGGGCTGAGACATGGACAACGTGTTCAGGGACGGGAAGAAGCACAGCGAGTTCGCCTGGGAGGACCTGGGCGACATCAAGGAAGGCAGGGGGGACCTGGGCGAGCTCATGCCGGTCCTGGTCTACCGGCTCATGCAGTACACGATGCTCGACGCCCTGTCCAAGGGCATGGGCGAGGATGCGGCCAACGACTACTTCAAGAAGGCCGGGGACATCGCCGGGAGGGAGTTCGCCAAAAACGTCCTGAGCCTTGGGCTCCCCCTGAAGGATTTCGTGGCGGATCTCCAGAACAAGCTGAAGGACCTGAAAATCTGCATCTTCCGCATAGAGCAGCTGGACACGGAGAAGGGCGATCTTACCGTCACCGCCGCGCAGGACCTCGACTGCTCGGGCATCCCCGTCACCAACGAGACCGTCTGCAAGTACGACGAGGGCTTCATATCCGGGATATTCTCGGCCTACTTCAAGAAGCCCTACGACGTGGTGGAGGTTGACTGCTGGGCGAACGGCAACCGGGTCTGCCGCTTCAAGGGCGGGCCGGTCAAGGGCTAGGGCCCGGGGATTGGCATGGGAGTGATGGAGGATACCAAGGAAGGGGCCCCGGGGCCCCTCTCGCCGGACGCGATAGCCGAGGTCCTCTTCGAGTACCTGAGGGACGTGATCTACAACCCCTCCAAGGCGAAGCTCGACCCGGACAGGCTAAGCGGGAAGTTCAGGGACCTGGGCCTTGGGCTCATGTTCATAGCCGAGTGCATCGCGGAGACCAGGGAGTTCGCGAACGCCCTGGCCCAGGGCGACCTCAAGGCGAAGATGCCAGGCGCCGGAAACGAGATAGCGGCGCCCCTGAAGTCCCTCTACTCGGCCTTCAAGCACCTCACATGGCAGACCAACGAGATAGCCGCGGGCGACTACTCCCAGCACGTGGACTTCATGGGCGAGTTCGCGGACGCCTTCAACGACATGATAAGGCAGCTTGACGAGCGCAACCGCGAGCTTGTCATCTCCAAGATAACGGCCGAGGCGGCGTCCAAGGCCAAGAGCACCTTCCTCTCGAGCGTCAGCCACGACATGCGCACGCCGCTCAACGCGATACTCGGGCTCTCGGCCGTGGAGCTGCAAAAGGATCTCCCGACCCTCACAAGGCTTAACCTTGAGAAGATCTGGAACGCTGGCTCAGCCCTTTTGCGGATAGTGAGCGACATCCTCGACATCTCCCGGGCGGAGTCCGGGAACTTCGAGATAGTCCCCGTTGACTACAGCCTCCTGGAGCTGGCCAACGACCTTGTCCAGGTGAACATCGTTCGCATAGGGGCCAAGGACATAACCTTCGAGCCGCGCATGGAGCCCACGATACCCCAGAGGCTATCAGGGGATTCCTTGAGGATTAAGCAGATCCTGAACAACCTGCTCTCCAACGCCTTCAAGTACACGGAAAGGGGCAAGGTGCGCTTCACCGTGAGCTGGCAGCGCAGGGGCGACAAGGCCTTCATCACCTTCGAGGTGAGGGACACCGGCCGCGGCATAGGGCCCGACGACCTGAAGACCCTCTTCATCGACAACAAGGAAATACACTACGACGCCAACCGCTACGTGGAGGGCACGGGCCTGGGGCTTTCCATCACAAAGTACCTGGTGGACCTCATGGGCGGGACCATAAACGCGGACTCGGTGGAGGGCGAGGGCTCCGTATTCACGGTGAGGCTGCCCCAGGGCATAGTGGACGAGGCTCCCATAGGGGACGAGGCCGTTTCCGGCTTCCAGAACTTCAGGTCCATAGTCAAGGGCCTGAGCGTGGAGGGCAACCTGGTGAGGACCCAGATGCCCTACGGCCGGGTGCTCCTGGTGGACGACGTGCCCACCAACCTGGACGTGGCCGAGGGCCTGCTCTCGCCCTACGGCCTGGACGTGTCGAGGGCCTCCAGCGGCATGGAGGCCATAGACAAGATCAGGGCCATAAGGGACTCCGACCCGCCCCACCAAAAATTCGACATAGTCTTCATGGACCACATGATGCCGGGCGTCGACGGGGTGGAGGCCACAAGGATCATAAGGACCACCCTCAACACCGAGTACGCGAGGCAGGTCCCCATAATAGCCTTCACGGCCAACGCCTTCCCAGGGACGGACAAGCACTTCCTGGAGAGCGGCTTCACCGGCTTCATGCCCAAGCCCATAGACATCTTCCAGTTGGACGAGGTCCTCAACCGCTGGGTCAGGAGCCAGGAGAGGGAGCAGGGCATGGAGGTCCTCCCGGAGGAGGCGCTGCCCTCCCCGATCGCCGAGCGGCTTGCCGACATCACCATAGACGGCCTGGACATAAAGGCCGGGATAAGGCGTTACGGCAAGGAGGACAAATACCTCAAGATCCTGCGATCCTTCGCCCTGCACACGCCCAAGCTCCTTGACACCATCAAGGCGACCGCAAGGTCCTCCTTCAAGGACTACGCCATAGCCGTCCACGGGCTCAAGGGCTCGAGCTACGGGATCTCGGCCAACCTGATAGGGGATTTGGCGGCAAGGCTCGAGGGCATGGCCAAGGACGGGAGGTCCGAGAACTTCGCGGACACCCACCTGACCCTGCTCGAGCGGACCAACAAGCTCCTGGGCGACATCTCCGACGTCCTCCTGAAGCTGGACCAGCGGGAGCGGCAGACCCGCAGCAAGGGCAGGCGGCCCGCGCCCGACAAGGAGCTTCTGCAGAGGCTCTTGGAGGTGTCCAAGCGCGGGAAAACCTCCCAGATGGAGGACATCCTCTCGGAGCTTGAGCTCTACGACTACGACTCCGACCCCACCCTGGTCCCCGATCTCCGTGAGGGCATGGAGGACTTCGACTACCCCCGCATGTGCGACCGCCTCTGCCAGATCCTGGGCCGCCCCGAGTCCTAGGGCTGTTTCCTTCCCTTGCCCTTCCTTTCCCCTTCCTTTCCCCTCCCTTTACCCTCACTTTTCCACTGATTTCCCCCGCAACAGGGCCCTTAGCTCCCCCTTGGGTAGGTAATGCGCGGCCATCAGGCAGAGCCCCTGAGGCGGGGCCGTGAGCCCCGCCTGGGGCCTCTTCCCGGAGGCAACAACCCCCTCGAAGCCATCCTCCCCGTATACCCCAACCCTGCCTCTGCCAACCTCCCACAGGGTGCCGGCGATGGCCCTCATCATGTGCCGCAGGAAGCCCGAGCCCGAGACCTCCAGGCGGATTATGCCAGGGGACGGCCTTGAAAGGGCCGCCCTGTAGATCTCCCTCACGCTACCGGTGGCGTCGGACCCGGTGCTCTGGAAGGCCGCGAAATCCTTCTCGCCTTCCAGCATGGGAAGGCATTCCCCTATCCGTCCCCAGTCAAGGTTTGTCCCCACCCACCAGGCCCTCCAGTCCCGCATGGGGTCCCTCGCCTCGGTCACCAGGTAGTCGTAGGCGTAGTCCTTCCCGGTGGAGGAGTGCCTGGCATGGAAGCCCAGGGGCACCTCCTCGGCCTCCAGCACGGCGACGTTCCTGGGCAGGAAGCGGTTGGCGCCCCTCACCAGCTGGACGGGGGTCCTCAGGGCCCTTGTCACGAAGGAGGCCACCTGGCCCTCGGCGTGCACCCCGGCGTCGGTGCGGCCGCTCCCGTGGGCCACCACGCCGTGGCCGCAGACCTTGGACAGGGCCCCCTCCAGGATTTCCTGGACGCTCAGGCCGTTTTCCTGGCGCTGCCAGCCGCTTAGGCCGGTCCCACGGTAGGACACCTTAAGCTTGAAGTTGCGGGGCCCTTGGGCCCCACCCACGTTGTCCGGGCTCACTCGTTATTGCCTTTTATTGTTTTTGGCGGGCCGGCTTCAAAAGGCCTTCCCGGGATTCCCAAGCCGTGCCCAAGGGCGGGGCCAAAGCCGGTTCCCCTGTGGGATCCTACGGAAAGAAGGGGCTTTTGGCAAGTGCCGGGGGTTGGGGCATTGGAAGCGGCAACAGAGCCGTTACCTAAGCTACCGAACAATCCGGCCTAATACTGGCCCAAGGGGGGTGCAGGGCGGGCGTGAGGCGGGTCCAAGGCGACCTGCCAAAAGGGCCACGAAAGCCACGCATATGTCGAAATTCCTTGGAATTTCCCGGTAATTCCCTTCAACAGCCATTGTTTGGAGGAAGCGATGGATATTTTTTGCGAAAGGAAACGCCGGAAATTTGAGCCTTTGCGTTTTGTCTGGTCAAGGACTTAATACAAATGGTTTGCCCTTAGTCAAGGTATTGGGGCTTTGCTTTGGCTAAACTAGGGAGTGTTGCTTTTATGAGCCGTGCGCTGCGTGTATTTAAAAACGCCAAAATAAATGTGTTTTAAGCGTTTGTCAGATGCAATTTGCTGATTTTGTGTTCTTTTTGTGCCCATTGCTTTGGGCATTCGGCAAGCCAGGGCGGTTTTTCCGATTTTTGCGTTTTTGGAATTACCAAGGGCCAAAGAGGTTTAAGCCCTTGCGTCCCGGGAAAAAACGCGGAAACGCCGGCATTTGGCCTAATTGGAGGAAATATGAAGGGTTTCGCGATGCTGAAAATCAATGAGGTGGGCTGGATTGAAAAAGAGAGGCCCCATTGCGGGCCAATGGATGCCATCGTAAGGCCTCTGGCCGTCTCGCCCTGCACCTCGGACGTGCACACGGTTTACGAAGGGGCCATAGGCGAAAGGACCAACCTCATACTGGGCCACGAGGCCGTGGGGGAGGTCGTGGAGACGGGGAGCCTGGTCAAGGACTTCAAAAAAGGGGACACGGTAATCATCCCCGCCATAACCCCGGACTGGGGGGCGGTGGAATCCCAGATGGGCTTTTCCCAGCACTCGGGGTGCATGCTATGCGGCTGGAAGTTCTCTAACATCAAGGATGGGGTCTTCGCGGAGTTTTTCCACGTGAACGAGGCTGACGGGAACATGGCCCTCCTTCCCAAAAACGTGAGCATCGAGGAGGGGGTGATGCTCTCCGACATGGTTCCCACGGGCTTCCATGGGGCGGACAACGCAAAGGTGTCGTACGGGGAAACCGTGATAGTGATTGGCATCGGGCCCGTGGGCCTCATGGCCGTGGCCGGTGCCAACCTGCGGGGGGCTGCCAGGATCTTCGCCGTGGGCTCGAGGGAAATCTGCCAGGATGCCGCCAGGAAATACGGCGCGACGGACATAATAAACTATAAGCAGGGGGACATCGTAAAGCAGATACAAGAGGCCAACAACAAAAAACCCGTTGACAAGGTGATAATCGCGGGAGGCGGGCTAGAGGCCTTCGAGCAGGCCTTGAAGCTCGTCCGCCCCGGTGGCATTATCTCCAACGTCAACTACCTTGGTTCCGGGGACCACATAAAGATCAACCGTCTGGACTGGGGGGTCGGCATGGTGCACATCAGCATAATCGGGGGACTCATGCCCGGCGGCAGGAAGAACATGGAGTATCTCTCGAACCTTCTTAAGTACAAGAAACTGGATGTGGGCATCCTGCTAACCCACAGGTTCAAAGGCTTTGGGTTCATCGAAAAGGGCTTGGCCCTCATGAAGGACAAGCCGCGCGATCTTATCAAACCGGTCGTTACCATATAGTTATGGCACCTTAGCACACAAGCTTGGCCATGGGGCTTGGCCATTGGGCTTGGCCATTGGGCTTGGCTGCGGGGTTTGGCTGCGGCGTTTGGCTATGGGCGCTACGCCGGGGGAAGACAAAAGCGTCCGGGGAAAAACCTTTCCGGACGCTTTTTTACTATAAAACCCGATAATTCGCAATATTTTGCGCAATCATTGAAAATCCAACAAACGGTATTGGTCACAAAACAGGCCTAAGTGCAAAACATGCGGGAATCCAATTTGAACGCAAAACCCAATATTTGACGTAATATCACGAAATTCGCATGTTTTTGGCTTTTCCGCCGTGCAGCCAATTAATCGCGAGGCCTCAGCCCACCTTCACGGGAGGGCTGATCCAACCCTTGGCCAATCCGTCCGACAGGATCTTGTCCGCGATGAAGAGATCGAATTCCGAGTCTATGTCAACGTTTTCTTCCCTCGTGGTGACAAAGGTCCCGAGCTTCTTGCCGAAGAGGCTCCCGCCAAGGACAACCTCGCTCTTGGACACTATGACGGAGCCGTCGTTCACGAACACGGTGCTTAGATCCTGGCGGCGGTGCTCGGTCCCGAAAGGCGGGTAGTTGAGGTGCTCGAAGCCAGTGGACATCGAGTCGAAGTCGCCCCCCTCGTAGGCGCGTATCACCCTGTCTATTAGCGTCGCCCTGCGTATTGGGCTCGTGCACTGGAGAAGGACTACGTTTTCGTGGCCAAGTTCCCTGATTGCGTGGGCGATCACGTCCCTTGAGAGCGTCGCATCCTCGGCCAGGCTGGCAGGGCGCCTGAGCACCTCGGCCCCGTAGGATTTCGCGGTCTCGAGTATCTCGCAGTCCTCGCTTGACACCACGAACTTGTCAAGGAGCTTTGAATCGAGCGCGTCCTTTATGGTCCAGGCTATGAGCGGGTGGCCCGCTATGTTTGTGATGTTTTTGCGGGGGATCCCCTTGGAGCCCCCCCTTGCCGGTATCACTCCCAGATACATTTTTAGGTCCCCATGCGCTTGGGCGCCCCGAACCCTGACGGGGCGTGGTAGATGCGGGTGAGGGCGTCGGCCTGCAATGCGTCGTCCGGCACTTCCAGCTCCTTGGCAAGTCTGAGCATGGACTCCTTCAGGCGCTCAAGGTCCTTGTAGTACTCGATAAGGACAATGGGTTTGAGCCCGGCGTTCCTTGTGCGCTCGAGCACGAAGGATAGCCAGGAGAACTCCCTTTCCTCTGGGTACTCGTGGGTGTCAACCCCGAGCCTCCCAGGCTCTGTGGGGAGAAGGGGCCTTGACACGTGGATCTCAACCACCTTCTCCAGCGGGAGCTTCCCGAGGTAGCTTAGGGGATCGAAACCCATGTTGACGGCGCTGATGGCGGCATGCGCGAGGTCAAGGACCAGGCCCGCGTTGAACCTGTCCAAAAACTCGGCGATGAAGTCCGGGTCGCACACGAGGTTGTAGAGCCCGGTTGGGTAGAAGTTATAGTTTTCGAGCCCCACCGGGCCGTCGTAGGAGGTCCGCAGGAGGCCCATGTTGAGCTTGGCCCGCTCGAAGATGGCCTTCTTCCCGAGTATCGGGGAGGATGGGAGTATGCCCTCGTGGCGCCTGGCCGATGGCCCCAGATCGCAGCTGAAGAGCGAGGGCTTGGCATCCCTCAGGTAGTCCGCGACGGGTGGGAGCTGCTCCTTGAAGTCGTCCTCCACTATGCCGTAGCCCCAGTGGAAGACCTTGGGGGCGTCCTCCGGGAGGAAGGATGGCGGGTTGGGGTTCTTGACCTCCAGGACGTCCGCCAGCCGGAGCAGCTCGTTGGTGGTGGGGTTGGCCCGGTCGAAGAGGTGGGACACCGGAAGGCCCAGAAAAGCCATTCTCGCCATGCGGGATCTCCTGGGGCGCGCCTTTCAAGGCGGCGCGGAAGCTTGCCTTTGGGCAATTTAGCCCTTTTTCTTTCGATTATAGCACGCCTCAAACCCATCCCTTATAGCGAAGGCTACCTATGTCAAAAAAAGATCCCAGGGCTTAGGCCCCAGACCCTGGCCCCAAACCCATGGCATTCCATATGGGTCATGGCTTTTTGGCGAATGCGCGGGGTATCGTCGGATTGATTTCCCGCAATTCATCTAGATGTCAAGTCGCTACTTGTCAGTCGGACGGCCATAATCCGGGATTTGAGGATGACGGCCCCCTTGGGGATGTCCTCCAGGGCGACGTAAGCAGCCGGGTCCCCGCTTATCGGGAGGAGTCCTTGGGGGCCCTCCTTTGCCCACACCCGCTGGAAGCAAAGCTTCCCCAAGGATAGCCTCCCCCCCTTGGCAATCCTCTGTCCCGCAACGGCGAAGCGGCGTATCGCGCCCTTGTCCTCCCCTGGCTGGGGCTTTTTCTCGGGTGATCCCAGATAGGGGCCCGGGTCAACCGACGGATCCCCCGAGCCAATCCTTGAAGCGAGCCTTCTTGCCTCTTCCTCCACGATGCTCATCGCGTTGTCCCCGCCAGGGAGCGACGTGTCCACGGTGAAGTGCTTTTCCACCATGCGGGCCCCCATGCCGATTGCCGCGAGCGAGGCGCCAATCCCCAGGCTGTGGTCGGAAAGCCCGGCCGGGAGCCCCTCTTGGAGCCAGCGGCGCATAACGGCGAGGTTCACAAGTTCCCTCGGGCAGGGGTAGAGGGAGCTGCACTGGAGAAGGGCCAAAGGCGGCATCGTCAGGGCCGAAAGGGCCCTGTCCACCTCTGCCTGGGTCGAGGCCCCCGTTGAGAGCACCAGGGGGATGCCGGTATTTGACGCAGCCCTGATGAGCCTCAGGTTGTCGATGTCCCCGGAAGAGAGCTTTATGAAGTCGGCCCGGGCCCCCCTCGCAAGCACGAGGCCCTCCGGCCCGAATACCGTGAGCCCAGCCTTAAGCCCCAGGTCCCTCGCAAGGGCCAGCATGTCCCTAAGCAACCCAAAGGGCATGGCCTCCCCTTGGAGCTCTTTGTGGGCCGGGTGGGCCCGGTGTATGAACTTCCCCGCCTTGTAGGCCTGGAACTTGACGGCCCAGGCCCCGGCCCTTTTGGCGGAGCGCAGCATGCGCTCCGCAAGCTTGGCGTCCCCCATGGGGTTCCCGCCTATCTCGAGGACAAGCAGGGTCCCTTTGGGGATATTTTGCCTTATTGGTGGAAATGTTGGCTTGTTGGGGTTTTTTGGCTGGAAGGGCTTGTGTTCGCGGGGCATCTTTTGCCGTAGGGGAGGGGGTTGGTGGTGGCCGTGGGTGCCTTGTGCCAAGGCCTTAAAGGCCACCCGCGGGGGCCTTGCCCCCCGCGGGTGGGGTATCTTCATCAAGGCCCTGTTTCTTTTCTTGAGGCCCTGTTTTTCTTAAGGCCCTGTTTTTCCTAAGGCCATGAGGGGCGCATCCTTACCAGGCCTCGGTAAGAACCCCCTCGGTGAAGACAGCGTGCAGGTTGTCCTCGGCCCCGTCTATCATGATTATCTTGTCATCCTGGGCCCCTGGCACCCCCACGAAGACCCTCAGCGCGGTGCGGTAGAACCCGAAGACATAGGTGTCCTTCCCGTCCAGGCTCTCGTGGCTCTTGGGCTCGCCCAGCACGGCTATGATGTCGGCCGGGAGCGAGCGGCCGATGGTGAGGTGCAGGGTCGCGACCTCAAGGTCGCCCGGGTAGGGTTTCCAGCAGGAGACGGCGAGGAAGCAAAGGAGGATGGAAAAGAGGGCCGGGAGCAGGATCTTTCTCATATGGGTTCCTTGTGATTTCCTGGATTATTTTTTCGTTTTTTTCGTTTTTTTTCGGTTTTTTTCGTTTTTTCCCGTTTTTCCAAAACAGGGGCAAAGCGTTCCTGGGCTCAGTTCCCCCGGTGGGCCTGGCCCCCGCCCTTGGGGGATAGGCCCGCGGCCCTGGGGAGCTTTTCCTCCGGGACAAGGTCGCCAAGGTCGGGGCCGACAAGGTCCGGGCCGAATGAACCGGGCAGGGGGTCCATCTTGATTATCACGCCCTCGAGGCGGATGAGCCCGGTGTCGTGGTATTCCTGGCGGTCCAGGGAGAAGAGGTAGGAGCGTTCCAGAAGGAGCGGGTGCAGGTGGGGGAGGAGGTGCCTCTTGAAGTTGTCGCGGCTGATGAGGTTCATGACCGCCACTTGGGGGAGCGCGTTGGGGTCGAACTCGAAGAGGGCCGGGCTCTTGTAGACCCTGGAGGGCGGGCAGCGCTCAAGGAGCATGGTGACGTTCGCGGCCTCCTTGGGCACGCAGCCCAAAAGAACGGTGCCCTCGGCGTGGCGGTAGTCCTTCCTGCCGACGGACCTCACCCGGATCTCCCCAAGGCCGTTTATCTCCATGTTCTTGTAGTTGCTGCCGAGAAGCCAGGAGGCGTGGCGCACGTTGTTCTTTATGGCCACGTCCTGGAGCCCCAGGAGCACGTTCCGGATGCCCAGGGCCGGGGGCCCTGGCCCCGCGTCCCTGAAGGAGCCGGCGTCGCCCTCCGCGCCTTGGGCCAAAAAGCTCCAAAAACCGTCCACAAGCAGGCCCTCGCGGACGGCCTGGCTCTGGAGCTTGTCCCTGAGGGCCAGCATGTTCCGGTGGGCGACAGACGGGTGCGACAGGAGGTAGTTCTTCCTGTGCCTCCTGAAGGAGGCCTGGTTCTTCTCCAGGTCCAGGGCCTCGAAGGCGAGGTTCAGCTCCACCGCCCTTTCGTTGGACTTTTGCCGCCTCTTGCCGCCTGTGTCCGGGTGGAAGGCCTTTAGGAGGCCCCTGTACATGGACTTAAGGACCTGGAAGAGCTCCTTCTCGCTGAGCTCCCCAACCAAAGTCGGCGTGAGGCCGAATATCTCGAATGGGTTGCGCGGCACTTCAGGCCCCTGGGAAGGCGCCCGGGTCCTTCCCGGACAACCTGGTGAGGGTGGCGAGGTGCGCGCCTACCGGTATCAAGGGCGATATGGTTATGTGGCCCTGGGTGAGATGCCAGACGTCGGTCTCCTGGGGGTGCAGCCTTTCCGACTTCTCCCGGTACCGCACGCACTCGATGGTCTCGGAGTCCAGTCGCTTCTGCTCCAGGTAGTCGTAGGGCGTGGCATGGTGGGGCGACACCCAGAAAAACTCGTCCGCGCTAATCTTTTGGGGGATGTTCACGTTCAGGGTCACGCCCTCCGGTATGTCCCAGCCTTTGTAGAGGTCAGCCACCCTGCAGACGATCTTCCCCACCCGGTCCCAGTCGTAGGGGAGTTCCTTTTCAACAGATATGGCGACCGCCGGGAACCCGGCGACCGTGGCCTCCAGCGCCGCGCCCACCGTCCCGGAATAGTTCACGTCGTAGGCCAGGTTGGTGTCGTTGTTGACCCCGCTTATGACAAGATCTATTTTCGGCTCGTTCAGGAGCATGAAGCCCATGCGGGAGGCGTCGGCGGGGGAGCCGGACACCGACTGTCCGTAGGCCCCGGAGGGCATGAGCACCTTCTTGACGATTATTGGCCTCCACAGGGTCACCGCATGGGAGGAACCCGACCTTTCCCCGGAGGGGGCCGACACCACCACGTCGTGGCCGTCGGCCTTGAGGGCAAGGTAGGCGGCGTTCAGGCCTTCCGCCATTATGCCGTCGTCGTTGGTCAGGAGAATGCGCACGCTCATTCCTCCAAGGGTTTTTGGGCGGCGGCCTGGTCCGCGGGCACGGCCCCGGCCCCGTCTCCGGAGCCGCTGGGAAGGGGCGGGGTCACCCTGTTCAGGGGCCCTCCCCCGGCGGGGCCCACCACCCCCCTCATGAGCAGGCGCCTGCGCGGGTTCACCGGGTCGTTGGTTATGATGGTAACCGACTTGTAGTACTCCTGCCCTGCCCACTCGGTGTAGAGGTCGACGCTCACGGTCACGATCCCTGTCTTCCCGGGCGGGACGAACTTGTCGAAGTTGGCGACCGTGCAACCGCAGCCCGGCACCACCTCGAAGATGACAAGGGCGTCGTTGCCCTCGTTAGTCACCTTGAACTCGTGGGTGACCGTGGTCCCGGCGGGGCTCACCCCGCCGTTGTACTCCAGCGAGTCGAAGACGGGCTTGGGGGCCAGGGCCGGGACGGCCCCGGGCGTCTCGGGCGCAGCTTGCGCCTCGGGCGCAGCTTGCGCCTCGGGTGCGACTGGGGCCCCTTCCGGGGGGGTATCGGCCGTCTGGGCCAGGGCTGTGCCGCAGCCTAAAAGGATCGTGACGGCGGTCGCCAATATTAGTAGGGGTAATGCTTTTGCCATTGAATGCCACGCGCGCGTTCTGGTGTTGGGGACATGTAAGGTTCTCTGGCTCTTTTGAGCTGTGCCCAAAAGTATACTACTTTTCCCAAAGTTTTTCAGCCCCGGAGGGACTTTTGCCCCTGCATGCCCGCCGTGGCTTGCTTTCCCAGGCATGCCCCAGGGCCGTGGCCCTGGGAAGGGAGGCCCTTGGCGCAAGCAAGGTTTCCGATAAGCCCCAAGCCACGCCCGGTTGCCCTAAATTATGACTAAACCCAAAAATGTAACCTAAGCTAATAGTTGTTATTCTAAGTTTAGAATGTTCCGAATTTTTGTTCCCTCCCCGCCCGTGCTCACGGGCGTCAAGCAGCACGATTGGGGGAAACGCCAAAAAGGCAATGCGTTATAAGTGGATGCCCCTCACTGAAAGGCCGGGCTGCGGGGATTTGGGGGAGTCTTGGTGGCTAGAACCGGCTTTAAACAGCTATAACAGGCTAGATTCGGCTATTAACGGCTATAAACGGCGATAAACGGCGATCAACGGCTATCAACCTATCTTTCCGGGGAGGGGGGTGCTGCGTTGCGGGGTTGTGAAGGCTGCGGGAGTGGGAATAAACATTCGCGAAAATAGAGGGAAATCAGGGAAAAGCAGGGGGAAATCAGGGAACGCCGAAATATAAAACACGCATGATAGCCATGAAGACGCACAAAGACGCGTAATAGCCATAAAGACGCAGCGAAGTGAAAGCGTGGTACCATAAGGAGAGCG
>JAITKK010000240.1 GCA_031278475.1 Deltaproteobacteria bacterium
TATCATGGGTGTTTGGTGAGCGAGACCGGCTAGAAAAATTATTCGTAACCTACCTCCACAAAAGTAATGGTAAGCAACGCTTTGATTTTGTCAATGGGTTCCAAGAAAAACTTTTTTATCCCCTTGGCGAAAGGCTCCAGAGCCTATCATGGGTGTTTGGTTACCTAGCCCGGCTCGAAAAAGTATTCGTAACCTACCTCCACAAAAGTAATGGTAAGCATCGCTTTGATTTTGTCAAGGGGTTTCAAGAAAAATTTTTTGATCCCCCTTGGCGAAAGGCTCCAGAGCCTATCATGGGTGTTTGGTGAGCGAGCCCGGCTCGAAAAAGTATTCGTAACCAACCGCCACAAAAGTAATGGTAAGCATAGCTTTGGTTTTGTCAAGGGGCTTTCACGAAAAAAACTTTCACGATCCCGCTCATGATAGGCTATTGAGCCTATCATGATTGTTTTAGTTAATTCACCCCAAGGGCGCAGCAAGGGCGCAGCAAGGGCGCAGCAAGGGCGCAGCAAGGACGCAGCAAGGACGCACCAAGGGCGCAGCAAGGGTGCAAACTAATTATAGGGATGGTTATCCTTTAGGAGAAATCATCAACATCGTCCGAGAGGTCTATGACGGTGTCCTCGGCCGCCAGGCGTATGCCCAAGGTGCTCTGGGGGAAGAGAAGTCTGGCATACGAGCTTGCCTTGTCGAGGATGTCGTAGAGCTTCTGGTCGTCATAGTTGGGATCGTGGTGGAAGAGGTATAGGCTCTTGACCCCGGCCTGGACCGCCAGCTCCACTATGTTGAGGGCACTGGAGTGGCCCCAGCCCTCCTTTGAGTGTGACTCGGTGTAGCTGTACTGGGAGTCGGAGATGAAGACGTCGGAGTTGGCTATGAAATCCTTCAGGGCCTCCTTCTTGGCGATGGCGTCCGCGGAGTCCCCGGCTATCTCGTAGTCGGTAGCGAACACCACGGTGAAGCCGAAGCCCTTGACCCGGAAGGCGTGGGAGCCGCCTGGGTGCGGGAGCGCGAGGGAGTCCACGGTGAAGGGTTCCAGGACGATCCCCGTGTCCGGGAACTCATGGAAGATGATTTTCGCGGGAAGGTCCTCGAACTTGAGCGGGAAGAGGCTGGGGTCGGACTGCTGGATGAAGAGGTTCCGCTTCTTTTCCTGTATGTCGTGGCCGTGGATGTTGAGGATCGTGTCGGGGTTGTAGATGGGGGCGAAGAAGGGGAGCCCCTGGATGTGGTCCCAGTGGGTGTGGGTGAGGATAAGGTCAAGGTTCAGCTTGGGCCTTGGGGGGTCCGCCTCGCCATGCCTGTCCCTGTGCTCGACCCCGGGGTTCTCCAATGCGTCAAGCAGGTCCTTGGCGGGGCTCGGGGTGAAGAGCTGGCCAAGGTTCCTGATGCCCGAGCCGGCGTCGAAGATGAGTATGCGCTTGCCGTGGCTTATCTCTATGCAGGGGGTGTTGCCGCCCACGAAGCTCTTGACCTCGTGGGGCAGCATGTTGATGAAGGAGGGGATGTCCCATGGCTTGAGCCTGGTCTCCAGGGCCATGGTGAGGGCCTTGAAGATCTTGTCCCTTAGCTCGTAGGAGCTCGGCGGGGCCGGGATGGAGCCCCTTACCCCCCAGAATCTTATAAGCATGCGACCATACCCTTCTTAGCCCTTGATTCCCTTTCCCCGCGCCTTGGGTCCGCCTGTACTTGCTTTTGGGGCCGCGGCCTACTTCGCGAAGGCCACCGCCCTGGTCTCGCGTATGACCGTGACCTTTATCTGCCCCGGGTACGCCATCTCCTTTTCCACCTGCCGGCAGATGTCGTTGGCCAGCACCAGGGCCATGTCGTCGTTCACAAGCTCGCTGTTCACCATGATGCGCACCTCCCGGCCTGCCTGGATGGCGTAGGTCTTGGTGATGCCGGAAAACGAGGAGGCTATGCGCTCCAAATCCTCTAGCCTTCTGACGTAGGTCTCCAGCATCTCCCGGCGCGCCCCCGGGCGCGCCCCGGACAAGGTGTCTGCCGCCTGGAGAAGGACGTCCAGTATGGAGGTGGGCGGGGTGTCCTCGTGGTGGGACATGATGGCGTGCACCACCTGCGGGGACTCGCCGTAGCGTTTGGCCAGCTCCGCCCCTATGAGGCCGTGGGGGCCCTCCACCTCGTGGTCCACCGCCTTCCCGATGTCGTGGAGCAGCCCGGCCCTCTTGGCCTCCTTCACGTTCTGCCCCAGCTCGGCCGCCATTATGCCGCAGAGGAAGGCGACCTCTATGGAGTGCTGGAGCACGTTCTGGGCGTAGCTGGTCCTGTACTTGAGCCTGCCCAGGCATCTCAGGAGCTCCACGTGTATACCGTGGACACCCACGTCGAAGGCGGCCTCGGAGCCTATCTCCCGAAGGGTGAGCTCCATCTCCTCCGCGACCTTCGCGACCACCTCCTCGATGCGGGTGGGGTGGATGCGGCCGTCCACTATCAGCTTCTCCAAGGCCCTCCGGGCTATCTCCCGGCGGTATGGCGAGAAGCATGAGATTAGCACGGCCTCGGGGGTATCGTCAACGATGAGCTCCACCCCGGTCGCGGCCTCTATGGCCCTGATGTTCCTGCCCTCGCGACCTATGATGCGGCCCTTCATATCCTCGTTGGGCAGGTTCACCACCGCGATTGTGTGCTCGGCGACGCAGTCGCCGGCGTAGCGCTTGACCGCGAGCGCCAGTATCTCCTTGGCCTTCTTGTCGGCCGTCTCCTTGGTCTCGGCCTCTATGCGCCTAACCAGGAAGCTGCCCTCGTAGCGGGCCTTGTCCGCCATGGACTGGACCAGGGCATCCTTGGCCTCCTGGGCGGTCATCCGGGCCACCCGCTCCAGCCTCTCCTTGCCCTCGGACTCCATCCTCTGGAGCTCCTCGTCCCGGGACACGTTCTCCTTCTCCCGCCGCATCAGCTCCAGCTCGTTCCTGGCGCAGGCGGCCTCCCTCTGCGCCACGATCTCCGTACGGCGCTCAAAGCTCTCCTCTTTTTGGTTGAGCCTGTCCTCCTGCCTCTTCTGTTCCTGCCTCCTTTCCTGCATCTCCCTCTCGAAGTCCGATTTCATGCTGAAAACCAGATCCTGGCCCTGGAGCTGGGCCTCCTTCTTTATGGAGATTACTTCCTTCTGCGCCTCCATTATTATCTTCTGGGCGTAGGACTCTATGTCCCCCACCTTGCCTTCAAAAAACCTCTTCCTCAGGTAAAGGCCCAGGATCGAGCCTATGCTCATACAGGCGATCGCAAGGGCGACGCCCATTGGGACGATTATGTTCATGGCGACTCCAGATCTTATGTATTGGCCTCATCCTGACGGTTCTCCCAATATGTGGTTAAGCTTTCCCGGCTTGGGGGTAATGCCCTGGGGGTGGCGCCGCCCGGAAATATCCGGGGCTCGGCGCGACGGGACTGGAGATATGGCCCCTAGGGCTATAAAGGATGAAACCCTGTGATGGGGGGGCCTGCGGCCCCCTGGGGATGGCGGGCTAGGGCCCGCCGACGGATTTGTCTATCAGTTCTATGAGCTCCTGGAGTTTTTTTTCCAGGGACCCTATGTAATCCTTGAGGCCCTTTTCGGCCTCCAAGGCGTTGTTTAGCTGCAGGGCGAGCCGGAATGACGCCTGAACCAGGGTGTCGAGGGACGCGAGCTCCGAGTCGCTCCTTTCGCCCTTGACCTCGTTCACCGCCGACTGGACCAGGAAGGCCAGGTGGAAGATGAGCTCTGGCTTGTCGGATCTGATGTGGTACTGCCTTCCGAAAAGCGTGATGGTGACCAGGCCGGTCTTGTCCACCTCAGGGCTCTGGAACTTGTCGCCCTTGGCCTGGACCTGGTCTCCCAGGGCAGTCGCGGCCTTGCCGCCTGCGTCCGTGTCGTCGGAAGAAGTCATTGGCCCTGTTTTTCGCGGCTTCCGCCCATGCGAGCCTCGGTTAGGGGTTATGGGTGACAAGCGATGTCCTGTCCCAGGCGTCCGCCCGGGGGCGAGGACGTTTAAACCCAGTCAAAAGCGAAAAGTTTTTCCCATAATCATAATCAACAAATTTAAAGAACAATCGAAGCGCATGAAAAGACCAGGGCTTGCCGCCATAGCCTTTTCCCAGGCCGCGCCTTGCCCAATGCCCGAAGGCCCCTGCCTAAGGCAACAGGCCCCAGGCCATAATCATCATGCGAAGCGGAGAACCATGGGTCATGATCATAAGTCAAAATAATGGGCGATAATTACGGGCCATAATCATGGGCCACAATCATGGGCCGTAGTTATAGGCCATAACCATGAGCCATGATTATAGGCCATAATCAAGGTCATATGCGAAAGCGAAGATCAAAAAATGCCTGAAAGGACGCGATAAGTGACGATAAGCGATAATAAACGACTATAAGCGACTATAAGCGAGAACGGGCCAGAGCGGCCCCATAAGGGGTAGCAGCCAAGGGCGTCCTGGGGCATCCCAAGGCATCCAATGGCAGCTGATTGTAGCTAATGGCAGCGAGGGGATTGGCTCAAAGGGCCTTACCGGCCCCAGGGCAGGCCTTTTTGGCCCTTGCGCAAGGACGGTACCGTCAGGGCAGGTTGTCAAGGCGGCCCAGGAGCTCGTCTATCTTTTTCAGGATCAGCGTGCGTTCCTCGTCAAGGGACCTTATCCGCTCCCTCGCCTCGTTGAGCTCGGCCCCCAGGGAGCTTGCCTTGCCCTCGGCCTCGGAAAGGCGGGTGAGGATGGAGCTTACCTTGGACTCCAGAAGTTCCAATTTCGATAAATCCATTGTCATTCTCCTAAAGACAGGCAGCCGGCCCCCTTAGGCCCGCACCCGCAGCCGGGAAGGGGCCTTCCGGCCGCGAAGGCGGCATCGGCCCAAGGCTGCCCGCGGCGGGGCCGCCCAGGCTCCCTTGGTCGCATGCCCAATTGCATGGGAGGAACGCCTGACTCACCCCGCAGTGGATCCAATCTGACAGATAACTAATCATCATTTTTGGATAAAATCAAGGTTTTTTTGGGAAATGCAGTGAAAATGGGCACTGTAGCAAGCTTGCGGGGGAAGGGGTTTGGGGCGGGCACGGGTCCGTGGCTGGCTGGTTCGGGAGGGGGGGGCAAAGGGAGGGGGGCCGCATGGCGGCCCCCCTCCTAGGCCTGGGCAAGCAGGGTCAGGGCGTTCTCCAGGAGCTGCTCGGCCTTGGAGCCGTCCTCCGGGAAGCGCACCTCCTTTACGTGGAAGATGAAGTTGCCCCTGGTCTGGCCGAAGGAGGACCACTCGTTCAGGATCTTCTTCAGCACGTGGGTGGCCTTGTCCAGCTCGGGGAGCTGTTCCTCCGGGACCGCTATGGCGAAAAGCCCGTAGGATATGTGCCCGAGCTCCCAGCTGTCGGTCGCGAAGTGCAGGAGCTGCGAGGCGATGCTCCTTAAGAGGTTCTGGGTGTCCTCAAGGCTGTGGCTGACCGAGTAGCGGCCGAGCCCTGATACGCTTATGAGCCTCAGGGCCAGGCGGTGGTTCTGGACGCTCATGAGGGACATGAGCCGTTCGAGGCGGTCTATGAAGTTGGTCCTGTGCGGGAGCCCCGTCTGGGGGTCCAGGCCCTTGAGCTCGTCTACCCTGTCGAAGAGGCGCATGTGGTTGGCGTGGGCGGCGAGCCTTGCCGTCAGCGGGTTGAAGAGCGGGATGAGGTCGGGATCGAGGGTCCTCCCCTTGGAGCCCACCAGGAAGAGCCCGCCCATCAGCTTGCCGTTGTATAGGAGTGGCCAGCCGTAGAAGGAGGAAGGGCGCTTTATGGGCTCGCGCTTTTCGAATATGAAGGTGAGGTTTTCCTCGGTGTTGAGGGTGTTAAGGATGAGCGGCTTGCGGTGGCCGTGGACCCAGCCGGCGAGGCTTCCGGAGATGGGGTGGGATGGCGGGATGCCCTGGATGTCCGGGTGGTGGCCCCGGATGAAGAGGTTCTGGGCGTCTTCCTCGTAGGACTCGGTAAGGAAGGCCCAGGAGAGCCCGGTAAGGTCCACCAGGAAGGCCGGGATGGCGTTTAGCCAGTAGGGCTCGGCGTCCTGGGCGGCGAGGATGTCCTCGATGACCATCCAAAGGGAAAAAGGGTTCTGGCTCTGTTCCAAACCTGATCTCCTCGCCCCGGGGGCTATCGCCCGCGCCATTGGGGAGGCGGGGGCGGGCTTGTACGTCGGATATCCCCCATTATAACCCAGGTTTCGCAAGAAGCGCGAGCAAGCGGCCGGGGCCCCGCAGGGGCCCCGGCCGCGTGCTCGTTTCTTGGGGCTGGCTAGGGCCTGTCAGGCCCCGGGGGCGTCGCCCCCGTCGGCCTTGCCGGCCTCGGGCTCCGCTGACTTGGCTTCCTCGGGCTTGGCTTTGGGGGCCTTGCCCTTCTGGGCCTTGGCGGCCTTGCCCTTGGGGGCGTCGGCCTCCTCGGCCTTGGGGGCCTCGGGCCCGGGGCCCTCGGCCGGGGCATCCTCGGCCTTGGCCTCGGTGGCCCTGGGCTTGCGGCCCTTGCGGCCCTTGCCCTCGGGCTCCGGCGGGGCCGGCTCGGGCTCGGGTTTGGGCTCGGCCAGGACCTTCACCTTGAAGGAGCCGCTCACCTCCGGGTGGAGGCGCACGCTTATGTCGTAGTCGCCGATGGACTTTATGGGCTCGGCTATCTTGAGCTTCCTGCGGTCAAGGTCGAAGCCCTGCTCCTTGGCTGCGTCCACGAGGTCCTGGGGCGTGACCGCCCCGTACAGCTTGCCCTTCTCCACGGACTTGCGGGTGATGGTGAGAACGAGCCCGGCCAGGAGCTTCTTCTGCTCCTGGGCCTCCTCTTTGGCCGCGAGGGCCCTGCGTTCGAACTCAATCCGCTTCTTGGCGAGGGTCTTGAGGTTGTTGGGAGTGGCCGGGAGCGCGAAGGCCCCCGGGAGCAGGTAGTTGCGGGCGTAGCCCGCGGACACCTTGAGCACCTGGCCGGCAAGGCCCAGGTTCTCGACGTCCTGCGTGAGTATTATTTCCATGTCGATACCCCCTTGGCCTTGCCTAGTTCTGGCTGCTGTAGTGCTGCGCCGTGGACGTGGCCATGGCGGTGTAGGGGAGCAGGGCCATGTAGCGGGCGCGGAAGATGCTGCGGGTCACCAGCCTCTGGTGCTTGGCGCAGTTGCCGTTGATGCGGCGGGGGTTGATCTTGCCGCGCTCGGTGATGAACTGCCTCAGGGTCTGGACATCCTTGTAGTCAACGGTGTCGATGTGCTCGGCGCAGAAGCGGCAGACCTTGCGGCGGTGGAAGGTTTTCTTCTTGCCGCGGGGGCGGCGGAAGTTCTTGTCGTCCTGGTTTCCGGAATAACCTTGGTACGGTGTGTATGCCATGTTTCTCTCACTTCCCTTAGAAATGGGTGAATGGGGCCCTTGGGCCGCTTAGTCCTTGCCGTCTTCCCCTTGCGGGGTGTCGGGCGCGGGGGCGGGCTCGGCTGCCGGGGCTGCCTCGGCCTCCGGGGCGGGCTCTGGGGCGGTCTCCGCCGGGGCGGCTTCAGCCGGGGCTGCCTCTGGGGTTGCCTCTGGGGCTGCCTCTGCGACCGGGGCTGCCTCTGGGGCTGCCTCTGCCGGGGCGGCTTCGGCCGGGGTTGCCTCTGCGACTGGGGCTGCCTCTGGGGCTGCCTCCGCCGGTGCCTCAGGGGCCTTGGGGGGCTCTAAGGCGGGGCTTGGCCCGTCGGGGGCTCCCTGGGCCTCCGGGTCGGGCTGGGGCTCCTTCTTCTGGGGCTTGGACAGGATCTTTTCCTTCTCCTGCTCGAAGCGTTCGTCCGTGAACTGGCGCTCGAGCACCAGGGTGAGGCTCTTGAAGACGTTCTCGTCTATCTTCAGGTTCCTCTTAAGCTCCGCTTCGACGGCGGGCATGGCCTGGTAGTCGTAAAGGACGTAGATCCCGTAGTGCTCCTTTTTCACCGGGTAGGCGAGCACCTTCCTGCCCCAGTCCTCCGTCTGGAGGATCCTGGCCTTGCCCTGCTCGAGAATCTGCTCCACCTTGTCCTTGAACCTGTCCAGGTCCGCGGGCCCTAAGTTGGGCGAGAGAAGAATCAGGGTCTCATACCTTCTTGGATGCATCAATTACTCCTCGTGGGTAAAATTGCGCCGGCTGGTTTTGCCATGCCGGCGCGAGGGGTGGGCCCCAAACGCTTCCAGGGGCCTATGACTGAGAGAACAAAAAAACCGGGCCGCATATTTTGGCTCGCGGGAGCCAAAGCGTTCAGCCCAGCGTCTGCCCCCGGGTAGGGGGGAAAGCCAATTTTGTTCTCAGCATTATATGGGAGCCGGGCCCCGTGGTCAACAAAAAAAACCAAGCCAGCCACCCAAGGCTTCCTCCCGGGGCCAGGCGTCCCTTCCGGGGCCCTTTCCGGGGCCCTTTCCGTGGCACTGGGCCCAGGCCTCCCTTTCTTGACAAGGCACAAGATGCAGGGGGATCAAGTTTGTTTTAGGCGCATATGGCCGATGGCCTTGGCAACAGAAGGGATGGCAGTTGCCACAAAGCTGCCGCGGGTGTCTTGGATCCTTGGCCGTAAAGGGCCGGCTCAATGGTTAATTGGAAATATTTTTTGGGGTCCCCCTTAATTTATTCAGGTTATTGTGTTATAATGTATGTTATATGTAAGAAACCATAATAAAATGGTTTTTGCCGAGAAAATGACGAATCAGCCAATGTTAGCTCCCAAGAGTTTAAAAGGCACTAAAAATTGGGTTAAGTATACCTAATTTATACTTTATATCGGGACTAACCCGGGATACGAACGCTAACAGGCGTATCTGTGTGCCTTCCCGAGGAAAGGCGCCAATGGCGGCCCGATTCCCAACCCAAGCCCTGGCGCAATTCCCGCGCCGGGCGAGCGCCAGGCGGATTTGCCCACT
>JAITKK010000031.1 GCA_031278475.1 Deltaproteobacteria bacterium
ATCTTAATTCCCGTGCCAGCCAAGGCATCAAGGGTTTCCAGGAGACATAAAGGCATGGCAGATTTAGAGAAAGACATACCGGAATCCGAAACGATTCCTTCCGACACGCAACCCGGGCCCGGTTCCGCCGCGGTCAAACCGGGCAAGGTGATTCCACTCCGCAAACTCAAGGTCGGCCAGAAGGCGATCATCAGCAACATCACGGCCGAAGGCGAGATGGGCAGGAGGATAAGGGACATGGGTTTGGTCCCAGGGGTCGAGCTCACCTGCATGGGCAGGGCCCCGCTCTACGACCCGGTGGCCATGCGCCTGCTTGGCTTCACCCTGACCCTCAGGAACAACGAGGCCGACTACATCAAGGTCCAGGCCTGAAGCCCTGCGCAAGGGGTATTTTTCCACCTCACTTTCGTGGGATTGTCCGGTTCATTTGGTTTTGATCGTGCGATCGCTTGCCAAGGCAGGGTCTTGGCGGCCACGTTTTTTTCCAGCAAAAGCAGCGCTGATAATTTGTCCGGCGCTTATTCCTTAAGATATTTTCGCTTAAATATTGATTTTGACTACCGATTCATTTCGATAAAGATCCCGGTGTGTCGAAAATTACGAAAATATACTTAAAACAAGGGTGGTATAAACTTGTACGCCTCAGACGTAATCGCATTGGCCGGGAACCCCAATTCGGGGAAAACCACGGCTTTCAACCATTACACTGGCGCACGCCAGCACGTTGGGAACTACCCGGGCATTACCGTCGAGAAAAAGGAAGGCACCGCAAAGCTTGACGGCAAGAACATAATCCTTGTGGATCTTCCCGGCACTTACTCACTTACCGCCTACTCCCTGGAGGAGATAGTCGCGAGGAAGGTGCTTGCCGAGGAAAGGCCCGGGGCGGTGATAGACGTGCTGAACGCGGGTGTCCTGAACCGCAACCTTTACCTCTCCGTCCAGCTGTTGGAGCTTGGAATGCCCATCGTGCTGGCCCTCAACATGATGGACGAGGCCGAGTCGCAGGGCCTCAAGGTCAACATCAAGCGACTGGAGGAGCTCACCGGCATCAAATGCTTCCCCTGCGTGGCCCGCAACGGGGAAGGCCTCGAGCCCGCCCTGAGGGCGGCGGTGGAGCTGGCCAAGGAAACCAAGGGCAAGGGCAAGCCCTTGGAGATATCCTACGGTACCGACCTCGACCTAACCCTTAACGACATGACCCCGCTGATAGAGGAAAACAAGGTCCTGACGGATTTTTACCCCGCCCGTTGGGTCGCCTTGAAGTTCCTTGAAAACGACACCGAGGTAATCGACCGCGCCAAGAAGGCGAACCCGCAAATTACCGAGAAGCTAGAGGGGATGGTCGACAAGGTGACCAAACACCTCAAGACCACCATGGACACCTACCCGGAGGCCTTGATAGCCGACTACCGTTACGGCTGGATCAACTCCATATTGAAAAACGGTGTCATTGAGAACCAGGAGGAGGTTTTCTCCCGCACGGACTTCTCCGACAAGATTGACAGGGTGCTCACCCACAGGATAGTGGGTCCCGTAATCCTCCTGTTGGTGCTCTACTGCCTCTACTACGTGACCATCCAGATAGGCGCTTACCCGAACGATTGGGTGTCGGCGTTCTTCGATTGGCTCAGCGGACTGATGGGGGATCTCCTCGAAAATTCGCCAGGGATCAAATCGCTCGTGTGCGACGGGATTATAGCCGGCGTGGGGGGTGTCTTGGGTTTCGTGCCCCTCATAATGATTATGTTCCTGTTCATCTCCATCCTGGAGGACTCAGGCTACATGGCGCGGGTTGCCTACATGATGGACCGGATTTTCAGGATTTTCGGGCTGCACGGGGCATCGATAATGCCCTTCATCATAAGCGGCGGCATAGCCGGCGGCTGCGCTGTTCCGGGGGTCATGGCGACAAGGACCCTGCGATCGCCTCTGGAACGCCTCGCAACCATCCTCACCCTGCCCTTCATGATGTGCGGGGCCAAGATACCGGTGATCATGCTTTTCACGAGCGTGTTCTTCGAGAAACACCAGGCCTTGTACATGTCCCTGTTCACCGTGGCGGGCTGGGTTGTCGCCCTCTTGGTTGCTTTGTTCCTGAGGCACACGATCATCCCGGGCAAGTCGACCCCCTTCGTGATGGAGCTGCCGCCCTACCGCATGCCGGTCGCGTCTGGCGTCGTCATCCACACCTGGGAGCGCACCTGGCAGTACATAAAGAAGGCGGGGACCGTAATTCTTGCAATCTCCATCCTCATGTGGGCGTCCATGACCTACCCGAGCCCATCGGATGAGCAGGAAGCGCAGATCCACGGCCAGATCGAGGCGATACAGGCCAATACCGCGCTATCCGACGAGGAAAAGGAGGCGCAGGTCGCAGAACTCGAGAATTCCGACCAGAGCTCGCATCTCGCAAACTCCTACGCCGGGCGCCTCGGAAGGTCGCTCGAACCCATCACCAAGTACGCTGGGTTTGACTGGCAGACCAACATCGCCCTGATTGGCGGCATCATGGCCAAGGAGGTTGTCCTAACCACAATGGGCACCGCATACTCGCTTGGCGCGGTGGATGAGGACGATACCACCTCGCTCAAGGATAAGGTGGCAAACGATCCGCACTGGAACGCAAGCCCGGCCAACACCATGGCGTTTTTGGTCTTCACCCTATTGTATTCCCCCTGCTTCGTGACCCTCCTTGTCATACGGCAGGAAACCGGGAAATGGCGGTGGACATTCTGGAGCCTGTTCTTCAATCTCGGCCTCGCATTCGTTGCGGCGGTAATAGTCAAGCACCTTATGACCTGACGATTTGGTTGGCGGCATGGCAGGTAAGCCGGTTCCGGGTTACTCCGGGGCCGGCTTTTTTTCGACATCCTGGGCATGAAAGGAGCGAGATTTCCACCAGAAACTTAAAATGAAAAATCATAGACGGGGGCAAGGGGGAGCTTGCATCTGAAACTTATATGCCATTTATATGCCATTTGCTTGCCATTTACTTGCCATTTATATGCCATTTATTTGCCATTTTCTTGCCATTTTCTTGCCATTAAGCTATCAATAATTTGAAGCCCCCCTCAAATCGCCTGCGCTCGCTCAAAATTCAAAAATTTCACATAATGGTGGCTTTTGTGATAAAGTGATGGCCCTCTGCGGGCCGATGGCTGGCCTCAAGGGCAGGTCAATGCAAGGCCAAGGGAGCGGACTATGGAAAAGAAAGAGCTGTTGGACAGGGTTTTCAGGGGGGAGGACGTCCCAAGGGTCCCGGTGGGCTTCTGGTTCCATTTCCTAGAAGACGCCGAGACCGGGGATGCCGTGGCCGATCCGGGCACGATCGAGAGAAACATTGCGGGGCACAGGGCCTTCATCGAGAATTTCCAGCCGGACATGGTAAAAGTAATGTCCGATGGCTTTTTCCGTTACCCTGTCGAGGGACCCTTGGAAAGTGTTTCCGATCTATCCGGCTCCATTAGGGAAATCGACTCATCCCACCCTTGGATCCAAAAGCAGTTGGGTCTTTTCGCCTCGGTTTCGGCGATAGATCCTAAAAACAACTACTTTTACAACGTCTTCTCGCCGCTAACCACGCTCAGGTTCATGGTTGGGTACCCAAAGATCAAAAGTTTCCTTAAGGAGTCCCCTTCCCAGGTAAGCGACGCGCTCCGGGCCATGGGCCAAGGCCTCTCGAAGTTGGCTGGGGCCATTGTTTCCGAACACAAGGGCATGGGAATCTACTTAAGCGTCCAGAACCCGGACATTTCGGCCTTTTCCGATGCATTTTACGAGGAATACGTAGCCCCGTCCGAAAAATCCGTGCTCGCATCCGCAAACGCCGCGGGCGGCCGCAACATTCTCCACATCTGCGGCTACTCCGGGGTCAGGAACAACGTGGCTTTCTTTGGATCCTACGAGGCGGAGGCGTTCAACTGGGCGGTCCAGGTGGAGGGAATCCCGCTTTCCAAGGGCAGGGGGCTCTTTCCCGGGAAAGCCCTGATAGGGGGGTTCGCAAACCCCCCTGGCTCGCTCATCCATACGGGCAATCGTGAGGGGATACAGGCCTTCACCAAACAGCTCATGGAGGATGCCGGCAATAGGTCCCTTGTGATAGGCGCGGACTGCACCGTGCCCAACGACATCTCCCTTGAGAGGCTCCGCTGGGTCAGGGAAGCGGCTATCCTGTGATGACACCCCCGGGGCCGGCGTCCCCGGCACCCCGCCCCTCCTTGGCCTTGGGCGGCAGGCCAAGTTTCTCCCTCTCTTTTTCGACCTTTGCCTCGCTTTTCTTGGTGACAAGCCTTGAAAGCCTCTCCGCGAGTATGACCAGAAGCACGGTGACGGTCAGCATCATCGTCGACAGGGCGTGTATCTCCGGGGTTATGCCGCGTTTGAGCGAGGCGTAGATGAAGATTGGGAGCGTCACGGAGTCCGGGCCGTGGGTGAAGAAGCTGATTATGAAGTCGTCCAGGGACAAAGTGAAGGCGAGCATCGCCCCGGCGATGATGGAAGGGGCCAAAAGCGGGAGCGTGAGGTGCCTGAACCGGTAGTAGGCCGTGGCGTTGAGGTCGCTTGCGGCGAGCTCGATGTCATCGTCCATGGTAGCGAGCCTGCTGCGCACCACAAGCGTCACGAAAGATATCTGGAAGGTCACATGGGAGAGTATCAGTGTGAAAAAGCCCATGTCGAACACGCTGGAAAAGGTCCTGAAAAAGCCGAAGGCCATGGTGAGGGCGACCGCCATTATAATGTCCGGGACGACTATGGGCAGGTTTATGAACAGTTTGAACAGCCAGTTGAGGGACTTGGGGAAGGTTACCCTGTGAAGCCCAAGGGCAAGCATGGTGCCCAGCACCGTCGCGACCACGGTCGAGATGCAGGCGACTATCAGGCTGTTGCGGGTTGCCTCCAGTATGAGCTCGTTTGAGAAGAGCTTCTCGTACCAGCTGAAGGTGAAGCCCCTCCAGGACAACCCGTAGCGGGAGTTGTTGAAGGAGAAAACCACGACGGCCAAGGACGGCACGTACAATAGCGCCATGCAGAAATAGGCCACACAGGTGAATAGGAAGTTAGGTCTTGGCATTTCAGTACAGGCTCGAGTCCTTGGTAAGCCTTGTCGTTCGGAACAGGGCGAAGCTAAGGAGGGTCAGCACCATGAGCGCGAGGCTAAGGGTTGCCCCGAAGGGCCAGTCCCTCGACTGGGAGAATTGCAGCTGGATGAGGTTCCCTATCAGCATGTACTTGGCGCCGCCCAGGATGTCGGTCACCACGTACATGGCCATGGCCGGGACGAAGGTGATGATTATCCCGGCGAAGAGCCCGTGGACGGTCTGCGGGAATATGGCCTCGAAAAAGATCTTGAACCTGCTCGCATAGAGGTCCTTCGCGGCCAGCACCAGGTGCCAGTTCATGCGCTCCACGGCCGCGTAAAGCGGGAGAGCCGTAAACGGCAGGAACGTGGTGATCATCCCTAGGTAGACGGCCGCAGTCCCCGGGTAGAGCGCCGAGCCGGGGCTGGTTATGCCCAAAAACGAGCATAATAGCGCGAGAGGCGTGTTGGGGCTCAGGATCAGCTGCCAGGCGTAGGTGCGGATGACGATGTTCGTGCAAAAGGGCACGTTTAGGAGGATGAGCCACACAAGCCGCCCGAACGCCGTTTTCCTGCCGGCGATGAAGAAGGCCAATGGGTAGGACAGGAGGATGCAGGCTAGGGTAGTGAAAAAGGCCTCCCGCAGGCTGCGCAGCATTATGAGGAGAAAATCGGGGCTCCAGCCGTAGAGGCTGAAGCCGATGAGGCGCTTGTAGTTCTCAAAGGACAGCACCCACTGGATCTCCCCGAACTCGCCCCTCTGCGCGAACGAGATGAGGACGAGCCCCAGGCAGGGTATGGCAAGGAACGCCGTCAGGCAGACCAGGGCCGGGAAGGCTATGGAGAAGCCCACTAGCTGTTTTTTGAGGTCTCCCCTTGGGGCCTTGAGGAAGGACGGAAATTTCATTTTCCCTCCAGGGACCGGCAAAGGCGCGCCTATCCAGGCTTTGGGCAATCGCTGGGCTTTTTGGGGGGCGCTTTGTCGGAGCCGGGGCAGGCGTCTTGGGCGACGCCCGAAAGGATTGCCTAGAAAATTGGCCCCTGCAGGCCGCGCCCGGAATACGGGCGCGGCCTGCGGGGGCCATTTATCACTCCCCGGACGAGCCGGGGCAAGGCTCAGGCCTCTTCCTGGGAGAGGCAGGGCTCGGAGTAGGGCTCAAGGACCCTCAGGTCCTTCTTCCTGATGGACAGCACCAAGGAGTCGCCCTTCTTCCAGGCATTTTCCTTGGAGGTGGTGACCACCTGTATGGTGGAGCGGCCGTCCCCGTCCGTGTTCTCCACGGAGCAGAGCAGCTCCAGGGCGTAGCCCCTGTAGCGGACCTGGTCCACCACGGCGTTTAGCTCGAGGTGCTTCTTGGGCGGCGTTTTCTCCCTATGGAACCTGATGGCGTCAGACCTTGGGGCCGGCTCCGGGTAGTAGGGCCCGTAGGACAGCTCGTCTTCGCCCGACAAAAGCTCGCCGTTGGAGACCAAGCCGTAGGCAAGCTTCCCCTCTTCCTGGTACTCCTCGGAAAAGACGGCGTCGTCGGAGCGCAGCTTCCCGAGCTTCGCGAAGGCCTTCTGACGCTTCTCCCGCTTCAGCCTCTTCACGGAGATGAGCTCGGGGTTGATGAGTATCTTTTCACCGGTCCCGCTTAGGGCCTCCCCGTCGGAGTAGAAGGGCAGGGTGACGGACTGGTTGCTCACGGCCCCGTCGTAGATGTTGGGCTTGCCCATGAACTCGGCGACGAAGACGTTCTTGGGGGAAAAGTATATGTTGTCCGGCTCGTCCAGCTGGACTATCCGCCCCTTGTTGAGGATGGCCATGTAGTTGCATATGTTCATGGCCTCCTCCCGGTCGTGGGTGACCATGAGGAAGATGGTCTTGTTCTTCTGCTGCAGCCGCAGGAGATCCTGGGACACCTTGGACTTGAGGTACTCGTCCAGGTGGCTCATGGGTTCGTCCAAAAGCAGCACCTGGGGCTCGTTCACGAGGGCCCTGGCGAGGGCCACCCTCTGCTGCTGGCCGCCGGAGAGCTGGTCCGGGTACCTGTCCTCCAGGCCGTCAAGCTCCAGGGAATCGATGGTCGCGAGGAAGAGCTCCCTCTTGGCATCGAAGATGCCCTGGGCCCTGAGCCCGAACGCTATGTTGTCTTTCACCGTGAGATGGGGGAAAAGGGCAAAGTTCTGGAATACGGTGTTGACTTTTCTGAGGTTGGCCGGGTAAGAAGTGATGTCCTCGCCGTTTAGGGTTATGGTGCCGCTGTCGAGCGACTCAAGGCCCGCGATTATCCGCAATAGGGTCGACTTGCCGCAACCCGAGGGCCCCAAAAGGGCGAAGAAACTGTTGGTGGGAACATCAAGGTTGATGTTTCTGAGGACGGGTCCTTTGCTAGGATCAAAGGTCTTGTAGACGCCTTTGATTGAAAGACCAAGGTTGCTAGTGGTGATGGTTCCTTCCAATTACTATCATATGCCCCCTTTCTCCCGAAAGTTAAGAGTGATTGGTATAGAAGTGTGGCCGCCTTGTGGGCGACCCCCGCCTTTGGGGCGGGTGCGCCAAGGACAAGATTCCCTGGCGGATTTTCACGAAAGTTAGGTCCACGCAAAAGCGGATCAAAAGGTACAACAGTTGGAAATTTTGGACATCTGAACTCCAAATAAACCAATTATTAGCCTTTTGCGGATCTACCAGTGAAAAATAGTCGCCGCCTTCCAATCATTAAGGGGAATTTAGCTTCTATACTGGCTTGGGCGTTTCGGAGGCTATGCTTTGGTTGGTCAGTGAGGGTTCGTGAGTCACCTCTTTGGGGTTAAAAAAAGCCAGGGAAGGCCCTGGTTTTTTTGGGCTTGCCCCTGAAGCTGCATGGGGCGAGTTATGTGGGTTGTGGCCCAGGAAGCATACCTGCGCCAAATTATGTCCAAGACGGACATAATGTTAGATATTTATAGCACGCCGGATGCCAGTTTTCAAGTTTTTTCGGCACTTTTTTGCTAAATATTTGTAAAATCCCACTTTTTTAGACCGATTTCGGCACTGGTTTGGCTTATTTCCTGGCTCAAATGCCATTTTTTGCTCTTTTTACGGGATCAACGTATTTTTTATAATATAATAACTTTCACTATTTTTATGAATAGTTATATATATTTAATGAGAATTATCATATATGACATTTGAGCGGATTTGGGCCGGTTCAGGCGAATTCCACCTCGAGGTAGGCCCCAAATGTGGGAAAACAGGGAAAAGGGTTCTTATGGGTACAAAGGCTGCGGGAAACTGGGCTCCCTTTGCGGTTTTTGTATTGACAAGGCCCGAGCTATGTTTAATAATCCTGGGCAGGCTTGATCATCACAGGAACAAGGTGAAATTCCTTGGCGGACCCGCCGCTGTAAACGGGGACAGCTCCGACGATGGGGCCCTCTTCAGGAGGGGCCAGGTCACTGGGCAGGAATGCCTGGGAAGGCCATGTCGGGTGCTGGCAGATCCGTGTAGCCAGAAGACCGGTCAAGCCCGCCCCCGCGTAGCGGAGAACGTCGCTGGGGAAGTTTTAGGCGGTTGATGGAAAAGACCCCTTTCGTCTGGCGCGTGTCGCCAGGGAGGGGCCTTTTTGATTTTGACTCCCAAGGCCCCTGAAAATCCGAAACCCAGGAGAGAGCCTTGACTGACCTACAAAAATCACAACAAGATCAAAAAGACCAACAAGAGATCCAAGGGCAGGTGTATCGGCCGGATCAGCCGGTTAGCTCGGAGCAGCCTGAAAGCGTGCCGCCCGAGGAGAGACGCAACGGCGTCTCCTTGGTGGTGGAGGTCTCCGCCGGCATCACCACCTTCCTATCCATGGTGTACGTCCTTGCGGTGAACCCGGCGATCCTCAAGTGGTCGGGCATGCCAGAGTCCGCCCTTTTCACCGCGACCGCCCTCGGAACCATCTTCGCGACGCTTATAATGTGCTTCATTGCGAGGTTGCCCTTCGTGGTGGCCCCAGGGATGGGGCTCAACGCGTTTTTCGCCTTCTCGGTGGTGGGGACCATGGGGTTTAGCTGGCAGGAGGCCCTGACGGCGGTGTTCATAGCCGGCATTGCGTTCGTGCTGTTGTCGCTTTCGCCCCTCCGGCAGAAAATCCTGAAAGAGGTTCCCGAATCCCTCCAGTTCGCGGTCGCCGCTGGCATCGGCCTCATGATCACCTACATTGGACTCAAGAACGGCGGGCTTGTTGTTATCAGACCGGATGGCAACGTGACCATCGGATCGCTTTCAAGCGGGGTCGGCTTGCTCACGATCATAGGCGTTTTCGTGACAGGCGTCTTCCTCGCCATGAACTTACGCTATTCGCTTTTGTTGGGCATCATTGTCACCACCGTCATCGGCATCCCGTTGGGGGTAACGGACATCTCGAATGTCACGCTCGGCTCGCTCGTAAGCACGCCGCCTTCGGTATCTGAGATTGCCTTCAAATTCGACTTCTCCGACTTAGGCAACCCACAATTCTGGGCGGTAGTCTTCACGTTCCTGTTCATGTGCGTCTTTGATACCCTTGCGGGCTTCATTGGCCTGTTCTCGGTCATGGGGGCGGAGGCGGAACGCTACAAACCCCGCATAGAGAAGGCCTTCATAGCCGACTCCTTGGGCGTCGTGGCGGGGGCCTGCGTCGGCCTCTCGCCTAACACCACCTATGCCGAGAGCGGCGCCGGGTTGGCGGCAGGGGGGAGGACAGGCATCACCGCCTTTACGGTCGCGGTACTCTTCGCCCTGTGCCTGTTCCTCTCCAATCTGTTCCTCTTGGTACCAGCCTCCGCGGTGGCCCCGGCCCTTGTCTTGGTGGGGCTCTTGATGCTCGCCTCCGTCAAGAACCTTGACTTCTCGGACAAGACCGAAAGCTTCCCGGCATTTGCGGTCATCGCGCTCACCTGCCTCACTTGGCGGCTCTCTGACAGCTTGGCTGTTGGCTGGATTCTCTACATAGTGATGAAGGTTGTCGGAGGCAAGATTGGCTTGATCACGCCGACCGTGTGGTTGGTGGGCCTCCTGTTCTTCATTAAGGAATTCTTCGCAAGCTGATAACAAGGCACCTAGGGCACCGCATTCGCCGCGCCCTTGGTGCCTTTGCGCCTTTGCGCCCTTGCGCAATTGGCAGCCTTGCGCACTTATTACCCTGCAAAGCTTTGGTTACTGTCACTGAGGCAATTGCCGCTAAGCTGATGGCGGATACCAACACATTGAAATCCACTAAGCTATCCAGCTCGACTGCGTCCCTGACGTAACCATGAGCGTGAGCTGCCGGCCAAAGTCAAGCAGAAATCCATAAACAACGAAATCTATAACGGCATGGTGCTAGGCATCAGCGCAAAGTTCGACGAGGCTTAAGCCCGCAAAACTTAGTGCGTCGGAATGCACTCCGTCCATACTCACTCCAACATGAAGAAAATTAAGCGGTCGGGATTGTTCGCAGCCTCCATCACAAGGTTCCATTCTAGGTTTCTTGCGCAGATGTTGCAAGGGCAATGCGGAAGTTGTATGGATCGGAGGCTGAGACCCTCGAATCGAAGTACATCGGCTGTTAGCAAGGTTATGACCATTTCAATAATGGTAAAGCCTCTACGACCCTTGCATCCTTACGAACATTGGCGATGATCTCGACCTTCCCGCAATGATAGCGGCAGGCAACCCGTGCATGGGTACGATGGTGAGTTTTAACTGCAAGCAGTACCTGGAAAGCAGTTCAGGATAGTCCCCGTCTGTCGGGTGCCGAAATGATAATGGAGCTTATAGAGCCATTTTCGATTTATATTTTTGTAATGTTACTTGGGCATGCGTAAAGCTTGATGTTTATTGGGCATAATTTTCAAACAAGGAGATATTTTATGATTAACAAATTGAATGCATTAGTCGCAGTTATTTTACTTTTTGTTTTCTTCGATTTCCCTATTATGGCTCAAGATTTAACCGGCGAACTAGACACCATAGTTGTGACTGGAAGCCGGACTGCAGAGCAGCTAAAAAGTGTATCAGGCAGTATGACCATAATTTCAGAAGAAGATATTCAAAAATCCGGGGCAAAAGAACTTGGGACACTCTTGGCGCAAAAGGGTTTCGTTATTACCAGAAATGCCGCAGAGATGAGAGTCCAAATTCGTGGCATGGCTGATGATCAATCTGCATTTGAAGGCCAAGCATCCAGGGTTCTGATACTTTTAAATGGGAGAAGAATAGGTCTAAACATTGCTAATCTCACAGGGTTAGGAAATATTGATCATATCGAAATAGTACGTGGCCCTTCCGCCATTCAATATGGACCTTCGGCTATGGGTGGTGTGATAAATATTATTACAAAACGTGGTCAGCAGGACGAATTTCATGTTTCATTGGAAAGTGGAGTAGGAAGTTTTAATTATTACAAAGAATCTGTGGCAATATCAGGTGGTTTGTCTGGTTTTGATTTTTCAGGGTCTATGACTTATACCTCACGGGGTGACTACAAGGTTTATGGTGGTCGTGTCTGGCCTAAAACCGCAGAGCCTGATAATACTAACATTAATGTAGATGTTGGTTATAATTTCTTCGATACACATAGGGTTGGAATAAATTTCTTAAGATCTAATGTTCACAGTGATTTTTATTCCCCGGGGTTAGGCGGCGGTTTTGAAAGAGCATATTATGATTATACTCACGGCATTCCTATACCAGACAATCACTATTTTGATTATCTGACTTCTAACGTTGGGTTTACATACGAAGGGGCAACGCCATCTGAAATCTTTGACTGGTCTCTTGGTTACTCCGAAGGCAGTTTCAAAAGAATATATCAATGGGCTATCACAACAATTAAGAATAGGGAATTTCAAGGTCACATTGGTTTTAACAGTACTTATTTCGATATTGATTTAGGATTTGATTCTGTAAGATACAGAATTAATGATGTCGATAATACTAATATTGAGTCAAATTATATATCATCGGATTTCGGATTTTATGCAACCAGTAAACTTAAGCTTTTAGATGATACATTATTTTTTACCATAGGTGCGAGGCAGGATAGGTACAAATTACAGCGATTAGAAGGAAATAATACGGAAACCGCAATACAGAGACATTTCTCGCCTTCTTTTGGAATTTCTTATGTCCCATTGCCTTGGTTAAAATTTAGGACAAATTATTCAAAAGGTTTCAAGATTCCAACTGGCGAGCAAATGAACGGTGGCACTTGGTATGACCCTAATCCAAATCTAAGACCTGAGCAAAGCAAAACATGGGAAATAGGGGCCGATGTTAATTGGAACTATTTAAATGCAAGTTTAACATATTTTAACACTGTCTGGATTGACAAGATTCTTGGTCTACCCTCCGATGTTCAAAATTCTTATAACTATAAGTTTTTTAATATCAAGAAATCCAAGATTGCAGGAATTGAATTCTCTATTGATGCTGATATAGGACAAATTTTGAATGCGGAATTTGTTTTACAACCTCGCTTTGGCGTAACATACTATGTCAAAAGGCAAAATGACGATCCAGACACTTATATAGCAATGCTTGATGGAACGCTATCAGACCAGCTCCCATATATCCCTAAATACTCCATATCTTATGGAGTGACTTTCGTTTACCCAAAATATGACTTGACAGTGGATCTTAATGGGGTATATATTGGCGAGACTTTGACTAGTGATAATCGTCCTTCAACAGGCGCAACTGGAGCAGGTATCCATTATACATATGGAACAACCAGTGTTGATTTGGCTATTGAAAAGGGGCTTGTTGATTTCGGAGAAGTTGGAGATCGTGGAAAATTATCTCTACGTTTAGAGATGAATAATATTTTTGACAACAAAAATGAGACTTATCTTGATTTCCCAGGCCCTGGAAGAAATTTTTACGTTGCTTTGAAGTACACACTTTGACATTCTATATTGTTGAGGAGGCAAGTATGCTGCCTCAACATCGTTTATTCACCGAATATTCATCCCAACCAACTAAATGCCCGCTTCGGCCGGGCAGAAGCTTATGGCTCAAATAGGCTGTCTCCGAGTGTGACCATGTACTTGCCCCGGCACCCTATCTTGTTTTTGGAACCGAGCTAGTGGCAAGCCCGTACCAAGTGCTCACAAGGGCTTAGGATCTTATCGACCTAGGAAGCTTTTGTCGTATTAATCTTTGAAAATCATTTGGTACGGGCAAGCCTGAATCCAACATGTCAACGAAATGGTCAATCAACTGAAATGTCAGGTTTTTTAGGTTTTTGAGGTCACAACATAAGCGTGATAGAGCATTTTACCTTTTTGTGACATTATCTTAGACAAAGTACCGCATAATATGTCTATCGTCTTTTGGCAAAAGATATGCCTGCATGTTTTGGCCTCTGAGTTAGCGGATATGGGCTTAGCGGATACGGGCCCAGCGGTTATGGGCTTAGCGGATATGGCCTAGCCTGCATGGGGAGAGCGAACTGGGTGTTCGGTGTTATGTTTGGTGCGTCTCAAGCATTTGTCAGATGTTTTCAAATATGTTGCAAAATGTAAAAAATGTGTGATATAATGCTGTTTCGCAACGCTATCCGAAAAGCCTTTTGCGGCTAATCAGGCAATGCGCTGTGGAAGGGCATGCCGCCAAGGGAGGGCGGCTTCCATGAGTGAACGTATCTGGCAGCTTAACGATCTTGCTGGAAGGATCAAAAAGGAAGGCGGGCGCCTGCTCGTGGTTGGGGGCGCGGTCCGCGACCGCGCGCTTTCCAGGATGGGTGCGTTTATCCCCCGCGATTCCGATGATCTGGATCTGGTGGTCTTTGGGCTCCGCCTCGAAAAGGTGGCTAGGATCCTTAAGGCCTGGGGCAGGCCCAGGGTGGTCACCCGCAAGGCAACCTCCGCCGATAAGCCAGAGACACGGTTCCTGTGGATGCGCATGAAGTCGCTAATCCTTGAGATCTCCGTGGTGGAGGGGCATATCCCCAAGTCGTCCGGCTTCCCTGGGAAGCTTCTCAAAAGGGACGCCTTGGCCCGGGACTTCACCGCTAACTCCCTCTACATGGATCCCCTCGACGGGAAGCTCATGGATCCCTTGGGAGGGCTCAAGGATCTTTCCGCAAGGCGCCTCAAGACGGCATCCCCGATGTCATTTTCGACCGATCCCCTTAGGATCCTAAGGGCCTTCTCCCTTGTCTCCCGCAGGGGGCTTGTCCCCCATCCCGAGCTCTTGAGCTTGGCAGCCAGTGCCGTCCCCCTATTGAAAAATGTCGCAAAGGCGCGTATCTGGTCGGAGTGGAGGTCCTGGTCCTACTCCCGCTTCCCGCACTTGGGGCTGCGCTTTCTGAGGGAGTCCGGCGCGCTCGCCCATTTCCCGGAGCTCCACGGCATGCTCTCCCTCCCGCAGAGCTGGTCCTTCCACCCGGAGGGCAGCGTCTGGAACCACACGGTCCTGGTGGTTCAGAGCATGGCCGAGCTCCCCCTTCCCCGTATCCCCGGCCACTCCTTCGACAGGGGCATGCTGGTGATGTCCGCCCTCTGCCACGACATGGGGAAGACCAAAGGGTCCTTGGTGGAGGATCCCCCGACCGGGAGGGCCTTCTACCCTAACCACGCCGCCCTGGGCGAGCCAATCGTAAGATCCTTCCTTGGGTCCCTGCTGTGCCCGGAGCACGTGGTGCGGCCCGTGACGAAGCTCGCCAGATGGCACATGGAGGGGTCCTTTTCCACCCTCAGGGCTAGCGACCTGCGGAAGGTAGCGAGATACCTGGCCCCGGAGGCGACCCTTGCCGATCTTTGGGCCATAAAGTCCGCCGACTGGGACGGAAGGTTGTTCTGGCCTGAGCGCTATCCCGTCACACTGGAGGATTTCCTGGAGCCGGTCCGCGGCTTAATCGGCCCACCAGAGGATCCACTGAGCGGGGACGAAATAATGCGGATTTTCGGTGTGGGCAAGGGGCCAGCCCTGGGTCGGCTCGTTGCCCTTGTCCGCGACGGCCTCGACAGGGGCGAGATATCCACAAAGGAGGATGCCATCCGCTTGATAGGCAAGAGCCTCGACGAAGGTTCCATAGGGGAGGGGCACGGCCGCGCCATGCCTTGAGAGTGCCATTGTGCGCCAAGCCAGGCATCTTCCGAAGTAAATTCCCCCAGGCAACCACAAACAATCCCAAACAGCCACAAAAACCACAAACAACCTCAAAAAACCATAAAATCACAAAACTTTAAAACAACAAAAAAACAGCTCAATCACAAAAACAATAATCGCAAACACCAAATTGCGATTATTGGATGGATGCCTTCATGGAAGGGTGTTTGGGATCTTTTGGCATCCCTTGCATAACCAGTGATTCACTGGCATCCGACAGAGCTCACGCCATACATTATATATAGGAGATTCCCAATCATAGCGACTTGGCGCGCGCCTATGGCCCCGCTTGTTTTCCGTAGGGTGATTCACAAAGTACGCAAATGTGCATCTGCTAGTCCCTATCGCGCAAGCCGCTCGCGGCTCTTCACAAGCCCGTTATTATGCCCGTCTTTTTTTATTTTCACAAACGCCTTCGCGGGCACACCCTCAAAAATCCCACAAACACCCTCCCGAACAACTCACAAACGCCGGCACGCGCAGCCCATAAACACATCACAAAAATCTCACAAACACCCTTGCGAACACCTCATAAACAGCTCTCAAACAGCATCGCAAACACCCTTGCAAACACCTTTACAAACACCCTTAATAGACCGGCTTTGTTTTATTTGCCCACATATTGAAGGAAGGCAGGCGCTCTTACCCTAGGGTCGCCCAATCGCCGAGGGCTTCCCTGGGGATTTTTTTAGTGCGTTTCGGGATCTTCCCAGGGGAGTGGGTTTTTCGGACCCGTGCGCCTCAAAAATTGACTTATTCGGGCAAAAGGGGTTAAATGTTAAAAGCCTTACAACTAAGCTGGGCAATTTCCGCGCGCGACCCGTCCGACAGGCCCCCCTCCTACGGCCCAGGGCGCGCCCCGGGCGCGGCCGGCTTAAGGTAGGCCGAAAATCCTAGAAGCGAGTCCGGCCAAGGACAATCAGGGGGGTGCACAATGGCGAACGTCGTGGTTCTTGGGACCCAGTGGGGCGACGAGGGCAAGGGAAAGGTGGTGGATCTGCTGACCGAGTCGGCGGATTTCGTGGTGCGTTTCCAGGGCGGCAACAACGCGGGCCACACACTGGTGGTCCTGGGAGAGACCTACGCCCTGCACCTGGTGCCATCCGGCATACTGCATCCCGGGAAGGTTTCGGTCATCGCGCCGGGCGTGGTTGTCGATCCGGACGTGCTCCTGACCGAGATATCCGAGCTTAGGAAGAGGGGCGTGAGGGTTGGCCCGGACAACCTGAGGCTCAGCGGCAAGGCCCACGTGATCCTGCCCTACCACAAGATCCTTGACGCGGCCAGGGAGGCCCCCCGGGAGGGGGGGCGGGTCAGGATAGGCACGACGGGCAGGGGCATCGGCCCCGCCTACGAGGACAAGGCCTCCCGCCAGGGCCTGAGGCTCCAGGATCTCTTCGACCTCAAGGTGTTCCGGCACAAGCTGGAGTCCGCCCTCTTGGAGAAGAACTGCCTGCTAAAAGGCCTCTACGGGCTTGAGCCCTTTGATGCCGGGACCATGATGGCCAAGGCCACGGAATGGGCCGAAAACCTGGGCCCCTACATCTGCGACACCTTCCCGGTGATACGGGAGGCGCTCGACCAGGGGCGCAACGTGCTCTTCGAGGGGGCCCAGGGGACCCAGTTGGACCTCGACCACGGCACCTACCCCTACGTGACCAGCTCCAGCACCGCGGGCGGCGGGGCCGCGACCGGCTCGGGCGCGGCCCCCAGGGACCTTGGGCGCATGGTTGGGCTGGTTAAGGCCTACACCACAAGGGTGGGCGAGGGACCCTTCCCCACGGAGCTTACGGACAGGACAGGGGAACTGCTCAGGGAGGGCGGCAGGGAGTTCGGGACCACCACCGGGAGGCCCAGGAGGTGCGGCTGGCTGGACGCGGTGGTCGTGAGGACATCGGCCGCGCTGTCGGGGCTCGACTGCCTGGCGGTCACGAAGCTGGACGTGCTGAGGGGGCTCCCCGAGCTCAGGATCGCGACCCACTACGACATGCGGGGCGAGAGGCTGGAATACCTCCCGCCCGAGACAAGGGATCTGGCCCTGTGCGAGGCCCGCTACGAGAACTTCCCGGGTTTCGACGAGGACATCCGTGGCGTGAAGGATCTTTCCGGGCTCCCGGCCAACGCGAGGCGCTACCTCGACGCCCTGCGGGACATAACCGGCGTGCCGTTGGGGCTTGTGTCCGTGGGCCCCGATCGGGACGAGACCATAATCCTCTCCGAGTTCTTCTAGGGGCCGCGGCGGGCCGCGGCCCCAGGGTTCCCCTTCCCCGCCCAATCTTCAGAGGGCCCCGCGAGGGGCCCTGCCCAGGCCAAGCGAATGGACGACAAAAGGTTCGACGAGCTGGAAGCCAAGCTTGAGATCTACAAGAGCACGCTCACGGAGATCTACGAGCGCTACGACCAGAAGCTGGAAGAGCTCTCCCTGGTGAGAAGGGTGGGCGACGCCTTGCGCACCACCCTCTCGGTGGAATCCCTGGCCTCCGCGCTCATGGCCGCGGTCGCCCACGAGGTGCTGGTCGACCGCCTGGCCCTGCTTTTGAAGGACCAGGCCTCCGACTCGGACGACAGGCTGCTTCTGAGGGCGGCCTACTGGGCGGATCGGGAGGAGTTCAGGTTCTACGGCGACCCGGAGGCCAGGGCCTGGTCCCTCTCCCGGCTGGGGCTCCCCGAGGGGGAGCTCCCGGGGCTTCTGACCCTGCAGGCGGTGCCTGCCGCGCTTGATCCCCTGGGCCAGGAGGACGAGGGCCCCAGGGCCTTGGTGCTCGCGCCCTTCCTCGTGCGCAGGAGATCCCTGGGCGTGATGATCCTTAGCAGGGCGGCGCAGCACCCCTTCTCCCAGGAGCAGGAGAGGATGCTCTCCATAATGGCGGACCAGGCCTCCGCCGCCCTTAGCAACGTCAAGCTCTTCGACGACCTGTCCTCGGCCAACGCCAAGCTCATAGAGTCAGAGCGCAGGGCGAGGGAGAGCTCCAACTACCTGGAGCGGCTTTTGGAGACCGCGAACGACGCCATACTCACGATCGACCCCTTCGGGCGGATAACCTACTCCAACCGCAAGGCGGGCCAGTGGGGCTGGACCAAGGAGGAGCTGTTGGGCAGGGACTTCAGGCTCTTCCTGGAAGACGATCCCTCGCTCCAGGAGTGGAGGCCGGGGGCGCCGCCCCCGGCCGACAGGGTCTGGGAGGCGGTCCTGCTTAACGCCCAGGGCGAGCGCAGGGTGGTCCTGGTGTCCTCATCCTCCGCCGGGGACGACTCAGGCGAGGGCGAGCCCAGCTGGATGCTCATGGTGTCCGACCTCACGGAGAGAAGGCAGCTGGAGCGGCAGCTCCTGCACTCCGAGAAGCTCGCGTCCATAGGGGTCCTTGCCGCGGGCGTGGCCCACGAGGTGGGGAACCCACTCTCGACCATATCGGGCTACGCCCAGCTCCTGGACAAGGGCGTGGACGACGAGGCGGAAAGGCGCGAGTACGTGCAGGCGATACTCACACAGACCGGGCGCATCCAGAAGATCCTAAAGGAGCTCCTCGACTACTCCAGGCCCAGCCGCGGCATAGCCGAGACGCTGGATCTTGCCGAGCACGTGCCCAGGATCATGGGCATGCTGGAGGCGCAGCGGGTGTTCGCGAGGGTAAAGGTGGAATTCGACCTGGACAAGGCCCACGCCCCGCACCTCGTCGCGATGGACCGGGACCACCTCGCGCAGGTGGTGGTAATCATAGCCATGAACGCCGCCCAGGCCATGGCCGAGCAGGTCGACCCGCAGCCCGCGCTCAGGGTGGGCCTCGCGAGGGAGGGCGGGAGCGTGCTTCTCTCCATAGCCGACAACGGGCCGGGCATGCCGCCCGAGGTCAGGAGGAGGGTGTGGGATCCCTTCTTCACGACCAAGGGCCCGGGCCAGGGCACGGGCCTAGGGCTCGCCATCTGCCAGCGCATAGTCGACAGCTACCACGGGCGCATGGAGCTTGTGACCTCCGAGGGCGGCGGTGCCGCCTTCACCATGGCCTTCCCCGAGGCGGTGGTCAGGTGAGGCCCGCGGCCAACATACTCATCGTCGACGACGAGGAGCACATCCGCCGCATCATGTCCATCATGCTGGGGAAGAAGAACTACGCCTGCTCGCTCGCCGCCTCCGCCGAGGAGGCGCTGAGGATGGTATCCGGCCAGAGCTTCGACGCGGTCTTCACGGACCTCAAGATGCCGGGGCTCGACGGGCTCGCGCTGCTCGCGAGGCTCAAGGCCATGGACCCCGACCTCGTGGTGATAGTGGTCACGGCCTTCGCCTCCATGGAGACGGCCATAGCCGCCATGAAGGCCGGGGCCTACGACTACATAGCCAAGCCCTTCAACGAGGAGGAGATGGTCCTGGTCCTGGAGAAGGCCCTGGAGCGCAACCGCCTCCTAAGCGAGAACCGCAGGCTCAAAAAGCAGATGGCCGAAAGGCTGGACAAGGCCTCCTTTCTGGGCGAGAGCCCTGCCATGCAGAGGGTCTTCGACGTCATAAAGCGGGTCGCCGACACCAAGGCGACCGTGCTCATAACCGGGGAGTCCGGGA
Organism: Deltaproteobacteria bacterium; assembly: GCA_031278475.1. Classification (GTDB taxonomy): domain Bacteria; phylum Desulfobacterota; class Desulfarculia; order Adiutricales; family Adiutricaceae; genus JAISMF01. The sequence goes on from JAITKK010000031.1 coordinate 19,717, forward strand.
CCGGAAAGGAGCTGGCCGCCCGCTCCATCCACCAGAACGGGCCCAGGAAGGAAAGGGCCTTCGTCGCGGTCAACTGCGGGGCCATCCCCGCGAACCTCGTCGAGAGCGAGTTCTTCGGGCATGCCAAGGGGGCCTTCACTGGGGCCGAGAAGGCCAAGGAGGGCCTGATAGCCGAGGCCGACGGCGGCACCCTCTTCCTGGACGAGGTCTCCGAGCTGCCTCTCGAGATGCAGGTCAAGTTCCTCAGGGTGCTCCAGGAAGAGGAGGTAAGGAGGGTGGGGGAGAACGCCTCCCGCAAGGTTGACCTGAGGGTGGTCGCCGCCACCAACAGGAACCTGGAGCGGGAGGTCCAGGAGGGCCGCTTCCGGGAGGATCTCTTCTACCGCCTGAACGTGATAAGGCTCGCCATGCCGCCCCTGCGGGAAAGGCGCGAGGACATCCCCATGCTCGCCAGGCACTTCCTTGACGAGGCGGTTGCCAAGCACCAGCTGGGCAAAAAGAGGCTTACCCCGGCCGCCCTCAGGGAGCTGGGCCTGCACCCGCTCCCGGGCAACGTCAGGGCCTTGAGGAACATCATAGAGCAGGCGGCCATCATGGGCGACTCCGAGGAGATAGGCCCGAAGGACCTCATATTCGGCGACGAGGGGGAAAACCCCCCGGAAGGGGATCCGGTTGGGTCCGGGGAGCTCCTGCTCAGGCTCCCCCAGGCCTGGACGGACCTCAAGCTTTCGCTCAGGACAGTGACAGAGGCCACCGAAAAGGAGATAATAAGGAGGGCGCTAAGTGCCGCAAAGGGCAACCGCACAAAGGCCGCGGGCATACTCGGGCTCTCCCGCAGGGCGCTCATAACCAAGATCCAGCTCTACGGCCTGGGGGCCTGAGCCGGGGGCTTCGCCCCCGGCCCCCCCAAGGCCGGGAAAGGCCCCGGGAAAAGCCCAATGTTCAAAAGACTCAACTCCCAGACAGACCCGGCCGACAGGCCGCACATATACAGCCTGACGGACCTCTGCCTGGCGGCGGTCCTGAGGATGCTGGAGCTTACCCTCTTCCTCCTGCTCTTCTCCTTTGCGGCCCCAAGGCTCTGGCCGGTGCTTCAGGGCAGGGTGGGCGGCCCCGTGGCAGCCTTGCTCACGATTTCCTCCATGGCATTGGCCTATGTCCTTATCAGGCTGCCCTTGGAGCTGGCCCGTTCCCAGCTGAGGAACGCCTTCGGGCTTGACCCGAGGGCCGCTGGGGCCAGGTTTCCCCCCATAATCAAAAAAGCCGCCCTTGCCTTCGTCGTTTCCGCCCTTTTCGGCTGGATCCTGCTCCTTACCCTGGACAGGCTCCCGGTCTTGGCCTGGGTGCTGCTCTATCTTGCCATGGTCTACCTCTGCCTCACTGTCCGCCTCCTGTGGCCGAGGCTCGGATTTTCCTTCTACCCGGGGCGTTACCGCCCGGCGACCGACGACGAGCTCCCGGACGGGGCCTTCAAGGTGCTCTCAGCCCTCCCCGGGGCGGGTGAGGGGCTCCCCAAGGCCTGGGTGGACCGTTCCTTCCATCCCGGCCTCAGGCCGCCCTTCGTCCTGGGCGGCAGGCTGGTCATCCCGGAGAAGGCCCTCTCGGCCTTCCCGCCTTCGGCCCTGAAGGCCCTCATAGTGAGGGCGGTGCTTTCCCACCTTGTCAGGATCCCCAGGAACTTCGCCATCTACGGCTTCCTCTCCCTCGCTCTTTCGGCCCCCATCGCCCTGATACTCCTCAACTCCCTGGGGCTGATGGTGGGCTACCCGATTGTGGGCTCCCCAGCCCTGGTCGCCCTCTTCTGGATGGGGGCCTGGGCGGCCCTGTGCTTTTCCGAGTTCTCGGGCCTGCTCCTTTCCAGGACCCTCTGCCTCAAGCTCTCGGCCGCGACCGTGGCCGTCACGAAGGACGTCCACGGCCTCTTCGAGTCCATAGGGACGCTTGCCCGCTACAACCTCGAGCCCTTCTCAGGCTCCTTCTTCGGGGAGCTCTTCCGCGACAGGCCCTTCCCGGAGAGGCAGATAGACAGGCTCAAGGGCTCGCTCATGGAGCTCACCGAGGAGGCCCTGAGGCGGGGGGGTGACAAGGCCAAGGCAAAGGCCAAGGCGAAGCCCAAGGCCCAGGGCCCCGGAGACGGCCACCAGGGCCCCGGCGACGGCGCCCAGGGGTCCAATGGCGGGGCGGACGGCGAAGACCAGGGGGACGGGCCCGGGCAGGGCAGCCCGGGCCCTGGCCCGGACCATCCGGGCATCAAGCACAACTAGCCCCTCCCGGGCGCCCCAGGGGGGCGCCCGGGTTTTCGGCCCTTGCCTGATTCTTGTTTTACCCTTGCCTGACCCTTGCCTGACCCTTGCCTGACCCTTGTTTTACCCTTGCTTGACCCTTGCTTGACCCTTGCTTAACCCATACTCGGGTATCATCTGCGGCAATGCCGCGGGTCCTTGGGAAAGCCCGTGGGATAATCGGGCAAGGCCCCAAGCGCGCGGAGGGGCGCGCCCAGGGGCCAAAGACCCCTTGTTTTTGCGATCCCGGGTTTTTTTTATATTGGCGGGGCTAATTCCCTTCCAGGGCAATTTCCCCCGGCCTTGGGCTTGCCTGGCCCTGTTTCAAGGCCTGGGATTTCCAATTATAAGGCTATAATTCCGGCTATTTTTGCATAAGGTTATAATAATTCGATCCTTTCCGAGGGGGCGGGCAAGGCGCGGTGGGCCTGCCGCTCGCCCCGCTTTTAGGGATTCCCTGAAAATATGTCTTGACAGGGTGGCCGATAAATTGCTAACCTGTCCGTCGACAGCTGATTCAGCCACGCCGAACAACCCCATGATGCCAATGATGCCGACCGCCCCGGGGCGACTTTGCCCCAAGGCGCGGGAGGCCCGGCTCTCCGGGACCAATTACCCTCCCCGTCGGTGAAACAGACTTCCCCAATCATTCTCTGCGACAAACCCCAGCCTTCAGGATGACCCAGCCGGTTCGCCTTGCGACTTAGGGCTTGAGGCGAGCCACTCGCCTGTGAGCCTCTTGCGCATTGGGCCTTGCGGTTGCCCAAGGACCCGGGCGGGTGCCCCCCGGCCTTGCGGGGCCGGCCAATGGCCTTTGGTGTTCGGCCAAAAGCCCTTCGGGGTCCCCTGACGGGGTTGGGGATTTTCCCAACAGCCTTGACTTGCCTCGGCATAGGTGTACTATTGTTTTGCATTTGAGTGCGACCGGAAATATTCGCGCGACGCCTGGTTTCACGCCCAGGCCGCCCGATTGGCTCCGCAAGCCGCCCGACCCCCTCGTAAATCCCCACTACCGCCCCAGCCCCGGAGGGAGCCCCTTGCATGCGGCTCCCCCAGCCGCGAAGGCAGGGCGGCCCAACCCAACGGAGGGCGCCATCCATTATCCCCAGGCGTCAAGAAGACATGGCCAAAGCACGCACCACCCCAACAACCACGACAACGACCACAACGGGTCCCCCCGCAGGCAAAGACCCTGCGGTCAAGGACTCCATGCTTACCGAGAAGATGGACCTCTCGGAGCTCAAGCAGATGAAGATATCGGATCTCAACTCGCTCGCGAAGGAGCTGAAGATTGAGAATTCCACCAGCCTGCGAAAACAGGATCTAATCTTCGCGCTGCTGCAGGCCCAGACCGAGCTTAACGGCATGATATTCGGCGGCGGGGTCTTGGAGACCCTCCCTGACGGGTTCGGCTTCCTAAGGGCCCCGGAGTCCAACTACCTGCCGGGCCCGGACGACATCTATGTGTCCCCCAGCCAGATCCGCCGCTTCAGCCTAAGGACCGGCGACACCGTCACCGGGCAGATAAGGCCGCCCAAGGAGACGGAGCGCTACTACGCCATGCTCAAGGTGGAGCAGTGCAACTTCGAGGACCCCGAGGAGGTGAGCAGGGACAAGATCCTCTTCGACAACCTCACCCCGCTCTACCCTGAGGAGCGCATAAGGCTTGAGACCGAGACCCGCAACTTCTCCATGCGCATAATGGACATGATGACCCCCATCGGCAAGGGCCAGAGGGGGCTCATCGTGTCGCCGCCCAGGACGGGCAAGACCATCCTCCTCCAAAACATCGCGAACTCCATCACCAGGAACCACCCGGACGTCACCCTCATCATGCTCCTCATAGACGAGCGGCCGGAAGAGGTGACGGACATGCAGCGCTCGGTGTCCGGCGAGGTCATAAGCTCCACCTTCGACGAGCCCGCGACGAGGCACGTGCAGGTGGCGGACATGGTGATCGAGAAGGCCAAGAGGCTTGTCGAGCACAAGAGGGACGTGGTCATACTCCTGGACTCCATCACCCGCCTCTCCAGGGCCTACAACACGGTGGTGCCCCCATCCGGGAAGATCCTCTCCGGCGGCGTGGACTCCAACGCCCTCCACAGGCCCAAGCGCTTCTTTGGGGCGGCGAGGAACGTGGAGGAGGGGGGCTCCCTCACCATAATAGCCACGGCCCTGATCGACACGGGCAGCCGCATGGACGAGGTCATCTTCGAGGAGTTCAAGGGCACGGGCAACATGGAGATCCACCTGGATCGGAAATTGTCCGACAAGAGGGTGTTCCCGGCCATGGACATAAACCGCTCCGGCACCCGCAAGGAGGATCTCCTCCTATCCGAAAAGGAGCTCAACCGCATCTGGATCCTCCGCAAGCTCTTATCGCCGCTTAACCCGGTGGACAGCATGGAGTTCCTCCTCGACAAGATGCGTGGCAGCAAGAGTAACGGGGAGTTCCTGGACTCCATGAGCTCATAGGCCCGGGCTTCCCCTGGAAGCCCGGTAGCAAGGATCCCCGCTGTCCCCTAGGGGACCCCCGCTTCCGTTACTTTCCCAAACCCTGGCCCCCGATACCCCGGGGGCTTTTTTTGGGCCCTGCGATTTTTTTTTCCGGCCATGCATTTTCTGGGTCGCCATGCGGATTTTCCAGGAATCCCTCGCGACTTTATGGATATTTTACGATAATTCCCTGTAATAAAACGCCCAGGAGTCGGCATCCGTCGCCCTTTGTTGGGGGCCGCCTGGGCTTGCAAAGCCCCGGGTCCTTGGTTTAAAAAGGAAACGCCTTGGTCGGAAGGAAAGGCCCGAAGGGCAGGGCCGAAGGCAAGGTCCAAGGGCAAGGTCCAAGGGCAAGGTCCAAGGGCAGTGTCCAAAGACAAGGCCGAAGGCAAGCCGTGGGATTGTTGGCGTAGTGTTTTCGTTTAGTTGGGCCATGGTCCTATGGCCCGATGTCAGGGGCCCGCAGGGGCCCCATGCCCGGGGCCCAGGGGCGAGGGCGCCGGAAAGCCCCTTGCCCGGGACGGGCAAGGGGCGGCCTCCCGCCCTGCCGGGGCCTTTGTTTTAGCTTTAAGGCTTTTAAAATGGCCAAATGTTATGCGATAATCGGGAAAAGCACCCCCATGCGGGCCCCGGGCCACCGGGGCCGCCATGGTGCATGGTGGCGGAAGGAGCCAGGTGGCAGAGAGCCCCCAGACATTGCCCGATTATGCCGAGATGGCAGCCTTGGTGGATCCCCAGGTGACCCACAGGCTGCCGGACATAGGGAGGCTTGTGAGCCTGCCCCAGACCACCTACACCCTTCTCACGCTGCTCATGGACGAAAGATCCCAGGCCGAGGACCTGGTAAAGGTCCTCTCCCAGGACCCGGCCTTGGCCGCCAAGGTCATCAGCCTAAGCAATTCCAGCTTCTACAGCCTGCAGCAACCGGTGTCCACCTTGGATCGGGCCATCATGGTCATAGGCTTCAAGGAGCTGGAGTTCATGGCGATGGGCCTTGGGCTCTCGGAGACCTTCGACCTTAGCAAGGTGCCCCAGGGCTTCGACGGGGAGGGGCTGTGGCTGCACTCCCTGTCGGTCTCCTTCATAGCCAGGGAGCTCGCCATCCTCTCCAAGGCCACCGAGCCCTCCGAGGCCATGATAACGGGGCTTCTCCACGAGCTTGGGCTGATAATACTTGTGTCCAAGTTCCCTGGCCAGTTCCAGCAGCTCATGGAGCTGCTGTCCGCGGGCATGCCCTTCTACGAGGCCGAGGCGGCCCTGGGCCTGAGGCACGATGTAATCGGCTACCTCCTGGCCCGCAACTGGAACCTGCCCCTTGTCTTCCAGGCAGGCATCCTGTTCCACCACAGGCCCAAGGAGGCCACCTCCTTCAAGGCCATGGCGGCCCTGGTGGCCCTCGCGGACATCCTGGCCCATAAGATAGGCTACTCCCTCCAGATGGAGAGCCTGGACGTGGATCTTCCCTACACGCTCACGACCTTGGGCATCAGCCCGACGCAGCTCCAAAACCTCATAAAGGAGCTGATGGTCGCCATCCCGCAGGCCCACCCCCTATGGCTGCAGATGATGCGCAGCGGCCAAACCAAGAACCGCGGCCTGCGCTCCAAGCTATCCTCCTTTTTGGAGCAGGACGGGGGCCAGGCCCGCAAGCACTGAGGGCCTCGGAGCCAATCCCCATCGTCCCTGACTTCATTATAATTCACCATTGAATGCCAAAAAATAGATTTGCTTGCCATAATTGCGCCCAAAAGCCGCATTTTGAGACCAAGGAGCCCTGCCAGCCATGGAAAACACCGAAACCTTCGTATTGTTCGCCGACGGCTCTTCCATCAACAACCCAGGGCCCGCCGGGGCCGGGGCCGTGCTCCTGGACAGTGGGGGGGAGCTGGTCTTCCGCCTGTGCATGCCCTTGGGAAAGGGCACCAACAACTTCGCCGAGTACAAGGCCCTGATATACGGGGCTGGCGAGGCCTTGGGCCGGGGGGTCAGGGACATCGAGATCCGGATGGACTCCATGCTTGTGGTGAACCAGATGAACGGCAACTGGAAAGTAAAGAACCAGCAGCTGCAGGCGCTGGTGGCCTTGGCCAAGGACGTGCTCGCGGGCTTCGACGGCTGGAGGCTCAGCTACATCCCGAGGGAGCAGAACGCGCTGGCGGACGCCGCGGCCAAGGAGGCATCCGCCCTCAGCATGGCCGGGAAGGCCTGAGCCCTTCCGCCCGGCGTTGCCTGTGGCCGCCTTTAAGGATGGCGACATCACTGTGGGTATTAGGGAGTCGGCGGGAAACGATGCGAACAAGGGGAAATATGGGGAAAAAGGGAAATTGTCGAAATTATGGAGATTCTTGAAATCCTTGAAATAAGATAGCGCACCCGCTCAAAGGCTTTTGGGCCCCGCAACATGCCTTGTCTAATTATAGGTAGCAAGGCGGGACCGCAAGGCGTTTCCAGAATCCGACGAAAGGGCGACTTTAACGCAAAAGCTTATTTTTCCAGGGGGGTGGGCCCCCTAAGGGCATAAACTTTCATGGTCACGTTTGCGAAAGGCCCTAGAGCCTGTCATGAGTGTTTTATGGAAATACTTGCATAGAGAACTTTAAAGAAACAATTATTCCATAAAAGCAAAAGCCAAACCGTTGCTTATTAGCGCAAAGCTTGGAAGCCATACGCCTTATAAGGATTTGCTTGGATGCTTTGGGATGTCTTAAAGGATTATTTTAAGATATTGGAAAAATTTTTGGAAAATAGTTGCTAATATTGTCTTAAAAACCTAAATCTCGGTATGGAATTTGCATCTACTCAGATTTCAGTGGATCCATTGGGGCTTGGAGAGATATGGGCTATTTTTAAGTTCTTATTTGGGGGAAAATTTCGTCCTACAGGTGCGGAAAAGGCTGTGAGGGATAGTAGCAAAGCGCGGGCGAAAAATATTATCAAATTTAGGGCATTTTGGCTTGCCTGCAACAACAATGCTAACGCCCAATTTTGCATAAGTCCTATAAATATTTGCTTGTCAAGTAATATATATCTTTTTTTGCAATTTTAGCGTCATTATTATCTAAATTTCCGTAGCGGTTTTTTTTACCAAGGCAACTTGCGACGGAACTTGGGGCATCCCAAGGAGCCGGCACAAAAAAAATCACTAAAAACTTTTTCACGATTCGCGCCATGAAAATAGCATAAAGCCAAGGCTTTGGGCCTTAGCCCCCCCCAAGGAGTTCAGCGGCCGAGCGCAAAACGTCCCCGGGGCTTACGTAAGGGTGGAACCCGATGCCTTCCTTGGGAAGGAGCCCGGCTATCCCAAAGCGGTCCTTTACCAGATCGTAGCAGAGAAGTCTCATGCCCTTGGAATTGAAGGGCGCCCACTGCAAAGGGTTGGAGGCGGTGTAGATGGCAACCATGGGGCAGCCGGCAAGGGCTGCCAGGTGGGCCGACCCCGTGTCCACGGTAATGAACAGATCGAGCTTGGTGAGAAGGGCCGCGAGCCCCAGAAGGGTGGTCTTCCCGCAGAGGTCGCTAACTTCCGCCTTGGCGAGCCCTTTGAGGGCCTGGGCCGCCCGGGAGTCCTCCTGGGCACCGGTCACGCAAAATTCCGCCCCGTGGCTGTCCTTCAGGCCCTCGAGCACGGCCGCGAAATAGCCGAGCGGCCAGGATTTCTCCGGCTGGCGGCCCCTGAGGCAGAGGCCTATGACGGGCCCCCTGCGGGGCCGTTCCAGGCCCAGGAGGGAGGAGGCGTCCTCTAGCTCGCCTTCCCCCGGGGGCGGGAGAGTGGGCAGCCAGGATTCCTTTAGGCTGTAGTCGTAGTCCAACCCAAGGGCCTTGGCCGCGAGTGCCGCCTGGCACACCGCCATGTGGGTCCCCATGAGTGGGTTGGGGCCGGCCCAATCGGGTTCGGGGATTAGGTCCCGCCAAGGCCATGAGGGTCGCTCGTAGCCGGGGATGAAGGAGGCGTATCGCCTCTTGTGCCCCGCTATGAGGCTCAGGAAGCCTGAGCGCCCCTTGTGGTCGAAGCCGAAGGCCGCCTCGCAGCCGAAGAGCCCGAGCTCGCTTGCGAGCCTGAACGTGCCCCCGATGCCAAGCCCCCCATGCCCGTGGTCTGCCACGAAAAGCTTGTCCACCAAGGGGCTCCCCTCCAAGAGAGGGGCGGCGGGCGGTCGCACTACCAGGGCGGTTCTCGCCCCGGGTATGCCCTCCTTGATGAGGCCGAAGGCCGGAAGGCACATCAGCGCGTCCCCGATGTTCTTGAGCTGGAAGCCCACGAAGCAGGGATCCGCCACCTTCGGCCCCCTATAGGCCCGTCCCGGCCGCGGCCGCGACAAACGCCTCAAAGAGCGCGAGGGCCTCCTTGCGCGTGCCGAGGAGCCCTTCCGGATGCCACTGCACGCCGAGCGCGAAGGGAAGCCCGGTGTGCTCCATGGACTCTATCACCCCGTCCGGGGCAAGGCCCGTGACCCTGAAAGCCCTGCCAGGCTCCTTGGGGGCCTGGTGGTGCCCGCTGTTGACCATTATGTCGGTGGACTTCAGGATGTCGGCTATCATGCTGTCCTTTTCCAAGGCGACGGCGTGGGAGGTGTTGGTCCTGTCCGTTTCCTGGGCGTGCCTTATCGCGCCTTCCACCTCGCTTTCGATGTCGAGGTACAGGGTGCCGCCGAAGTAACGGTTCATCACCTGAAGCCCGCGGCAGATCCCGAATATTGGCCTCCCCATCCTCTCTGCCGACGCGAGAAGCGCAAGCTCCCAAATGTCCCGGGACTTGTCCATGTCGAATATGCTGTCAGGAAGCGATGGGGGCTTTTCCTTGTACTCGGTAAGGTCGCCCCCGCCTGTCAGGATGAGCCCCTGTATCCGGGACACGCAATCGTCGGCAAGACTCGCATATGCGGCGGCCGGGTCGTTTATGAACTCGCTAGGGCCCAAGGCGGGGGCAAGGACTGTCGGCAATCCCTTGGCAACGCTTACGGCCTCGAGGTAGTTGGAGTTAAGCCTCACCTGGGGCAGCATATTGGCCCCGTCCCAGTCCGTCATGACGCCGTGGGACGCGGAGAGCCCTATGATGGGTTGTTTGGCCAATGCGGAAGCCCTTTCCCGAGCGATTCAGGGGCGGTCTTGAACCGACTCCCGGCTGAACACGAACCAAGCGGCCGTTGCCTTTGGCAACGGCCGCCGCTAAGACCCTAAAAATCTCTAAAACCCCCAAAAACCCTAAAAAACCCCCAAAAACCCCAAAGACCCCAAAAACCCAAGGGACGCCTTGAGGGCGGGCAATGCCTAGGTCCCGGCCCCTCAGGACTTGGACTTGACAGGCTTGAAGAGGATCTCCCCCTCGCCGTCCACCACCAGGACCTTGTCCTGGTTCACGATGGTGGTCCTCAGGGTCACCTTGGGGCTCCGGCTTGCGAGGGCTATCACCTCGGCGCGCACGGTTATGGTGTCGCCCAGGAAGACGGGGGCCTTGAAGTCGGCCCTCTGGCTCAGGTAGATGGACCCGGGGCCCGGGAGGGCGGTCCCGAATATGGCGCCTATGAAGCCCACGGGCAGGAGCCCGTGGGCGACGCGCCTCTTGAAGAAGGTACCCTTGGCGTATCCCTCGTCCAGGTGGATGGGGTTGGAATCCCCCGTGAGAGCGGCGAAGGCCCTTATGAGCGCGTCGGTTATGGTAACCCGCCTCTCGTAATAATCGCCTAGTTTTATCTCCTCGTAGCTCTGGGGTGGGTTGCCTGAGATTTCCATTGGACCTGGGCCGGATGCGCCCGGCGCGGGCGCCTTATTGCTAAATGTTTTGATTTGTCAGGTTTTGATTAGGAGGAACACAAGCGAGCTTGACTTCAGTTGGTCAAGGAGCAGTATGTGCCGCTCGTCCCCCCTGGTTATTATGAGGCTGTCCCCGGCCTCCATGGTCCTGGAGTGGCGGGCGTCGGTGTCCAGGTGCTGGACGCGCACCTGCGCGACCTTGTCTATGCTGTCTATCTCAAGGACGCTGAGGCGCACCTGGTCGTCCAGTATGAGCCTTGACTCCCCGGGGCGGACGGAGAGCCTGGTCACGTCCTTGGGGTCCACGCTCCCCTCTTGGTCGGAGCCCTCGGCAGGCTGCGGGATGCTTAGATCCGCTTCCCTGGGGCCCGCGCCCGCGGCCGATATCGCAAGGCCGTCGACCGCCTGCGGGGACGCGTCGAGGACGGCCCGGGCATCCTCCTCGGCAACGCTTGGCGGCTCGGCTTCCCCGGATTTAAGCGTCCTTATCTCCTCTTCCTGGAGGTTCAGTTGGACCCTTAGCGATTCGATCTCCGACTGCATGCGCACCTTTTCGGCCTCGTAGCGGCCGATGCGCGCCTTGGCCGTCTGGCGGCCGTTGTCGAAGCTGAAGTAGTAGACCAGGCCGCAAAGCACGAAGAGGGCGCAGAGGCGCCATAGCCTGTCGAACCTCTGGTGCTTCCAGTCTGACATCAGAGGATGAGGCCCAGGGCTATTCTGGTTATGAACTCGGGTACCTGGCTGTCGGCCGCGGGCTTTAGCAGGCAATCGTCTACCCCGTTCCCGGGGGCCATCACTATGGGCAGCATGTCGACGCTGGCCGTGCAGACCACGAAGTACAGGGGGGTGAACTTCTGGTTGTACTTGAGTTCCTTGCAGAAGTCCACGCCGGTCTTGCCGTCCTCCAGCGAGTAGTCGGAGAGCACTATGCGGGGCTTCTCCTTCAAGGTGGTCGCGACCGCCTCGTCGAAGCTCGCGGAGGTGCTCACGACGAAGTTGAAGTCCTCCATCATCTTCTTGAGGATCTCGCGCTGGTAGCCGGAGTCGGAGAGTATGAGCACCTTTCTGGGCTGGGTACCGACCGGGGTGGTAAGGAGGTAGTTCACCAGCTTCTGGGCGCTGTTGAGGCGGAACTTGAGCTTCGCGAGCTTCTGGCCCTGGTCCTGGAGCTCCTGCTCCAAGGTGTGGCTGTCCTCGCCGGTCCGCATGCGGGACGGGCCCGAGTAGGCCCTTTGCAGGGCGTTCAGGAAGGTGGTCCTGGTGGCGTCCGGCAGAAGGAAGCCCCTGGCCCCCTCGTTGAAGGCGAAGGTTATGTTCTCCCGGTCGGCGGGGTTTCCGGGCAAGTCCACGAAGATGAAGGCCGTCGCAGGGTACTGGTCGGTAACCGCCTGCATGACCTTGACGCTGAGGGCGTCGTCCGCGAAGTAGTCCATGACCACTATGTCGGGCTTCTGCCTGAGGATGTCCTGGGAGATCCTGGTGAGCGGGAGGGGATCCGACTCGCCCTCGCCCTCGGCCGGGGGCTTGGGCAGAAGGACCTGGTACCTCTCGCCGTCCAGAAAGCCCTTGAGCCTTTCCGTCTCGGCGCCGTCTTCTATGTGGAACAGGATGGAGGTGCTCATGCTTTCCCCAAGGATCCTTGGTCGCTACGGGCGGTGGGCCCTTCGCTGGCTTAAGGCCGAAGACCCTAGTCCACGGCCAGGTTCTCGTACTCGGTCACGTTGTAGAGCTTCTTGAGCTGGTTCTCGCAGAAACGGTTGACCTCCTCCATGGTGTGGGTGGAGGAGAACATCACCTTGAGTTTTTCGGTCGCAAGGCCCTTTTCTATCTTCTCAAGGTTGGGGACCGTGTCTATGAGGTCGCCCACAAGGGCTATCCTCTTCACGATGAGGTAGGCCACGAGCGAGGTCTCCTGGAAGGAGGGGCCTATGTCGAACATGGACTGGTAGATGCGCATGCCCTTGGTTATGAGCTTCGAGAAGTAGAGTATGGTGCCCAAGGGCGATAGGTGGAACTGGCCGTCGTCGGGCTCGGCCGCCTTTTCCTTGTCCTTGGTGTCGGTCTTCTTGTAGTGGGCGAGCTCCGCCAGAAGATCGGGATCGGTGACCTCGTAGCCCCGGCCCGCCCTTATCTCGGAGATGCCCTGCTCCATGTTCTTGACCGCGTCGAGCAGGAGATCTATCACGTCCTGGGTGACCTTCAGCTCCTTTTCCCGCACCTGGTCGAGCACGGTCTCCACCTCGTGGACGAATGTCCCCACGTTCGTGAAGCCGGTCATGATGAAGTTGCCCTTGATGGAGTGGAAGTGCCGGAATATGGTGTTGACCCGCCTGATGTTCTCCGGATCCTTTTCCAGCTGGAAGATCTCCTCGTTTAGGTCGTTCAGGATGTTTATTATCTCGACGTAGAACTCCTCGGCCATGGACTCGTCCATGGTCCCTTCCTGGGTCTTCTGGCCCGAGGGCTTGGCGTCCCCAGCGGCCTGGCCGTCCGAGGGCCCGCCGTCGGCGTCCCCCGCCCGCCCGGGGGCGGGCTCGGGCGGCTGGTCGTCGTCGTCCATGAGCGAGGAGTGGTCCATGAAGCTGCCGTCGGCCGCGTCGATTATCCTGCCGCTCGAGAGGGCTATGAGGTCGAAGGGATCCAGGACCATGCCCAGCTGGCTGCCGCCCAGGATGGTGGTGCCCGCCACCCCCCGCACGGAGAAGATCTCCGGAAGGGGTATGAGAACCAGCTTCTGGGGCCTTATGAACTCGGAGACCTTGAGGGCTATGCGCCCGTTTTTCGCGTCTATGATTATTACCGGCAGGTAGTCCTTGAACTCGGTGGATGCTAGTGGCGTCCCGGTTAAGAGCCCCCTCAGGTCGTGGAGCGGGACTATCGTGCCCAGGTAGGTGATGCTCTCGGTGCGCTCCATGGTGGTGTGCACGTCGCTCACGTTGAAGGACTGGGTGGCGACCACGTTCCCTATGGGGACCGCGTAATAGCTCTCGCCCGAGCGGATGATGAGCGCGTCCGTGATGTTGACGGCGGAGAGCTGGGGGATCTTGTAGGTGAAGGTGGTGCCCCTGCCGGGGGCCGTGTCTATCAGGACCTCGCCGCCGAGGTTCTCGACGGTGCTCTTGACCACGTCCATGCCCACGCCCCTCCCGGATATCTCCGTCGCCTCGGAGGCGGTGGAAAAGCCGGGGAGCATTATGAGGTTCCAGGTCTCCTGCTTGGATATGGCGTGGGCGGCGGAGGCCGGCAGGAAGCCTTTCTCCACCGCGGTCTGGCGGATCCTCTGCTCGTCCAGGCCGTGCCCGTCGTCGGCCACGGAGACGTAGGTGAAGCCCTCCTTCTTGTAGGCGGTGAGCGTAAGCTGCCCCACGGGGGATTTCCCCGCGTGCTTGCGCTCCAAGGGGTCTTCGAGGCCGTGGTCCACGGCGTTCCTGATCTGGTGGGCCAGCGGCTCATAGAGCCTCTCGGCCACGGTCTTGTCAACCAGGGTGTCCTCGCCGACTATCTCGAAATTGACCTGGCGGCCCTTCTTCTTGGCGAGGTCGCGGACCAGGCGCCTGAAGCGCAGGAAGGTCTCCTTGATGGGCACCATGCGGATGTCCATCACCAGGTGGTGCAGGTCGGAGGAGATGCGGTTCGTGGTCAGGGCCACGTTCTTTATCATCTCCATGGAGTTCTTGTCGATGTTGACGGAGGACGTGGAGAGATGGCGCTGGAGGATGGAGATGTTGGAGGCGGAGATTATGATCTCGCCCGTCAGGCCCAGGAGCCTGTCCAGGTGGGAGATCTTGACCGCCATGCGGTCAAGCTCGGGGGGGCCCCCCTTGAGCGCCGGATCCTTGTGTTCGGCGGCGGCTTCGCCTTGGCCGTTACCACTCATGATTGAATACCCTCGCAAGCACGGTGCTGACCATCTCGGCGGTTGGGGGCTTTATAAGGTAATCGTCGGCCCCAAGCCTTAGGGCGCGGAAGATGTACTTGTAGTCGGCGTGGGTGGAGAGGATGACAACCGGTATGGAGCGGTACTTGGGGTTGTTCCTCAGGGCCTCCGTGAGCTCGAAGCCGTCCATCTCGGCCATGACCAGGTCGCTTATGACAAGGTCCACCGAGACCTTCGTCAGCTGGTCCAGGGCCTCGACCCCGTTAACGGCCTCGGTCACCAGAAGCCCCATGGAGGCGAAGAGTTCCTTGATGGTCTTGCGCACCGCCTGGTAGTCGTCCACCACCAGGACGGACTTGCCGGCCCAAATCTTGCCGTCGACTTGCTTTGCCATCTGCGGGTTGCCCCCAAAGGGAAGGTTGTGCGGCCGGGCCTAAGACCGTCCGATAAAGCAGACATACCACTGGGGCTTGCCTTTGGAAAGTATATCACCTTGCCATGGGCATTTCAAACTCGGAACCCGGTTTCCCGGGCCCTGGGAGCCCCGGCTGGAGGGGACGAAGGCCGTTGGCCCGCCCGGGCGGGAGGCCCCCCAGGCAAGCGCTCCGACTTCCGAGGCTTGCCCAAAAAGGCCATAACAAGGCCATAACAAGGCCATAACAAGGCCACAACAAGGCCATAACAAGGCCTCAGGGTGCCCTAAGGGCCCCTACAGGGTCTTGAGCCGCTCCTTGGCCACCCCAGCCGAGTAGCTCTTGGGGTAGTCCCGCACGACCTTGTTGTAGAGCAGCTTCGCGGAGCTCGTGTCCCCCAGGGCCTGGAACGACAGCCCCTGCTTGAGCAGGGCGGCCGACACCAGGTTGTTCTTGGGGAAGCCGGTTATCATGTTCTGGTACTCGAGGATGGCGTCCGCGAACTTGTTCTGGAAGTAGAGCGACTCGCCTATGTAGTACTGGGCGGCGGGCGCCTGCTTGCCGGTGGGCTCGGCGCTGAGGTACTCCTTGAAGAGCACGGTGGCGTTGGTGTAGTCCTTCTTGTCGTAGAGGGCCTTGCCCCTGTCGTAGGCGCTCTCCACCGGGGCCGGGGCGGGGACCGCTGCCGGCAGGGCCCCGGAGGGCCCGGGCACTGGCTCGGGGCCGGTCTGTATCGGGCCGCCATCCTGGGGCGGCAGGGCGGCTTGGGGCTGCGGTGGCGGTGGCAGGGCCGGGGTGGCGCCAGTGGGGGCGGCCCCCGGGTCCGCTGCCAAGGGCGGGGCGACAAGGACGGGCACCCCCGCCGGGAGAGGCGGGTTGGGGTTCACCACCGTCATGTCAAGTGGCGGGAGGTTGGCGCGCTTTTCGAGCCGGTCCAGCCTCGCCGACATGTACTCCAGCTGCTGCCGCAGGGAGAGCCCGCCGATGGTCGCGGTATCCACGTTCTCGTTCAGGCGCTGGACGTTGGTGCGAAGGTTGTCCAGCTCGAGGCGCATGCCGGAGGTACCGGCGCCGCCGCCCCCCCCGGACTGGTCCTTGAGGTTGGCCACCTCCATCTTCAGGATGTTCACCTCCCGCTCCAGGGAGGAGCTGCCGCCCAGGGCCCCGCCAGCGGCGCAGCCGGCGAGGGCAAGGGATAGCATGGCCGCCACGGTCCCTAAGAGTGTCGCTTTTGCTCTCATGGGGTAGTCCCTTCAAACTCTACGGGGAAGATTAGCCGCCCGCGGCCCTGGGACGGGCAAGCGAGGCTGGCCGGACACTAGAATGTGGGATTTTTTTAGCACATCGGGGCATGGATTTCAACTTTCAGGGTCCCAAGGGCACTTCCGGGGCGGCCCCGGGCAAGAGGCCGGCCCGGCCCTTTTGCTTCCCCTCGGAAGGGCCTCCATATGTGGGGATATATCGAATTTAAAGGTTTTGGCGAGAGAGGGGAAAGCCCATGCGCCCGGGAGGGCCCGGGGCTGGGCTTGGTGCGCTCGGCGGGGACGCCTGCCTGGGGAAGTTGGGGGCTTCTAGGGGCCCCAAGGCGCGAGCCCCCTACAGCTTGAACAGGTAGTAAAGGTAGGGCAGGCCCTCCACGTCGGACGACTTTAGCCGGTTCAGCTTCAGGGAGAAGGCGTTAAGGCGGGGTTTTGCCATCTTCAGCTCCCATTCGGTGGGAAGGATCTCGGGGCCGTAGGCATCCGTCATGACCTTGGTCACTTTCGTCGAGTTCTTGTTGACCCAGAGTATGACCATGACGGTCATCTTCACGGCGCAGTAGCGGATCCTGTCGGCCTTGACCTTGAAGTCCTTGGAGAGCTTCGTCTCCACGAAGCCCCGCTCGAAGTTATCGTCAAGGAGCAGATCGAGCAGGCTATCGTACATCTTTAGGTCCCGCTCGGCCAAAGGGGGCTGGTTCTTGAAAAATCCCTCGGGGAGCTGGTTGGCCGGGCTTTGGGCCCAGCCCGGCCCCGCCAAGGCCAGCACCAAAAAGACCGCCAAGAGGCTATTGCGAAAGATGTTGACCGGCATGCCTGAAAACCCCATCGTATGAAGAGCTTGGATATTTGCAAAGGACAAGCCCCGACATGCAAGCATTCCGGGCCTTGTCCCCATCCATTTGAAATATACCAAAAAGCAAACGCAAGGGCAAATTCCCGCAAATCCCAACAAGCCCCAGGAGCGGATAGTTTCAAGCCCGGCCTTGACGCGATGGCTATTTGCCACTTGTCGGGTCAAGCCGCTTGGGTGCTTTTGTACGGTTGAGTCCCATCTGGGGTGCGTTTGGGGTTTATTTGGGTTCGTTCGGAGGCATTGTGTTGGGATTTAACCGTATTGGATGTTTTTGATGGGATCTTTTGATTGTATCTTTTGATTGGATCTTTTGATGGTGTTTTGGGGATTTTGTTGGATAAAAAAAAAGGCACTTTTTGGGATTATAAGCTGTTTGGGCGCGGCAAAGGATATTTGATTAAATCTTGGGGATTTTATTGGATAAAAATAGATTGGTCATTTGATGCGAATGCGGATTTGTGCCGATATTGTGCCGATATTGTGCCGATATTGCGCCGTTATTGTGCCGTTATTGTACCGATATTGAGCCTAATTATCCCCTATCGGGCCGTATTAGGCAATTATGCGTTTTGGCGGTTATTGGCAGGTATTGCGGTTATTGGCGGGAACTTTTGATGTTTTTGCGTATTGGCATTGTCTCAGGTTTAGGATCCCGTTTTGGCAAAGCCATGGACCATGGTTCCCTTGGGCCTTTTGAGAGCTTTGGCAAAAGCTTGCAACATGGATGCGGTAAATCTCGGGCGGCGTTTTTGGAAAAACCCGCAATCCCCCTTAATTAAAACCCCAAAGGGGGTAAGGCAAATATCAGGGAAGGCCGGCAAAGGGCAACATTGGGGTTTTTTTCCCGTTTGGGTCTCATGCTGGGCCATGGCCCATCCGATAAGTGAAAGAGGGGGCCCTCCTCGCGGGGGGAGGGATCCATGCCAGGGGTGAAATTTTGGCCCCCCAAAAGTGGCCCCCATCTTGCACTGCAAGCGTGAGGATAGCCACGGGCCCGTCGTTTCGGGCCCGTGGCCCAACAAGTTGGCTGGAGTTGGGCGCTTAGCCCGCGAAAGGGGTTTTTTGGCATGGAATCAGTAACCATCGACGGTCAGGATTTGACGGCGAACGACATAGCCGGCTCCAACCTGGAGGAGATCCTCCTCAACATCCTGGAGCATCCCAGCACCAACGGCAGGGTGATAACCGGCGTGCTGCTGAACGGCGAGCCTTACTCCGAGGAGGTCCCCCACGCCGCCTTGGAGGTGGACCGCGACTCCATCAAGAGCCTGGAGCTGGACACCCTCACCCTGGAGGACATGGGGCTCGCCTTCCTGAGGCAGGGGCCCGAATACCTCAA
Organism: Deltaproteobacteria bacterium; assembly: GCA_031278475.1. Taxonomy (GTDB): domain Bacteria; phylum Desulfobacterota; class Desulfarculia; order Adiutricales; family Adiutricaceae; genus JAISMF01. Next base: position 37,990 of record JAITKK010000031.1, read on the forward strand.
CACCCTCATGGAGGCCCTGCCCAGGATAGTGGAGGCCTTCCGGATGGGAGACGAGCAGGAGGCCAACGAGTACTTCCTCAACTTCCTGGAGTCCCTGCAGCTGCTCATGAGCATGCTGGAGCAGAGCAGGCAGGTCCTGAACCTCTGGCAGGGCCAGGACGAGGAGAACGGTTCCGACTTGAGCCAGTTCCTTGACTCCATGGTGGAGGTCCTCAACACCCTCATAAGCCTCCAGGAGCAGAAGGACTGGATATTCCTGGCCGACGTCTTGGAATACGAGCTCACCGACTCCCTCAGGAGGCTGGCGGAGCTATTGCCACTTCTCGGGAAAGGGGGCCACTGAGGAAGCCATGGACGAGCTGGAAAGACAAAACGCCTGCGAGAAGGCCTTCTGGGTCAAGACCCTGGAGCTGTCGGAGGAGTGCCTGGACCTCGACCGCCGCTTCCTGGCGGAGCTGAACGGCCTCGGCCGCAAGGACAAGGGCGGCAAGGACCCGCTTGACCCAACCCTTTGGGAGAACTTCATAGAGGCGAGGAAGAGCCTGGTGGAGTACACCACGGGCAACCTCAACCTATTGGCCCAGGACAAGTCGTCCCAGGGCAGGAACAAGGACATGCTCGCGAGGCTCGAGACCACCTTGGGCGAGGTGATGCGCCTGGAGGAGAGGCTGGCCGGCTTCCTATCTGAGAACCTCGTGGCCCTCAAGGACACAATCGACGGCATAGCCAAGAACCAGGCCATATTCTCAGCCTACGGCCGCAACAATACCAAGCCCATGCCGGAGGCCCTGGAGACCAGGGCCTGAGCCGCGGGAAGCTGCCCTGCCGTGGCGTATGAAAATTCAACCTTGATTATCCTTGATTATCTAAGATAATCTCAAACTATCTAAGATAATCCCAAACTATCTAAGATTATCCCTGAGGCCCCTGTGGGCGCTTGAGCGCTCACAGGGGCCTCAGCTTGTATTCGGCCAAGAGACCCGCGAGCTCTCCTTGATCGCTTGTAAGGCGGTGGCCCCTGTCCCTTGAGAGCAGGAGCCAGACGTCGGCAAAGCCCTTGACCAGGCCCGGCTCGTGGGTCGCGAGCACCACCGTCTCGCCCGCCTCCCTGAGGCTGGCGAGGGAGCCGGCCAGGGCGAGGGAGCCCTCCCAGTCGAGCCCAGAGAAGGGCTCGTCCAGGAACAGGGCCCTGGGTTTCCCGGAAAGGGCCCCGAGTATCGCGAGCCTCTTCTTCTCGCCGCCGGACAAACTGTCAACCGGCTCCTGGAGCCTCCCAAGGAAGCCCCAGCGGCTTGCGAGCCTCTCCTCTTCCCGGGCCCTCGCGTCTTTGTCGAGCCCCGCAAGCGAGAGCCCTATCTCCTCGCCCACGGTCTGGCCCAGGAGGAAGTAGTCCACGTTCTGGGGCAGGAGCCGGCACTCCCCGCCGCCCGGGAGGATTTCCAGCTTCCCGGAAGTGGGCTCCCTCAGCCCGGCGAGCAGGTCGAGGAGGGTGGACTTCCCCGAGCCGTTGGCCCCCAGCACCGCGAGCAGCGACCCCTTCCCCAGCTCGAGGGACAAACCCTCGATGACGGGGCCGCCGCCCGGGTAGGAGTAGCCGAGGCCCTCCGCCCTTATGGCGGGCTCACCCATCCGCCCCCGGCGCCTGCCCCCCGCCGCCCGACGGCCCTTCTCTCGCCGGCCGTAACCTCGCGGCCGATACGGCAAGGAAGGCCGCCGCCAAGAGCTTTGCCGCGTCCCCTGGGAGGAAGGGCAGATCCGCGTAGAGGGAAAGGGCCCAGGAAAGTTTGAGAGTGAGGTGGATGCCCGCAATCCCGCAGCCGTGGATGAGAAGGGTCGCCAAGGCCCCGAAGGCCAGGAAGCCCCCGATGCGTTTCGCGCCCCCCTTGGCCGCAAGCCCGGCCACGAAAGCCGCCGGGGCGAAGGCCAGGGCGTAGCCCACCGTGGGCCCGAACAGGATGCCCGGCCCAGCCGCGCCCTCCGCGAATACCGGAAGCCCAATGAGCCCCGCAACCAGGTAGGCGAGCGCCGGGAAGAAGGCCCAGGGCCCCTCCATGAAGCCGCAGAGGATAATGAAAAACGTCTGAAGCGTGATGGGCACTGGCCCTATGGGTATGGCGATGTAGGCGCCAACCGCCATGAGAGCCGCCCAAATGGCGCACCTCACGGCAAGCTCTATGTCCTTCCTGGCAAGGGATGCGGCCTGGCCCATGGTTCTTCCTTGATTCTTCCTTGGCTAAAGTTGCGGGGATGGTTTGTTGGGTAAATAAGGGTTTTGTCAAGTTATTGGGAGCAAGGACTTATTCTTCGCCGATAGCGAAGTTTGCCCGTGGGCCTTAACTTTGCGAGCCATACTTCCGTGCCCAGGGGAACCTGAGCGCCCCTGCCGCGAGGGCCGCGGCGGCTATCACCTTCAGGCCCGCGCCCGGGAGGAAGGGAAGATCCGCATAGAGGGATGCCACCCAGGAGAGATTCAGGGACAGATGCATGCCCATGATCCCGCACAGGTGCATGAGGATGGTCGCCAAGGCGCCGAAAACCAGGTACTTCCAGGGCTTTGGCCTTATGGCCGCGAAGCCCGCGACGAAGGCGCAGGGGGCGAAAGACAGCGCGAACCCCCCCGAGGGCCCGAAGAGGATGCCAGGGCCGGCCGCGCCCTCGGCGAAGACCGGGAGCCCAATGATCCCCGCCAGCAGGTAGGCGAGCGCCGGGAAGAATGCCCATGGCCCCTCCATGAATCCGCAGAGTATTATGAAGAAGCTCTGGAGCGTTATGGGCACGGGCCCTATGGGTATGGACACATAGGCCCCGACCGCCATAAGCGCCGCCCATATGGCGCACCTCACGGCAAGCTCGATGTCCTTCCTGGCAAGAGACTCTTGTTGGGTCATCCTTGTTCCTTCGGGTGTCACGGGATTTCATTTTTAGGATTTTTGATGCGGTATTTTGTTTTTTGTGTCGTTACTTGCTACTGCGAGCCGAATAACGATTTTGGGAAGTCGCGAGAAGTATCCAAATGTTATGCGTTGTTATGGGTTGTGATGCGATGCGATGCGATCTGTTATGCGTTGGAATGCTCTGGAATGCTCTGTAATGCTCTGTAATGCGATACTTCCTTATAGCCGTATTATAATGAACGTCCGACTTTACCAGCCGTGATATCCCTTTTCATCAGGGCCGTAAGCATTTTGCGAGCTGCCAAAAATACGCGTTTGAGTGGTTATTTGTGCCCTATGGTTGGTATTTCACCTTGGGAATTGCCTGTAAGCAGGCATAAGGAACAACAATCCGCATAATTACTTTAGAGCGGGCTCTCCGTGCTTCGCACAAGGACGCTTGCGTTGCTTCGCACAAGGCCGCATAAGTTTCCGCACGCAAGGACGCAACGCGTTGCCCCAAAGCGGATAATTTAACAACACTGAATTCAGGATGGGACTTAAGCGTGCTTTGATGCGCCAGAGCCGTCACGGGGAAGCGCAAGCCGTTATACGGGCAGGGCAGGCCACGGAAGGCCTTGCAAGGGGGAAGCGAACTGGCGCGGCTAGGGCCTGAAGGCCGCCATGGGTATGCCCAATCCCTCGGGTTCCCCCAGCATGATGTTGAGGTTCGCGACCGCCTGGGTCACGGCGCCCCTTGCGAGGTTGTCTATCACCGACACCGCCTTGACAAGCCCCGCCTCCGGGTCAAGGGACACGGAGAGATCGCAGAAGTTGGTGCCTCGCACGTCCAGGGTGGAGAGGCCCGCGCCTATCCCCCGGAAACGCAGGAAGGGCTCGTTTTCGCAAAAGGAGGCATAGAGCCCAGGCACCGGTTCCGGAGAGGCCCCTGGCCTAAGCCACGCGTAGCAGGTGGTGAGTATGCCCCTGCTCAGGGGGATGAGGTGCGGCGTGAAGGATACCCGGGGGGTCCTGCCAAGAAAATGGGAGAGCCCCTGGGCTATCTCGGGGGTGTGCTGGTGGCCGACGGTCTTGTAGCTTTTCAGGTTGTCGTTGAGCTCGCAGTAGGAATACTCCACCTGGGCCTTCCTCCCGGCGCCCGACACCCCGGACTTGGAGTCGGCTATGACGGGCTTGTCCGGGTCCAGGATCCCGGCCTTGGCGAGCGGCGCCAGGGCGAGTATCGCGGAGGTGGGGTAGCAGCCGGGGTTGGCCACCAGCCGGGCCCCCCTTATGCCCTCCCTGTGGAGCTCGGGGAGGCCGTAGACGGCCTCCCCGAGCAGCCCGGGTTCCGGGTGCCGGGTCCCGTACCACTTTGGGTAGAGGGCGGGGTCCCTGAGCCTGAAGTCCCCGGTAAGGTCGATTACCCTGGCCCCCAAGGCCAAAAGCCGCGGCACAAGGGCCATGGAGGCCCCGTGGGTGACGCAGAGGAGGAACAGCCCCGGGAAGCGCCCTGGTTCCTCCTTGGCGACCCTCTCGAGGGAGTCCGGGTGCTCCAGGATCAGATCCTTGTAGGCCGGGCACCCGTCGAGGGAAGGATGGAGCCCCGCCAGTCTTTTGCCTTGGTCCCCCCTGGAGGTCACCAGGGTCACGGGGTCGCCGGGCCTTCCTGCGAGCACCGACAGCAGGGCTTGGCCCGTGTAGCCGTTGGCGCCTATCACACCCAGGTTCATGAGGGCTCCTTTCGTTAATGGCCGGTCGTGCCAGGGCATGAAAAAACCGGGCCCACGATGCGTCCGCGGGCCCGGCCTCTGTCTTGCCCGGGGGGCCGCAAGGGCCCCCGGGGTCTAGCGCTTGGAGTACTGGAACCGCGCCCTGGCGCCCTTCTGGCCGTACTTCTTGCGCTCCTTTTCCCTGCTGTCGCGGGTGAGGAGCCCGGCCTTCTTCAGGGGTTGGCGCAGGTTGGCGTCGTAACGCTCCAGGGACTTGGCTATGCCGTGGCGGATGGCCCCGGCCTGGCCGCTGATGCCGCCGCCGGAGGCGAGGATGTAGAAGTCGAACTTGCCGTGGTTGCCGGTTATGGAAAGGGCCTGCTCGGCCACTATGCGAAGCGTCTCCCGGGTGAGGTAGTCGGCCATGGGCCTGCGGTTGATGCTGATCTGGCCTGCGCCCGGGCTCATCCAGACCCTGGCTATGGCGTTCTTGCGTTTCCCTGTGGCGTAAACCCTGTTACCTGCTGCCTTTTGCATTCCAGCTCCTTGGAAAATCGTCCGGCCCTGATGGCCGCCCTGGGCCTTCTAGGCCTTTATGTCCAGAGGCTCGGGCTTCTGCCTCTGGTGCGGGTGCTTGGGGCCCGCGTATACCTTCAGCTTCTTCAGCTGCCTGCGGCCCAGCGAGTTCTTGGGGAGCATGCCCCTCACGGCCCTCAGCAGGGCCTCGGTGGGCTTCTTCTCCATGAGGGTCTTGGCCAGCACTTCCTTCAGGCCGCCCACGAAGCCGGTGTGATGCCTGTAGACCTTGCGCTCCAGCTTCCTTCCGGTGAAGAGCACCTTGTCGGCGTTCACGACCACCACGAAGTCGCCCGTGTCGTTGTGGGGCGTGAATATGGCCTTGTCCTTGCCCCTTAGCTTCCTTGCGATCTCGGAGGCGAGCCGCCCCAGCACCTTGTCGGCGGCGTCCACCACGACCCAGCGCTTTACGACCTCTTTCTCCTTGGCCATGAATGTCTTGTTGCCCATCCTGCACCCCCAGGGGGCCCTTGGCCCCGTTTGGCTTGAACAAGTATCTATAGCGCCAAGGGCCCCGGCTGTCAACTTTATTTTAGGGGCGCCCCCCAAAAGGCCCTCCCGGCCTCAGCCGCCCTTCCTTTCGAGCACCGCGTAGAAGAAGCCGTCGGTCCCGTGCCGGTGGGGCAGGAAGCGCAGCATGCCCGGGGCGATGGCCGCGTCCGATAGCGCGTCCGGGACGTCCCCCGCAGGCGAGAAGCCGGGGTTGTCGGACAGGAAGCGGCGCGCGACGCTGGGCCCCTCCTCGTCCGTTACCGTGCACACCGAGTATATGAGCCTGCCGCCCGGGGACACGGCCTTGGAGGCCGAGGACAGAAGCCCTGCCTGCAGGGCGGCAAGGGATGCGATGTCCCCCTCGGACTTCTTCCACTTGATGTCCGGCCTGCGGCGTATCACGCCCAGGCCGCTGCAGGGGGCGTCCAGGAAGACCAGGTCGAAGGAGGGCCGGAACTTCTCCGTGAGGACGTCCGCCTGGCGGGTCTGGATGTCCCCGGGCAGCCTGAGCCGCCTCGCCTCCTCCCGCAAGAGCGAGAGCTTGCCGGGGGATATGTCGAGCGCCACGACCTCGGCCGCGGGGTGCAGGGCCTTCAGGGCCAGGCCCTTGCCGCCCAGGCCCGCGCAGGCGTCGAGGATGCGCCTGGGTTTTCCGCAGAGCAGCCCCGCCACCTGGGAGGCCTCGTCCTGGATGGAGAAATGCCCCTCGTGGTAGCCGGGCCAGGTGTCCGGGTGGCCCGCGAAGTCCTGGGGCAGGAGCCCCCAGGGCGAGTACTTGGTGGGAAGGCTCGGGAAGGGGAGCCTCGCAGCGAGGAGCCCCCTTTCCACAAGGCCGGTGTTGACCCTGATGGTGGGCGGGGTCTGGCGGTTCCCGGCCACCAAAAACGAGCGGGTGTCCCGGAAGCCCCACTCGTCCAGGAATTTCTCCACCATCCACTGGGGGTAGCTGTAGAACACCGAGAGCCTTCTCGCGACCGGGGTACCGGCCCCGTCCAGCTCCACCGGCCAGTAGGGCCCCTTCTCCTTGTCGGCCAAAAAGGAGCGCAGCACGGCGTTTACCAGGCCTTCCCTCCCGGGGGCCAGCTTCTTGGAGAGCTCGGTGGTCTCGTTCACCACGGCGTGGTGGGCCAGCCTGTCGAAGAAGAGCAGCTGGGAAAGCCCCAGCCTGAGTATCATGCGCACGAGGGAAGGCGTCGAGCCCGGCTGGGCGAGCTTCCCGTCCAGGAGGCTGTCCAGGCGGCTCTGGTGCCTGAGGCAGGCGTAGACCATGGCGGACGCCAGGGCCCTGTCCTTCTGGGACAGCATGACCCCGTCCCGGTTCAGGATATCCTCGGGCACGGCCCCCTCCTTGGTCGCGCGCAAGACCGCGAGTGCCACCCTGCGGGGGTTGGCGGACAGGCTGCCGCCCCGGGATCTGCTAGCGTCTCGCATGACAAAAGCGCCTTTCGGGGGATGGTGGGTGGGGGGCAAGGGCCGGGCCCCGGGAGGGGCCCGCCGAACCCCCGGGGCCCCTTTGGGGCCCCCGGGGGGCGTCGCAACAATAGCACCTTTGACCATTTAATAGAAGGGCGGTGCGAAGGAACGGGGCCATAGGGCCTGCCTTGGGCCGGGAAGGGCGCCCATGTTCCCAAGGGCTTCTACATCTAGTGCGATTTATTGCCGCCTTCCCACAAGAAAATGTTGCCTAGGGGCAAATTCACTCAAAAAACGTTTAACTTTTTTAGCGGTTTGACGATAAGAAAACAAAGCCCATGGGGTCCCCGCCGCCAAGCGGGTCCCCAGAGGTGCCCAGAACCCACGGGGCTTGGCGCGCGCGCCTTGGGCGCCCCGCGGCCTCAGGCCGGCGGGACGGGGCGCGGGCCGCCGCGACAGCCAGCCGGAGGCGGGAACGGCGGACACACTACTCTCATTCTTCGGAGGGAAACAATGGCCCAATTCAATTCTTTGGACAAAATAGGCCTAAGCATTGACCAGGTCTCTCAGATGACCGGTGTCAAAAAGACAACCCTCAGATACTGGGAAAAAGAATTTTCCGATTATTTAAAGCCTGAACGGACCGATACTAAGCGCCGCCAGTATTCGCTGGAGGAAGTAGAGAAAGTTGCGGTTTTAAAACAGCTTATTGAGGAAGAAAAGTACAAATCCGCCGGGGTGCGTCTCAAGCTGGGCCTTGGGAACACCTTGGGGCCTTCCCAGGGGGCTCATGCGAGGCCCCTGCCGGACGAGAAGGCCGTGCCGGATGGATGAGTGCGCCTGATACCCAGTGTTTTGACAAACGGCGCCCCGGTGGGCGCATGGCCATGGACGGCAAGGACCCGCCATGGATGGCGAATTTCGAAAAAAAGAGGAACCAACGGTTCCTCTTTTTTTTTGCCCGCCCCTCCCATGCCATTGCCCCATCCCACCACCGTACCCATTCCCGTTCCCAATCCCATCACCATGCCCATTCCCAATCCCGTTCCCCTTCGGGCCTCAACCGAATGGCCCTCGGGGCCTTCGAGGGGGCCTCTTGCGTCCCTTTCGGGACAGGAGCGCAACCGCGGATGCCGCGAGGCCCTCGCCGCGGCCCAGGAAGCCCATGCCCTCGGTGGTCTTCCCCTTGAGGTTGACCCTTGAAACCGGGATTCCCAGTATGGCGGCCAAGGCCTCCCTTATCTCCAGGCGCCTAGGGGCAATCCTGGGGCTCTCGCCTATGAGGGTGAGGTCCAGGTTCTCTATGGCGTGGTCCTTGCCAGCCATGCCCCAGGCGAGCGTCAGGAGCTCCCTCCCGGAGGCCCCCCGGAAGGCTTCCGAGCCGTCCGGGAAGTGCTGGCCGATGTCCCCGAGGCAGGCCGCCCCCAGGATGGCGTCTATCAGGGCGTGGGTGAGCACGTCCGCGTCCGAGTGGCCCGCGAGCCCGGGGGGGCCACCGAAGTGGACGCAACCCAGGTAGAGCTCCCTGTCGGGCGCGAAGCGGTGGAAGTCCCAGCCTTGGCCGACCGAGAGGGACGGGGCAGGGCCCCGGGCGCGCCCGGGGCCCCTGGCCCCGTCCCTCGCCCCAAGCAGCGCCTCGGCCATCGCGAGATCCTCCCTGTCGGTGATTTTGAGGTTCCAGCCGTCCCCGGGGACGATTGCGACCTTGGCCCCCGTCGCCTCCACAAGGGAGGCCTCGTCGGTTGCGCCGGAGGGGTCGCCCTTTCCCATGGCCTCCTCCAGCAGGGCCACGCTGAAGGCCTGGGGCGTCTGGGCCAGCCAGAGCCCCTCCCTGGGAAGGGTCTCGGCGACGGTCCCGCTCTCCCCGGCCTCCTTCTTCAAGGTGTCAGGGAGCCTCCTCGCGAGTATCGCGGCCCCCTGTTCCAGTGCCTTGTCCAGCACCCGGGTGACATCGGTCGCGGTCGCGAGCGGGCGCGCCCCGTCGTGGATCACCGCGTGGGAGTACTCCCCGCCCAGGGCCTTTAGCCCAAGGGCCACGGATTCCCCGCGGGTGGCGCCCCCTGGGCATAATATGAGCCTGCCGTCCTTGGGATCCAATGGGGCGAGGCTTTGGGCGAAGGGCCACATAAGCGCCCGCGGGGCCACCACGACGACCTTCCCGATCCTCCCGTGCCCCAGGAGGAGCCCCGCGGCGTGGCACACCACCGGAATCCCGCAAAGTGGCCGCAGCTGCTTGGGGAGCCCGGGATCCCCCCCGAAGCGGGCCCCGCTTCCCGCCGCCGCCACCACCGCGCCTGCCTTCTTGGTATCCGTTCTGCCCATGGCGTAAGCCCCGGCCGCCCGGTATTCGCCGGGCGGGTTGGAAAAAGATACGAACCAGATAGCCGGGTTCCGTGGGGGCTCCCGCCCCAGGCGGCCATCCGCCCGGGCGGGGGCCCAAGCCACCAACCCGGAAACATCACAGGCGGATTCGCGATCCCCCTTTTGGGCCTTGCCCCCGGCAGGGGGCATGGCCCGGCATTTCACCTTTGCCGGAGGGTGGGCCGCGGGCGGCCCGCCCTCCGCTGGGTAACCCAAGGCAAAAGCCGCTGGCCGCTAGCCATTGCCTTGCCTTGCTGAGCCCGGACTCTTCCCTAGGCCCAAGGGACCAAAGCGGCCGCCGGGCCGGCCAGGAGCTTCTGCCTACTTTACATGATGCCGGCCTTTTGGCCAAGGGCGGGGGGAGTCCTTGGCGGACGGGGGACCATGAGGGCATTTAAGTGATTGCAAATATAGAATTTTTAGGTATTGTTCTGGATGCCCACTTGCCTTGCCGCAAGGGCGGACACGGGGGGGTCATTGGTGGACATGTGTGGACATGGATGGACATTTGCGGGTATGGGATGAAGTAAAAAAGATATTCCAGAACGAATTCCTCAAAGATGGAACATTTGCAATAATCCCGCGACACCCGCAAATATCGATTGTACCTTGACGAAAGCCTCAAAAAGTGCATTTTGCAATAGTCCCGCGCAAGCTTTGAGAAATAATTTT
>JAITKK010000033.1 GCA_031278475.1 Deltaproteobacteria bacterium
TGGAAGTGCAAGGAGGCCAACCTCCCCACCGAGGGCAACGAGACCATGGGCGACCAGACCTCCCGCGGGGTCCTGATGGAGGTCGCTACCGCCATCTCCTTCCTGGCGGCCGGGTCCACGGTCATAGTCTTCGCCCATCCCGAGGCGCTGAAAATCACCCGCAGGTACATAGACGCGGTCATGGACGGCGGCGACATCGCGGACGATGCCGTCCTGAGCGTCCCCATAACCGAAATCCCCGATGTCGAGGCCGCGCCCAAGGCGGCCGAGCCTCCCAAGGCGGCGGAAGCCCCCAAGGCGGAAGAGCCTCCCAAGGCGGCCGAGGCCCCCAAGGCGGCCGAAGCCCCCAAGGCGGCGGAAGCCCCCAAGGCGGCGGAGGCCCCCAAGGCGGCCGAGCCTCCCAAGGCGGCCGAAGCCCCCAAGGCGGCGGACGCCCCCAAGGCGGCCGAGCCTCCCACGGCCGCGGCACCCGCCGCGGCAGCGGCTCCCGCCGCGGCAGCGGCTCCCGCCAAGGCGGAGCCCGGCAAGCCAGCCGAGCCCCTCGATCCGAGTGTCTATATCGTCGCCAACAAGATATTGGCGGAGCTCGACCGCGTCCACGTGCGGGTGCCCCGCTACTGATTGAGCATCAAAGCCGTTTTTAGGCCCAAAGGCCCCGCCCGGGCCAATGGTTCCGGGCGGTGGCCCTTGGCCTGAGTCACCCCCCATTCACCTCCGCCCCGTTTGGGGCGGCCCGATACCACAGGGCACGCTCCAGTGCCCCCAACTTGGCAAAATACCGGCCCGCGGAAAAACGGCGCCCAAGGGGCAAGACCACTTGGGGGCGGCTCGGGTTTCCAAGGCCTTGAAAAAACCCCGGGGCCCAAAGGCAATGGCCAAAAGCCAATGGCCAAAAGCCAAAGGCCAATGACCCCCTGGGCATATACGCGGCGCATGATCCCCCTCCCCGCAGGGGCCCCGCAAGCAAGGGCATCGCCGAAGAATCGGCGACCCTGGCAAAGGCAAGGGCAGGGGCGGACGGCGACGGGGATTGCCGGAAGCAAAGCGATAATCACGGTGCACGCACCTCTTATAGCAACCTCCGCTAGCGACTTAGCCGAGGGATTCCATGAAGGAGTCGACTGAATGTCTGAAACACCTAACCCGAAAGTGGCCGTCCCGGAGGACGTGTCGGTAGACAAAGCCACTATCAAGATGCTTCGCTACGCCCAGGAGAAAGGCATAGAGACCATTTTCGACCGGGCCGTAAAGATGAAGCAATGCAATATAGGCACCGAGGGGATCTGCTGCAGGATATGCGCGCAGGGTCCCTGCCGGGTGCCTCTTACCAAGGGCATCAAGGATGGCACCGAGCCCGACACGAGGGTGGGGCTCTGCGGGGCCACCCCCGAGACCATAGTTGCCAGAAACCTGATTAGGCAGATAGCCGCGGGCTGCGCCTCCCACTCCGACCACGGCCGCGCCGTGACCGAGACCTTCCTGGCCATGGCCAGGAAGGAGGCCCACGACTACACCATAAAAGACGAGATCAAGCTCCTCGAGGTTGCCGAGTACTTCGGCGTGCCCGTGAGCGAGGAGAAGGACGGGGTGGACATCCCCCGCGACAAGTTCGACATAGCCGTGGACATAGGGGAGGTGGCCCTTGGCCAATGGGGCCAGCAGCAGGGCGAGCTCATATACCTGAAGAGGGCCCCCAAGCCGACCCAGGACCGCTGGGAGAAGCACGGCGTGAAGCCCAGGGGCATCGACCGCGAGGTGGTCGAGATCATGCACCGCACCCACATGGGCGTGGACCAGGACTACAGGAACCTGCTCCACCAGGGGGCCCGCTGCTCCCTGGGCAACGGCTGGGGCGGCAGCATGATGGCGACGGATCTCCAGGACATAATGTTCGGCACCCCCTACCCGAGGACCGGGCACATAAACCTGGGCGTCCTATCCCATGACAAGATAAACATAATAGTCCACGGGCACGATCCCTTGGTGTCCGAGATGATAGTGGCGGCTGTGAACCTCCCGGAGATGCAGGAGTACGCCAAGTCCAAGGGCGCTAACGGCTACGTGGTGTCAGGCATGTGCTGCACCGCGAACGAGATCCTGGTGCGCCACGGCATGCCCATCGCCGGGGACTACCTGCAGCAGGAGCTGGCGGTCATAACCGGGGCCGTGGAGGCCATGGTGGTGGACGTGCAGTGCATAATGGAGAGCCTGGGAAAGGTCTCCGAGTGCTTCCACACCAAGTTCATAACCACCATGCCAATCGCCAAGTGCGCGTCCGGGCTCAACACCATCCACGTGAACTTCGAAGAGCACGTGGCCATGGAGAAGGCCAAGGAGATAATCAGGATAGCGGCGGACAACTTCCCCAACAGGGGGGAGACCAACATCCCCTCCGACTCCAACCGCATGGTGGTGGGATTCTCGACCGAGGCCATCAAGTACCACCTTGGCGGTACCTTCAGGGGCAGCTTCGTGCCGCTTAACGACAACATCATAAACGGCAGGATCAGGGGCATCTGCGGCGTGGTCGGCTGCAACAACGCCCGCACCGAGCACGACGAGGTGCACCTGGCGCTCATAAAGGAGCTCATAAAAAACGACGTGATAGTCCTCACCACCGGCTGCTCGGCAATGGCCTGCGGCAAGGCGGGGCTTCTCACGCCGGAGTCCGCCGCGGTCTTCGCCGGGGCGGGGCTCGCCGAGGTCTGCGAGGCGGTGGGCATACCGCCGGTCCTGCACATGGGCTCCTGCCTCGACAACTCCAGGATCCTCACCGCCGCGACCGAGGTCGTGAAGGCGGGCGGTCTGGGAAAGGAGCTCGCGGACCTGCCCGCCGCGGGCGCGGCCCCCGGCTGGATGAGCGAGAAGGCCATAGGCATCGGGCAGTACTTCGTAACCTCCGGGGTCTACGTCATGATAGGCGTGCCTCTCGCCATAGGCGGGTCGCCCACCGTAAAGGCGTACCTGGAGCATGACATGGAGGAACTCTACGGGGGCAAGTGGGCCTACGAGCCGGATCCCGTCAAGGCGGCACACAAGATACTGGCCCACATAGACGAGAAGCGGAAGGCCCTTGGGATAGACAAGGCGCGCGAGAGGGTGCTCATGGATATGAGCGACCGCCGCGCCCTCGAGGTCGCTTAGGCAAAAACCCCCAAGGGGGCCCCGCAGGGGCCCCCTTGGGGGATGCCGGCCGAGCGGATATCCCCCTCCCCTGGCCAATGGCCGGGGGCGGCATACAAAGCCTTCCTTACCCACCGATTAGGAGAAAGACCACATGTCAAAGCTAGTAGCGTTCGCCGCCATACAAGGCGGCTACAATATAGTCCAGAAGGCCGAGGGCATCTATCAGAAGGCCCTGGAGGACTACGGGCCCGAGCAGAAGATCGAGTTCCCCAACACGGCCTATTTCCTTCCCATCAACTACGCCCTCCTGGGCATACCGGTAAAGACCCTGGCCGACGCCAAGAAGTGCCTTGACGTCGCGAGGGGCCTGCTCCCGCCCCACATCAAGAGCCTCAACTACCTTCCCTACCTCGGGCCATTGCTGGATGCCGGCATGGCGGCGATACTGGCCGAGGAAGTAGTGGAGGCCATCCGCTACGTGCGCGAGCCCGACTTCTACTACGTCTCCGAGGAGACGGACGTGGAGCACGGCAAGCTCTGGCTGGGGGCGGCCGAGGACTCCATCTTCCGCAAGAGGGGCGTCGAGTTCGTGGACGGCAGGGCGCCTGGCTTCGTCGCCATAGTGGGCGCGGCCCCCACCAAGGAGTTAGCCAAGGAGATAGCCCTCGACTACCAGAAGAGGTCAATCTACGTCTTCATGTGCGCGAACCAGGCCGGGACCACCTTCTCCCAGCAGCTGGTGGACGCGGGCGTCGAGGTGGGCTGGAACACCCGTTTGGTTCCCTTCGGGCCCGACATCTCCGGGGCGGTCTTCCCCCTGGGCTTCGCCTGCCGCGCGGCCATGGGCTTCGGCGGCGTAAAGCCCGGCGACTACCGCCGCAACCTCATCTACAACAAGGATCGTATATTCGCCTTCATCAACGCCTTGGGCGAGGTGAACGCCGAGTGGGCGGCCAACGCCGCGGGGGCCGTTAACTGGGGCTTCCCCACGCTTGCCGACACCGACATACCCGAGATCCTGCCGACGGGCGTCTGCACCTACGAGCACGTGGTCGCGAACGTGCCCATCGAGGACATCGTGACCCGCTCGGTCGAGGTCAGGGGGCTCAAGACCACGGTCTCGACAATCGATATCCCGCTTGCCTACGGGCCCAGCTTCGAGGGCGAGCGCATCCGCCGTGGCGACATGTACTGCGAGATGGGCGGGGCCTCCAAGACGCCCACCGTCGAGTGGGTCACCTCGGCCCCCATGGACAAGGTCACCGACGGCAAGGTCGAGGTCGTTGGCCCGGACATCAACGACGTCCCGGAAGGCGGCACCCTGCCCTTCGCGGTCAAGGTGATTGTCGCGGGCAGGAAGTTCCAGGAGGACTTCGAGCCCATCCTCGAGAGGCAGATCCACCACCTCATCAACTACGCCCAGGGGCTCATGCACACCGGCCAGCGTGACATCGGCATGCTCAGGGTGTCCAAGGACGCGGTCGCCAAGGGCTTCACCATGAAGGACATCGGGGTCATCCTGCACGCCAAGCTGCACCAGGACTTCGGCGCGGTCTTCGACAAGCTCGAGGTGATCATCTACACGGACGCCGACAAGGCCATCGAAATCCGCGACCAGGCCAGGAAGGTCTACGTGGTCAGGGACGCGAGGGTCGAGAAGATGACCGACGAGACCACCCAGATCTACTACAGCTGCACCCTGTGCCAGAGCTTCGCGCCCAACCACGTCTGCGTGGTGAGCCCGGAGCGCACCGGCCTCTGCGGCGCCTACAACTGGATGGACTGCAAGGCCAGCTTCGAGATAAACACCACCGGCCCCAACCAGCCCATTGACAAGGGCGAGGTACTGGACCCTGTCTTGGGCATCTTCAAGGGGGCCAACGACTTCATCGCCATGGCCAGCCGCCAGGCGGTGACCAACGTCTGCTTCTACAGCATGGTGAACGACCCCATGACCACCTGCGGCTGCTGCGAGTGCATAGCCTGCATCCTCCCCAGCTGCAACGGGCTCATGACGGTCAACCGCGACTACACGGGCGAGACCCCCTCCGGGATGAAGTTCTCCACCCTTGCCGGGACCATGGGCGGTGGCAACCAGACCCCTGGTTTCGTGGGGCACTCCAAGTACAACATCATCCAGAGGAAGTTCCTGGTGGGCGACGGCGGCCTTGCAAGGCTGGTGTGGATGCCCAAGAGCCTCAAAGACGAGCTTAGGGACAAGCTCCTCGAAAGGGGCCAGGAGCTGGGGATACCCGATCTTATCGACCGCATAGCCGACGAGACCGTGGGCCTCACCGAAGACGAGATCCTCCCCTACCTCCAGGAAAAAGAGCACCCCGCGCTCACCATGCCGTCCATCCTGTAAGGGCCGAAAGCCAAGCCCCAGGGCCCCAGGCCCTGGGGCCCTGGCCCCTTACCCCATAATCTCCAACCCGGCCGGGGCCAAAGGCCCCGGGCCGGAGAACACCCCCGGGATTCCCGGGGCAATTCCAAAAGCCCGGAGCGGCACTCCCATGGCCGCACCCAACATTGGCGGGCGCCAAGGATGACCTCAACCTTCCGGGCCACCCGCCCCCTTGCTTAGGAGTTTACAATGGCTCTGACCGGTATTCAGATTTTCAAGTTGCTGCCAGGGACGAACTGCAAGAAATGCGGTGCCGCCACCTGCCTCGCCTTCGCCATGAACCTGGCCTCAGGCAAGGCCGAGCTGGACAAGTGCCCGGATGTCTCGCCCGAGTCCAGGGAGAAGCTTTCGGCTGCCTCGGCCCCGCCCATCAGGCCCGTCGCCATCGGCTACGGCGACACCCTGGTGAAGGTGGGTGGCGAGACGGTCCAGTTCAGGCACGAGAAGACCTTCTTCAACCCGCCCCCCATCGCGGCCCTGGTGGAGGATAGCCTCCCCGTGGCCGATATCGCCGAGAGGGTGAAGCGCTACCAGAAGCTCCAGTACAACCGCGTGGGCCTCAACCTCAGGCCCGAGCTGGTTGTGGTGAAAGGCGGCCCCAACCTGGCCGCCGCCGCCAAGGCCGTGGTCGACAACAGCGACCTCTCGGTCGTCCTCTACAGCGAGGACACCGCGGCCCTGAAGGCCGCGACCGAGGCCCTGGCTGGGAAGAACCCGCTCATAGGCCCGGCCACCAAGGCCAACCTCGCGGCCGTCGCGGAGATTGCCAAGGCCAACAAGGTCCCGGTCTGGATCAAGGCCGTGAACATGGACGAGATCCCCGAGCTCACCAAGGCCCTGGTCGCGGCCGACGTCAAGGACATAGTCATAGACTCGGGCGCCAGGACCACCAAGGAGGTCTTCGCCGACTCCATTGGCCTCAGGCGCGCGGCCCTCGTGGGCCAGAACCGCGACTACGGCTACGGCACCATAACCTTCCCCTGCGAGATAACCCCCAATCTGGCCCTCCAGATGGCGATAGCCTCCAGCCTCATCGCCAAGTACGCCGGCATTGTGGTGTTATCCGACCTCGACGGGGCGACCGTCTTCCCGCTCTTGCTTGAGAGGCTCAACATCTTCACCGACCCGCAGCGGCCGATGACCGTCATCGAGGGCATCTACCCCATCAACAACCCCGACGAGAACAGCCCGGTCTTGGTCACCACCAACTTCTCGCTCACCTACTTCATCGTGGCCGGCGAGGTGGAGGGGAGCCGCGTCCCCAGCTGGCTTCTCATCAAGGAGTGCGAGGGGCTCTCGGTGCTCACCGCCTGGGCCGCCGGGAAGTTCTCAGGCGACGACGTGGGCCAGTTCGTGCTCAAACGAAGCAACATAGTCGAGAAGATCAAGCACAAGTCCGTGGTGATCCCCGGCTACGCCGCGGCCATCCTGGGTGACATGGAAGAGGAGCTCCCGGGCTGGACCGTGTCCATCGGCCCCAGGGAGGCCGCCCACCTGCCGAAATTCCTCAAGGAATACAAGACGTCCAAGTAAGGCGCCCCGGCGGGTTCGCCAAGCCGGCCTTTTTGGGTTATAATGGCAGTCACTTAGTCGCTCTGAGTAACGCCCCGTTTACAGGGGTCCCACCCCGACACGCCCCCGCCCGGCACGGGCCGGGGGCGGCAAGCCCACTATCCGGAAACGCGTCCGGATTCCCCCCTCCCGCAGGCCCCAAGGCCGCCCCGCCAGAAGGCGGGGCGGCCGGGAAGGCCCGAGCCCGGGGCAAATGCACCCGCAAGGGGGGGAAGCCGCAGGGAGGCACCCCCATGGCTTGGGGGGCACCGGCCGCAAGGGTGGGTGCGAGGGGTCCCCGGCCCCCCGGGGGCCAGAGGTCCGCCCAAGGCCCAAGCTTGCCCCATCCCGAAGCGACCCCGAAAAACCGGGCCAACTATATGCCTTCGGCCGTCCCCCTTTCCGGGGGGGGCGGCATCCGCCCCCCCCAAATCTTAGGAGGATTTGAATTTTATGACATTCATGGTCACCATCGCTGAGAACCTAAACGTCACCAACAGGAAGATCGGTGCGGCTTTCAAGGACAAGGACGAGAAGCCCATTCGCGAGATGCTGGAAGGCATCCTCAAGGCCGAGCCCGACTGGGTGGACATCAACCTGGGGCCGGCCCGCAAGAACGGCGCCGAGCTCATGCCCTGGGTCATCAAGATCGTCGAGAGCATGACGGATCTGCCCATCGTCCTGGACACCACCAACATCGATGCCATCGAGGCAGGGCTCAAGACCGTGAAAACCACGCCAGCCCTCATCAACTCCATCATGTGCCGCCCCGAGCGCTATGAGGTCCTGCTCCCCATGGCCGCGAAATACGGTGCCTGCTGGGTCGGCCTGATGTGGGGTCCCAACGGCATGGCAAGGGACGCCAACGAGCGCGCCGAGCTTACGACCGAGCTGCTCATGAAGGCCATGGAGCTTGGCATTGACGCCGAGTTCGCCTTCATCGACCCCATCATCACCCCGGTCAACATCCAGCAGGACCAGCTGATGAACAACCTGGAGTTCCTTGAGATGCTGCCCGACATCGTGGGCGCCATCCAGCCGGGCCACATGACCAAGTCCACCAACGGCGTCTCCAACGTGTCCAACGGCAACCCGGAGCACCTGCGGCCCATCCTCAACAGGGTCTACCTCTGCATGCTCCAGAAGAAGGGCATGTACAGCTCCATCGTGGACGCCTTCGACGACGAGATGTTCGCCCTCTGCAAGGGCAAGCGCCAGTGGTTCGCCGATCTGGTCCACGGCGTCATGGACGGCAAGGAATACGACCTATCCACCATGAAAAAAGAAGAGGTCGACGTGGTCAAGACCGCCAAGGTCGTCCTGGGGCACTCCCTCTTCAGCGCGAGCTGGCTGGACATCTAGCGCCAAGGCATGCCGCGGGGCCCAAGGCAGGGTACCCACGTCTTCGGTCAAAGCCCAACCTGATTCCAAAGAACATTTTCCAAAGATCCTATCCCAGCCCTCTTCTGAAAGCATGGCCGAAAGGCCGAGTTAAGGGTCATCCTCGCGCTGACCCCCAAGATGCGCAAAACCCGGCCCCCAGGGCCGGGTTTTGATTTTGGGGGAGGGCGCGGGGGGATTGGTCGCGGAAAAGCCCCCCCTTTGGGCCGGGGGGCTTGTTTTGGCCCGGGGTTTCCGGCAGCTTTTAAGTAACTCCGGTATTTGGAATGGACCCGGGCGCTCAGAGGCTATCGAAGACCTCCCCGGCCTTTTCCAGGGCGTGGTCGATTTCCTCGAAGATGAAGCCGGTCGAGGTGAAGCTCGCCTCGAACTGGCTGGGCGGGAGCCAGACCCCGCGGTCCAGCATGCCCCGGAAGTACTTGGCATAGCGCCCGGTGTCGCTTTTTTTGGCCGTTTCGTAGTCGGTGACCGGCCCCTCGGTGAAGAAGAGGGTGGACATGGAGCCAACGTGGTTGACCGTCGCGGGGATGCCCTTGGCCTTGGCCAGTGTTAGGAGCCCCTCGGCCCAGCGTTTGCCCATGTAGTTGACCCTGCCGTAGGCCCCGAACTCCGATTTGAGCCTCCTTATGGCGGAGATGCCGGCCGCCACCGCCAGAGGGTTCCCGGAGAGGGTCCCGGCCTGGTAGACGTCTCCCAAGGGTGCGAGCCTTTCCATTATGTCCCGCCTGCCCCCGAAGGCCGCGAGGGGAAGCCCGCCCCCCACGATCTTCCCAAGGATGCTTAGATCCGGCTTTACGCCGTAGAGCCCTTGGGCCCCTGAAAGCCCCAGCCTGAAGCCCGTTATGACCTCGTCGAAGAGAAGCAGGCTTCCGTGTTTGTCGCAGAGCTCCCTAAGCTTTTGGAGGAAGCCCGGCTGGGGGGGGACCACCCCCATGTTCCCGGCCACGGGCTCCACTATGACGCAGGCGAGCTCTGGGCCGATCTCGTCAAAAATGGCCTCGGCCCTTGCGGGATCGTTGAAGGGGGCCGTGGCTGTGAGCCTCGCGAGGGCCTCTGGCACCCCCTTGGAGCCGGGGATTCCGAATGTCGCCAGCCCGGAACCGGCGGCAACCAAGAGGCTGTCCGCATGCCCGTGGTAGCAGCCCTCGAACTTTAGGATGCGGTCGCGGCCGGTAAAACCCCTTGCGAGCCGTATCGCGGACATCGCGGCCTCAGTGCCCGAGGATACCAGGCGCAGCATCTCAACCGAGGGGACGGACTCGCTTATGAGCTTGGCCAAAATGAGCTCCCCCTCGGTGGGGGCGCCGAAGCTGGTGCCCAGCTTCAGGGCATCGGCCACGTCGTTTACTATGTTTGGCGAGGCGTGCCCGAAGATGAGCGGCCCCCAGGAGGAGACGAAGTCGAAGTACTCCCTTCCCTCCACGTCGTAGATGCGGGCGCCTCTCCCCCTTTTGACGAAGCGGGGCGTAACACCCACCGCCCGGCAGGCCCGGACGGGGCTGTTGACGCCCCCGGGGATGAGTCTTAGGGATTCCTCGAAGAGCTTTTCGGAAGATAGGGAGTCATCTGTCATGGGCTATGCCTTTTGGGGGTGGTTTTCCATGGTGAAAGAGTCCGTTTGGGGGCCAGGGCGATTAGGGGCCAAGGGGGCTATGTGCCCAAGGGGGCTAAGAGCCAAAGAGCCCAAGGGTTTAAGGGCCCTTAAGAAAGGCACCCTTTGGTGGGCTTTGCCGATTTCCTGGGGGGGAGCTCTCTTGGGCTTTCGCCCTGTTTTGCTTTTTCTTTTGCCTTGGTGTTAAAATGATGCCTCCAGCTGAAAAGGCGGAAAAGCTAAGGGATTATAACCTGGTTTGCCTCCGTTTCAAACGCCTTGGGGCCAAATCCCCCAAGCCCTGCCTTTGACTTGGATAATTGGCCTCATGGGCCTCTGGTTAATGCGAAAAGAGGACAAGATGAACAACGAATTCCTGAAAATCCTTGATCATACCAGCCTCACCCTGCTCCGGAACATCAGCAACCTCGAAGACGAGCTGAACGCTTCCGACCTGGAGGAGGCAAGGGAGGTCGGCTCCTCGATACCCGCCATACTCATGGCCATAGCCCTGCAGAAGCTCTCCCTGTCCATGTCCCAAGACGAGGTATCCTCCATCCTCAGGACCATGATAGCCAAGGTGGAGATAGGCGACTTCCATTCCGGCTCGGATTGCCTCCGCTTCGCCGAATGCGAGGAGGGGTTGGATGGCATCGATGCCGGGGAAGGATCGGATGACGAGGGCAAGATCCCCCATTAGGGCTTGCATTTGGCCCTTTGCCAGGATTCAAGGATCCCAAAGCCCCAAGCAAGGACACACATACGCCAGAGGATAAAGCGGGAGAACGCAAGTGAAACCAGAGCGCGCGAAAGAGCCGAGGGACCATAAGCTACGCGCCGGACAGCCGGCCC
This sequence comes from Deltaproteobacteria bacterium, assembly GCA_031278475.1. Classification (GTDB taxonomy): domain Bacteria; phylum Desulfobacterota; class Desulfarculia; order Adiutricales; family Adiutricaceae; genus JAISMF01. The sequence continues at coordinate 10,926 of JAITKK010000033.1, forward strand.
CTTTGGCCCCTGAGGTGGATCAGAGGATGCTAGCCGGGATAATCGGGCTCCTCAAACGCACCTACCACGGCCAGATTATAATAATAAGCCAGAATTACCGGGTGGTGCAGGTGGAGCTCAAGGAGAATTTCAACCCGGAAGAGCTCATGGCCCCATCCACCGGGCTCTTGGACGGACTAGGCAAACCCGAGCAGCTCCAGAAGAAGATAGTGGAGGCCTTGACCGGCCTTGAGTTCGGTCAAGTCATATTGGTGGTCAAAAAAGGCCACCTTGCCCAGATAGAAAGGCTCCAGAAGGTGCGCCTCTCTGATGTCCAGGGCTTGGGCGGGGACGGGATCTAGGATTTGCCGCGCCCTCTGCAAGCTTTGCGATTACTTGCTGGCATGATTTCTTGATAATATAGCGATAAGTAGCGATTAGGTTGTAATTCCCCAAGGGAGGGGCATAGAGCCAAGGCAAGCTAGGGCCCCCAATATCCTTGCCGTTTACAAACGTGAATTGCGATTGTTTTGATAAGCGCATGCCTGTTAGCCGGGGCAATGCGTTTTTTTTGTGGGCCGCTTTTTATTTTGCTTTGTAAAAAGAACCATAATTCCATATCATAACTTCACGGCCCCGCCAAAACCCCTCCAAAGCCCCGCCAAAACCCCGTTAAAGCCCCGACCAAGCCTTGCCAAAGCCCCGACCAATGCGTGACATCTTAGGCAAAGTCCTGATATCGGCATAATAATAGCGGATGCGCAAAGTTGGCGTGCCCGGGCTTTTTTGCGTAAGGCGGGATTATGGATTATGTGCGGTAAAGTCGTTTTGTTGGCTAATTTGCGCGAAAAGCCAAATCCCAGGGCGGGGCAGCGCACCCAGTGGGACCCTTGGCCTTGGTGCCTTGGGTTAGAATTTCCGGTTAAACGTGTCCAGCCCGGCTGCGGGATCGTCGGCACTCTGGGTCTTGGTGGGATCCAGGCCCTGGCTTTCTTGTGCCTCGGGAATTGTTTCTGCCTCGGGCGGGGCTTGGGCCTTGGGTGGCTCCGGCTCGGACATATCCTTAAGCCCGAGCTTCTTGCGGGCCTCCTCACCCAAGAGCTGCTCCATCTCCTGAATCCTCAGGCGGAGCTCGCGGTTTTCGGCGAGCATGTAGACGATGGGGGGGACGTCGATGCCGTTTAGGTTGAACGCCTGCCCTTCCCTCATGGCCTCGACCACCTTCTTGGACTCCAGAAGGTTCCTTCCCTGCTCCAGGGCCGTTTCGTAGTCGATCCCGAGCGCATCGGAGAGCTTTCTGCGGGTCATGGGCCTGCCTTTGGTGCGCTCGCACAGTATGTCGCTTATCATCGTCTTGCTGACGCCGGATTTCGTTGAAAGCTTGGCCTGTGTGCCAAAGCCCAGCTTGTTTATCTCTGCCTTCAGGAAGGCCGCGAAGGCCTTGGCGTCCTCGTCTGGGTTTTTCATGGAATCCTCGGTGAAAAGACCCCTTGTATGGGGGCTAATATGGGTCACGGGCTGTGGATGGGCGCAGGGCCACCCAGCCCTTCCAAAGGGCCAGGTAGGCCGTGCCGCTTTGCCTGTTGCCTCCTCAGGTTTGCCCAAAAAGATAGATCTTTTTCCAAGGATTGCGCTTGGCCTGCCTAAAAGAAGGCAGTGGTTGGCCGCATGGCGGGTTGTCTTGGTTCCTTTGTAACGTGAAAAGCCAATGGATGCCAGGGACCCTTGCTTCCGATTCCCCTTGGGCCATGCCGGAAGGCTGGCTTAGCGAGCTTCCCTCTTATGGGTACGGGGTTCCAGGCACCTTGTTAGTCGATTATGAAGGTATTGTTTTTCTTTTTTCCACTGGCCACTGTATCGTGATGCCTTTGGCCGGTAAAGCTCCGCATAAGACCGCTAACTTGGCTATAGGGATTTTCCGAACATGACAAGGGACAAAAGAAAATAGTTACGATTTATACGATAAAATACGAGTTAAAAGAAGTCAAGAAAGATTTTAGCGCCTACAGTTTTTGATTCAAATCAAAAAGCCTTGCCTGCCCCCAAGGACATGGGGGCGGACAAGGCTTTTTTGCGAGATGTTTGGTTAGGCGGGGCGCTTGAATACCCTGTCGCGGGTCAAGCTGCCCCACGGGAACGCGCCTTGGACGCGGAAAGCCGCCCCGGGGCGGCGGGAGACCTCGGCCTCTCCTAGGCCAGGTGGTGGGATTCTTTGAAGAGCTTGGGGTTGTCCGCCTCGAAATCGGCCGCCCAGGCGAGGGCGTAGTCACGCAGATGGCTATCGGAACCGCCTTCCCCATGGCCTTTGGCTGGCAGCCGCTGAAAGGCGTTCTCGGGGGAGAAGCCGAAGAGGGCGGGGTTTTCGGCCTTGAAGGCCTCGGACCACGCATGGGCCGAGTTTAAGAGCATTCCGGAAATTGGGGCGAGCCTTGCCCCGAAGGCAAACTGGTTGTTTCTCATTTTCATTCTCCTTCGCATGCCCGCGGCCAGTGGCCGCTCTCGCGGGCGGCTGGGTCGGGGCTGCTTTCCATGGGCTGTCTTTGTCGGCCGGCCGCGGCGGAAAGGACAAAGCCCCGGGGCCCTGATGGGCCCCGGGGGCTCTGGAAGGCCCCTTGCGGGCCTTGGGAGTCGATCTTTTCCGGGCGGCCGGTCTCATGGACAGGGCCGATGGGCCAACGGGTCTTCCCGAAGGCAAAGACGGATTATAGTCCCCTGTTTTATAAATGCAATAGCCAGGGGCGGTTTTTTTGATTTTTTTACATTTTTTTTAAATATGCTGGATAATCAGGGGATTAGCGGGGGTTCAGGGGGCTGGGAAAGCCTTCCGGGCCCTTCCAAAGGGCTTGCTTGGGGGCTTGCTTGGGGGCTTGCCTTGGGCTAAGGCATTACTTGAGCATGGCCCCGGGCTTGCCTGGGATGCTGATGGTCAGGAGCAGATCCCCCCTGGACTTGTCGGGCTTGCGGTTGCCCTGGCCTGCCAGCCGTAGCCTTGTATTGGCCTTGGTGTTGGGGGGGACGTGGATGCTCAGGTGGCGGTCCTTGCCATCCTGGTAGTACTGGAGATCCACGGTAGTGCCGCTTTTGGCTGCCTCGGGGCTGAGTGCCAGGACGAAGGTCAGGTCGTACTCGCTTATCTTCCTTTTCAGGGAGGACTGCCCACCCCCGCCGAAGAGGCGCCTGATGCCACCGAAGCCCTTGGAGATGGCCGATGTGAAGTTCTGGATGGGGGAGCTTTTGGGGCTCTTCTCGTTTAGTTTGTCGAGTACCGGGGAGTTGGCCCCAAGGCCCGTCTTGGTGAGCTCCTCCTTTATCTTCTTTAGGGACACCTGCCCCTCCGGGGTGGTGAAGTAGGTGAGGATGATGTCCTCGGGATCCCCGGGTTTTCCAGGCTTGGGCGCTTTGGTGGCCTTTCCTTGGGGTTTGGCCCCCCCGCCCGCCCCGGAAGGGGCGGGCTGGGGGTTTTGGGGCTTCCCTTGGGCCTGGGGCTTGGACCAGGTGGCAGCGGGGCCTGGGCCCAAGGGCGGGGTTTTGCCGGAAGGCGGGTTGGGGGGCACGCCCATCTTGGGCGGGCCCATGGCGTCGTCTTTTTTGGGAGGGGATTTGCCGTCGTCTTTCTTGGGAGGGGACTTGCCGTCGTCTTTTTTGGGAGGGGACTTGGTGTAGGAGGCCTCGTAGCTGGTGGTGAAGGCTGAGCCGCTCTGGTTGAAGGCGAAGGGATCGTTTTGCGGCGCCTTGGGCTTCATCTTGGAAGGGGGCGGGGGCCCGTAGCCGCCTGGGTTGGGTCCGTATCCGTTAACCGGGTTGGGGGGCTTGGGCCCCTGGGTGGGCTTGGCGGTCGACGGCCTCTTGGGTTTGAGCTTCCCGGCCTTCTTGGCGAGGAGCCGGTCGTAGCGGGCCCTGGCCTCCGGGTCGCGAAGGACCGCGTAGGCCTGGCTCACCATCTTGAAGCGTTCCTCGGCGCGGGAGTCGCCTGGGTTGCGGTCGGGGTGCCACTTGAGGGCAAGCCTAAGATAGGCCGCCCTGAGCTCGTCGGGGCTCGCCTTCTGGGGGACTTCCAGGGCCTTGTAGAAATTATTGTCCTTGGCTGCCGTCATAGCTGTCCCGCCGCCCTAGGCGTCGGAGTACCTGTCCACGATACGGTTGATTAGATCGGTCGTGCTGTAGCCGGTGGCGAAGGGAAGGGACACCACCTTGCCGCCCCGGGCTATGGTCTCCTCGCCGCCCACTATGTCCTCGGGCCGCCAGTCGCCGCCCTTTACAAGGACGTCCGGCATTATGGCGTTTATCAGGGAAAGCGGGGTGTCATCGGTGAAGATGATGACATGGTCCACCACCCCCAGCCCGGCGAGCATGAAGGCCCGGTCCAGCTCGCCGTTCAAGGGCCTTTTGGGGCCCTTGAGGCGGGTTGTGGAGTCATCCGAGTTAAGCCCCACGAAGAGGGCGGACCCCAAGGTGCTCGCCGCCGCGAGATAGCTCAGGTGCCCGGGGTGCAGGATGTCGAAGCAGCCGTTGGTGAAGACCACCTTGCCGCCTGCGCCCCTTATCTCGGCCGCCTTGGCCGCGGCCTCATATTGCAAGAGAAGTTTGCTTTTCATTGGATGGGCTTGGCCCCGGTCGCTGGCCGGGGGCTTATGGGTGGCCAATGGCTTGGTCAGGAAGCTACCATGTCATACATATGGGCATATCCTGAAAATGCAACAAGTATGTGGTGGCAGGACGAAGGGAAGCCCAAAAGGTTCCTTCCAGCGGAAAGAACACACAGGAGGATGGTGCCGGCAAGTTAATCTGTCTTGCGTGGCCTGGAGGTCAGGCAGGCAACGCCGATGCGAACTATTCTAGCACAAAATTAGAAGATGTTTATAGAGAAAAAGAGAGACGAATAATGCACACATAATAATGGAAAATGCCTTTGGCCTTGGGTTTTGTGGCGGAAGGGCCATGGGTTTCTATAAAAATCAGCTGCCGGGAAGGGGGGAAATTTTTTTTGGAACCCTCAGGTGCTTTGGAAGATTTGGCTAATGTGACTTGTTAGCTAAGGGGCGGGAAGATTTAAACGAAACACAGAATGCCTGTAATCCGCTCGGATTGGAAAAATATCAGGCCCTAACTGATTTGAAAATTTTGGCGATGGGTCATGGTGCTCTGGTATGTTAAGTTCGGGATTTTGGGTAACAGCGCAGCCTGTGTTATTTGGCTCTGTCGTTCTGTATGGCGATTTGCGTCTATGTCACGCAGTCCCTGACGTAGTGGTTTTCGGTAGTGATTTAAAAGATTATCAAAGTGGCTCGGGAATAAAGATGTTGCGCAAGAAAAATCCTATTTCGGGACAATGCAAGAAGCATGCTGTAAAGATAGCGATAGCTTGAGATTCTATATATAAGATTTGATAAGCCAAGAGCAGGTTTTTGGCAACCCCAGCAAAATAGTAGCTGATTTTTGCGATTTAATTGTGTATAGTGGAAAGGATATTGTCCGATATAAAATATAAACAGGAACTCATATTTACGCGACTTGCAAACAAAGAGTCATGCAATTTAGGTGCTTTGCCAAAAAAGCAATTATCCCCTGAATTTTTTTACAAGGCATTAAGGTCAAGCTCTCAACAAAGGATGCTGGGATTCGGAAATTCCCTCGTTATTGTGCAGGTTGTTTTATTGGGAAAATGGGTCATTTCTGTTTTACGCTTAGACCTAACTTCCTTTCCTGTAAGGCATAACTTCCTTCCCTGTAAGGCATATTGGGTCATTAGGGCGGTTTTCGGAGCGTTCGATTTTGCTTTACGCGAAAAGAGGCCGTTTCAACCTTGCGCTTATAAAAATGCGCAAATCACAAACCGGGCATTTCGACTTTGCGCTTACGCCAACTTGGTATTTTAATTTTGCCTGCAAGGAGATTTCAAAATCGCCGCAATACTAAAAATTAGAAGAATAGTTTTGATTCCCTTGCCTGAAAAGGCTATAATATAGGGAGTAAAATGTGAAATATGGGGCATATTTAGAAAATCAACCAAAATCGCCATAAAACCATGCATTTATCGGCGGATTAAAATTAAAATTCGTAATTAAATGTTGAGCAGAGATCTATAGATCTAAAAATAGAATTTTTATTATTACCTAATTAAATAATTATCGTGCGCTGATATAAGGCTTCCCATAAACTATTCAAAACCGTCCTCGCTATTTTAGCTTGCTTTTTCAATGGTTAATCATTTTCGGAGTATCTTTTTGTGCCTGGTTTCACTTTCATAGACTTATTCGCAGGAATCGGCGGCATCCGACTGGGCTTCGAGTCCATCGGTGGACGCTGCGTTTTCACAAGCGAATGGAACAAGTGGTCGAAAGAGACATACCAAGCCAATTTTGGGCGTGATATGCATTACATCGGGGATATTGTCGAATATCCTGCAAACGACATCCCGGATCATGACGTCCTTCTTGCCGGGTTCCCTTGCCAGCCCTTTTCAATCGCAGGGGTTTCAAAAAAGAACGCCCTCGGTCGTCCGCACGGGTTCGAATGCGCCACCCAAGGCACGCTATTCTTTGATGTTGCCCGCATAATAAAGGCCAAACGCCCTAAGGCCTTTCTCTTGGAGAATGTAAAAAATCTGACATCCCATAACGGCGGGAGGACATTTCAGGTAATAAAGGATACCTTGGAAGATGAGCTTGGTTACAAGATATCCTACCAAGTGATTGACGGAAGGTCTTGGGTACCCCAGCACAGGGAGCGCATAATCATAGTGGGTTTCGATAAATTGAACGACTTTTCATTTTCAAGGCTCCGGATACCCACGGAGCGCCCGCTAATGAAAACAGTCCTTCACCCAGAGGATGGGACAGAGAGACCGGAGCCGCCCTATACGCTTGATTTAGGCAAAGTCAACCCAAAATATACCCTAAGCGCCCATCTGTGGGAATATCTCCAAGATTATGCGGCTAAGCATAAGGCCAAAGGAAACGGTTTCGGCTATGGTTTGGTGACAGCCGGTGATGTGGCCCGCACGCTGTCTGCCAGATACTACAAAGACGGGGCTGAAATTCTGGTTAGCAGGGGAAAGGATGCCAACCCCCGCAGGCTCACCCCAAGGGAATGCGCAAGGCTCATGGGATATGATGACAGCTTCAGGATTGTGGTTTCCGACTCGCAGGCTTACAAGCAGTTCGGGAATTCCGTGATAGTTCCGGTAATCAGGGAAGTTGCCTTGCTTATGAGGCCGTACATAGTAAGCTCCGCCTCCGAGGAGCCCAAACGCAGTAAGCCTTCAACCACAAAACAGCTGTTTCCCCTATGATAAGGGCCAGATAACCACAAAATCCAACAAAATCCCTACAAACCCCTACAAAACCCATTATCCCGCCAATATCCCCACCATCAGCCCGCAAATAACCCGCAATCCCCCCCCATCCACTCAACCACTCAGAAATGGTGGTAATGCAGGTAGAGCGCAAGGCAGCCTGCGCACACGCACCAAGGGACGAAGACCTGGAAACGATCCTTTTTTAGGAGCAGGGACAACAAGAGGAGTGACAGGAACCCCACGCCCGCCGAGACCACGAAGCCAAGGGCCAGGGCCTCCATGGGGAAGACCGAGAGTTCCGCCTTGGGTATGTAGAGCAGGAGGGCCCCGATTATGGCGGGGATGGAGAGCAGGAACGAGAACCTTGCCGCAAGGCTCCGCTCCATGCCGAGCATTATGGCTAGCGATATGGTGACCCCGCTGCGGGAGAGCCCCGGGGCTATGGCAAGCCCTTGGGCAAGGCCCACGGCCAAGGCCACCCACACGGGGAACTCCAGCTCGCTCTTGATTGTGACATTGCGCCTGAAGGCGGCTACCAGGAGGAAGACGGCGGTGAGCAGAAGGTTTAGTCCCACGGCCAGAAGGGAGGTGAAGAGGGAGGCCAAAAAGTCCCTGAATATGAGCCCGATGAGGGCCGTTGGGATGGATCCCAGCACTATCATCACGCCCAGGCGGAAGAGCGGCCTCGTTCGGAAGGACACGGCAAGGGAGTCCGACACGCCCAGGACCCTCAGCTCCTTTAACATGCCGAAGAACTCCGTGCGGTAGAAGGCGATGACGGCGGTCAGGGTGCCAAGGTGCAGGACCAGGTCGAAGAAGACCTCGGGCTCGGTGATGCCGTAGAGGGCCTGGGCAAGGGCCAGTTGGCCCGACGACGACACCGGCAGGAACTCCGTGAGCCCCTGGAGGATCCCCAGGATGAGCGAAAGCAAAAGGGGGCTCACGGGCGGTAGATCCTTACGGCGGTGACGGCGTTACCCGCCATGCCCACCATGAACATGCCGTGGCTCGCGGCAAGCTCCGCGACCGAGAGCTGCAGGCCCACCACGGCGCTGGCCCCCTTGTTGAAGGCCTTTTCCTTGATGGCCCTGAGGCAGGCGGCCTCGGCCGCCTCCAGCCTCTCCTGGTAGAGCTCGTCGTTCTGGCCCAGAAGGTCGGTGAAGGTGGAGGCGAGCGAGCTAAGCGGGCCGGTCCCCACTATTATGTAGTGGGAGACAAGCCCCAGGTTTATGATGGAGCCCGGGACGAAGGGGTTCAGGGTCCAGACGTCCAGTTTGGAGACCTGCTTTTCAATCTTTTCCAGCAGATCCGGGGGCGGATCCTCTTCGAAGTTGAATTCGTTCCCGTACCTGCGCTCGGCCAGGAGCAGGCTTTCGTTGAAGCAGGAGGAGCATATGGGGGAGGGGACGTCTATGCCCCATTTCCGGAGCTGGTCCACCTTGGTGTGGCTGGTCTCGAGCAAGCCAGTGAGGGGGTTCATGTCCTTGCCGCAGCGGGCGCATTGTTTGTCCATTTTATGAATTGTCCCTTTATGGTGGCTTTTTTTGTCTTTGGGGCTTTTGGCGTGTTTGTCGCCTTGTTGGGGATGGTTGGAAGGGCGTCGCTTGGGATTATGGCCCGAGGGACCCGCCAAAGGGCAAAAGGCCCGTTCGGCCTCAGCCCCCCAGCCGGTTAAGGAAGAGGGCGGTCTGGATTAACGGCCAGAGGAGCATCATGTTGTTGCGTTTGCCGGCCTGGTGCTCGGCCACGATGCCTTCCAGGGCCCCTTCCCTGAGCCAGCGTTTGTCCCTCAGCGGGGAGGACAAGAGTAGCGCCAGGGTCTCCCCGGCTGTCACGGGGTCTCGTAGCCACAGGTCCAGGGGCGCGTTGAAACCGGTCTTCACCGGGTTCAGGCGGGAGACATCGGGGAGCAGGCCCTTGGTGGAGCGCCTTATGAGCATCTTGGTGTAGCCGTCCTGGTACTTGAAGGTCCCAGGAAGGCTTAGGGCCAGGCGGAAGAGCCTTGGGGACGCCATGGGGAAGACGCCTTTGACGCCACCGGCATGGCTTGAGAGGGCCTCGCTCCACAGGGTGGGCGGGCTTGTCTCATGGCTCATCTCCTGGAAGAGCCTGTTTGAGAGGAAATAGGGGTAGGGCCTCGGCATGGGGGGGGCCGCCATGTCCCGCTCCCTTTCCGCCACCCAGTCCGGGTCGAACCAGTGCCTGAACTGGGTGTAGCGGGGCTGGTCCACCCTTATCTCGCCCGTCGCGAGGTCCAGGTTGCGGGAGATCCAGGCGTCCCTCACCCCCGGGCCCTTGGGGAACTCCTTGGTGGCATGGAGCCTCGCCCAGGCCTCGGTCTCTTTATCCAAGAGCCCCTTTTCGCCCGCGGCCAGGAGATCCGCGAAGAAGAGGAAGAAGTGCTCGAACTCGCCGGCCAGGCTCTCGTCGCCCCCCAGGCCGGAGAAGAGGAATCGATGCCCGTATTCCCTTGCCTTCCTCGCGAGGTGGTAGTTGGCGAGCCAGGTGACGGTCACCATGGGGGCGTGGGTCAGCCCCATCAGCCGGTCCGCCTCCCCCAGGAGATCGGGCGCGCCCATCTCCAGGGCATGGAGCTCCCAGCCGGTCTCGGCCACAAGCTCCCTTACCTTGGGGGTCTCGTCGTAGGGGCTCCCCTTGGCCGAGGAGTAGGACATGGTCCAGGCCCTTAGGGGCCCTTCGAGCCTCCTCTGGGCGAGGCAGGCGACGGTCGCGCTGTCAAGCCCGGATGACACCGTGAAGCCGAAATCGGAGCCGGAGAGCTTTTCGAGCCTCAGGGCGAGGTTATCGTCCAGCATGGCGAGGTAGCGGTCCGCCGCCTCCTGCTTTGAAAGCTTGGACGCCTCCGGGTCGAAGTCAAGGCTCAGGTAACGCTCGGTCACGGCCGAGTCCCCTTTGAGCCTCACGAACTGGCCCGCGGGCACCTGGTAGACACCCTCGTGGAAGGTCCTGAACGGCTCCCGGAAGACGTAGCGGTAATGGGTGGCGAGAAAATCGTAGAGGGCGGCCTCATTGGCCTTGGGCTTGCGGGAGAGATGCCCCAGAAGGACGCCCAGGTCGAAGGAGGCGGCCCAGCCGTCCCTTACGCGCGCGTAGAAGAGCTGGGTCGCGCCCACGGCGTCCCTCACAAGCGTGAGGCAGTCCCGTTCCGGGTCGTGGCCCATGAAGGAGGCGTCCGACTCAAGGTCGTTAAGAAGCCGGGGGTCCCTGATGATGGCGGGAACCCCGGGGACGGGGCCCGGGCCGAAGACGGTGCCGCGGACGAGGAAGGCCCCGCCCCGGGGGGGTTCCCCCCCCGGGGCGGGGCCCTTTTCGGAATAAAGGCAGGAGTCTTCCAGGAATCTTACCGGCATGCGCCGTCCCCCCATTCGCTTGATGATGAATGCCCCGGGGCCCCTGGCCCCGGGTGTCAGCCCGGGAAATCCAATTGGGAGCGGGCCTCCCTCTCCTCCATGGCCCCCTCCTTTAGCCTCGCCTTGGCGAAGAGCAGGGCCTTCCTTGCCAAGAAGCCCTGGACGTTGCCGGGCCAGGGCGGGCTGGGGACGCCCCTTTTGCCCCTGAGGGCCCAGGCCTTGGCCAGCGTCATCGCCCCCTTGAAAAGCGAGGGGAGCGACCCGAAGGGGGTCCCGAAGTAGGGCCTGTGCACGCCCAGGGTCTCAAAGCCGAAGGAGGCCAGCTTTTGGATGACCGCCTCCCTGGGAGGGTAGATCTGGTGGTAGGGATGCCAGAGCCGGAAGTTGGGGCCGGTTATCCTGGCGGCCAGCGAGCTTGGGTTGATGAGGCCCGTGATAAGCACAAGCCCACCCGGCCCCAGCCAGTTGAGGGTGCGGCCGAGTATCAGATCGGGCCTTACCAGGTGGTCGAGGCTCTGGTTGAAGATTATAAGCGAGAGGGGAAGCTTTGGCTGCTTGAGGTTCTCCGCCCAGTCCTCTATGACGTCGAGGCCCCTGTCCCTTGCCTTCCGGGCTGCCAGGGGGTTGGGCTCCACCGCGATCCTTTCGTACTTGTCCGGGAAGAGCGAGAGCATCCGCCCGGTGCCCGCGCCTATGTCCAGTATCGCGCCCCCTTCCGGAAGGAAGGGGCCCATGGCGCTGACGTAGCCCTGGTACTCCCTGAGCCGGGCCTCCTCCCTTTTGCCCTTGTCCACCTTCCGGCCCTCCGGGTCAAGCCCTGTCCCGGTTGGGTCAAGGGATGAGAAAAAATCCCTCGCCAGGGCCTCGGTGGGGTGGGGATCCACCTGGAAGGTGCCGCAGGACTCGCAGGCGGCCAAGGAGAATGTCGTGCCCTGGAGGTTCCTGGTCAGGGCCTCGTCCGCCTCGAAGGTGAACTGGAAGGCCAAGGGGCCCTTCCCGCAGAAGCGGCAGTTCGGGCTATGGGTCAGCTGGACCTCCATAGGCCTCCGTAGTGGTGGTTGAAGTCCCTGTCGCACTCGACCGAGTGCGACTCCTTGAAACCCGCCTTCCTCAAAAAGCCCTTGAGGCCCTCCGGGTCCCTTACTATGTCCCTGCCGTATTCCTGGGCATCCCCCGGGAAGTGCTGGGATATCAGGAGCGCCCCCTTGGGGCTGAGGGATTTCCTGACTTCCGTGAGTATGGCCTCAAGGTCTTCCAGGATGCCCCACAGGGCCTGGGCCAGGACGACCAGGTCGAAGCCTTTGCCGGAGAAGGGGTTGTCCTTGGGAAGCGTCCTCAGGTCCAGGGGCAGGAAGTCGGCCTCCGGGGCGTAGAGGCTAGCCAGATCCGGGGGCGCCTCCCCAAGGGGGGGCGCCCCCGCCTTGCCCAGGGCCTCCTTCCTCCCACGCTCGCCGAGATCCGAGGTGCGCAGCCTCTTCTCGGCCTGCCTCAGGGCCGTGGGGGATATGTCGGAGAGCAGGAACCATATGTCCTTGTTGTCTTTGGAGAGCTTCCTTATGACCTCCAGCGAGAAGAGTCCCGCCCCGCAGCCCAGGTCCAGGACCTTCGCTATGGGCCCTTTTAGGAAGTCGAGCAGCAAAAGGGCCGCCAACATGTCCAGCCTGAGGCCAAGGGCCTCTATGTTCCAGGGGTCGGGGCAGTTCCTGTACATGCCCTCGTAGTCGCCGATGTGGCGTCCGTCCTTGATGAAGTAGTCTTTATAGTCTTGGCTCAAAAGGTGGGCCTCCCTTAGGCTTAATGCCTGGGGCGACGGGCCATGTTCCCGATTTTGGGTACCGATAACCCGAAATTCTAGCTTTAGGGCGTTTTTATGTCAAGCGGCCGGGAAAGCATTGGGATTTGCCGCCATGGCAACGCCACCTGCTGACTAAGCAAAGCCGTGGCGGGGATCCCAAACGCCACGGGGAAGGCAAGTTTATGGCCTGAACATAGGCATCATGCGGCATAAATCATGCCAGAATATGGCATGGGGGCACTTGGGCCCGCAACAGGCCTTAGGCATCCATCCCCGGCGGCAAGGACTTAGGAAACGCTTTGGGGCGTTTATGGCTTTTGCCCTAACGCATACGGCATTTTAGGTAATTATGATTTTGGCATACAGGGAAACATAGGGCATGCGTTAGGAAAGCCATAACCAATGGATTACCAACAAAATGTCTGACAAACTGCCAATGGCTCAATAAAGGAAATGCCCGGACATGCCCAAGACATGCCCAGACTTTCCATGATAACACAGAATAAGCCGCAATGCCCGTGATATGCCAAGAAAAAACATGGAAATCCGTATCAAGCGGATAATCAAGTGAATAGCATGAAGCAAGGCATGCCAATAGCCAAGCCGCATGGCTAGGCCCGATAAGTCAATGGGACAAGTCAATTGGGAAAGTCACGGAGCTTGCCAATGGGGCAAGCCAATGAGGTAAGCCCCATTTGGTAAGCCAATGGGGTAAGCCAATGGGGTAAGCCAATGGGGTAAGCCAATGCGCAAAGTTGGAAAGGTCAGGAAGCTCTCATTCTTTGGCGAAGGCCTTGGCGAAGGCCTTGGCGAAGGGTTTTGTGAAGGATTGTTCGGCAAAATCGTCAAATTGTATGTGACGATTTGATTGGGCCAAGGAAAGCGATGCCCCAAAGGGATACCCATAAGGATACCCATAGGGATACCCAATGGGAAACCCAAATGGGATCGCTAAAAGGTAAACCCAAAAGGGAAACCCAAAAGAGATCAGCATGGCCGAGAGATTCCGGGCCCTAACGAATAATCATTTTTAATGCGTAAATTTATGCAAATTTCCCAGACATACCGTTGTTCAGCCTTCGTGTGGTTCAGGGGAATCTTTGGATTCAGGGAAACGATTGCGACTTTTCCGCAATAAAATATGGGTTGGGAAAAAGCATAAGCTTGATTCGTTATAGGCAAGCTTGCGCAATTTGCGTAAAAATGCCCCGCTTCTTGGCAACAGAAGGGGATCCACGAAGCCTTATGAGCGGGGCTCCCACCAAGGGCAACCCTGAAAGCACCCAACAATAGGCAACAATACGCGACAATGCCATACAACGCCATACAACGCCCTAGCGTGATAGGGCGTGGTTTTAGCCTGTCTCTTGCAAAACTTTGCGCAAATGGCCTTATGCGGATGGCGGCCTTGGGGAAAAAGCGCCATTGTCGCATCAAAAGCGCTAATTTGCGTTTGCGAGCAACAGATCGTAGATGAGCGAGGCAGCCTCCCGCACCAAGCCCTCCGGGTTGGCAGGCGACATGGGCAGGCTAACCTCCGACTCGAAGAACGCCTCCGCCTTCGGGAAGCTTCCCAAGGGATGCTTAAGAAGCTTCGCATAGTAGGTGAAGAGGTGGACTGGGATGAACATGACGCTTGAGCCGATGTTAAGTTCCCTTAGCTTGAGGATGAATTCGTCACGGCCTATGCGCAGGTTTTTAAGATTCAGCCTTAGCGGGTAGAGGTGCCAGGCGGGTTTGTCGCCTTCCCGGCCCTTGGGGAGGGTCACAAGATCCCCCAAGGGCGAAAGGGTGTCGGTGTATATCTTGGCGTACTTGCGCCTTGTCCGCTGCATTTTTTCGAACCTTGCGAGCTGGGCAAGCCCCAGGGCCGCCTGGATGTCCGTGAAGTTGTTTTTGAACCCCAGCTCCGCCACATCGTAGGCCCAGCTGCCCTTGGGGGCGTAGCGCCCCCAGATCCTTCTTGCGTCCGATATGCCGTAGGCCGACAGCACCCTCGCTTTCGCGAGCAGCTCCTCCGGGCCCGTCAGAAGCCCTCCCTCGCCTGTGGCAAGGTTCTTGGTCGCGTAGAAGGAGAAGGCCGCGAGCGACCGGCTGTCGCCTTTCTGCTTCCCCCACAGCGCCTTGGAGCCTATGGGGGAGCCCTGGTGGCTGGCGCCCAATGCGTGGGCCCCGTCCTCCAGCATGTCCAGGCCGAAAGTCCGGCAGATTTCCATAAAGGCGCCCAGCTCGGCCGGGAACCCCCCGTAGTGTATTGGCAGCAGGGCCTTGACCCGGGCCCGGTCCGCCTTGCGGACCGGGCGTCCGTCCTTATCGATCCTGCAATGGTCGCCAATATAAGAGCGGACCCCCATAGGGTCCAGGTTCCCGCTCCCCGGGTCTATGTCGCAGAAGCAGGGGCTTGCGCCGGTGTAGACGATGGCGTGCGCCGTGGAGACGAAGGTGAGGGGGCTGGTGACTACTATGTCGCCTTTCCCCACGCCAAGGACCCTTAGGCCCAGGTGCAGCGCCGCGGTGCAGGAGGACAGGGCCAGGGCCGCAGGGGTTCCCACGTAATCGGCCACGGCCTTCTCGAAGAGCTCGGTCTTGGGGCCGTGGGTGAGCCAGCCGGATTTTAGGGTGTCCGCAAGCCCTTCCAGCTCTTCTTCGCCCACCAAAGGAGGTGCGAAGCCCAAAAAGGAGGGAAGCGGCCTAAGGCCCCTCCCAGGGCCTGTCTTGGCGGATTTGGCCTTGGGCCTGCCTTTGGCCTCGGGCTTTTTTGGGGTCCCGTCCTTGTCCTTTGCCATGGGTCACGCGTTCCTTAGGGAGGGATCGTAGGGGTCGGCTATCTCACCTTTGATTAGGGCGTCCCTGAGCCCCCTTATGCCATCCCTGAGGCTGACCTTGGCCTTGAAGCCCAAGGCGGCAATCTTCCCGAAGGAGACGTGGTAGTCCCTTAGATCCGGTGCCCCTGGCACGGTCACTATCTCGGAGCCTGGGACCAGCTCGGCTATGAGCCTTCCCAGGGTGTCGAAGCGCACGTTCTGGTCGTTGGAGCCAACATTCAGGATCTGGCCGCCCACCCTGCCCGTGGGTTCTTTTAGCGCCATGGCGATGGCCCCCGCCGCGTCCGAGACGTGGACCAAGGGCCTCCACTGCTCGCCGGAGTAAATGGTCGCGACCTTTCTGAGTGTCGCCTCCCTGGTGAGGATGTTCACGGCCAGATCGAAGCGGGTGCGGGGTGCCAGCCCGTAGACGGTAGCGAACCTCAGAACGGTGGCGGTCAGGTTGCTTCCCTTGGCCCTTCCCAGGATTTCCCCCTCAAGCCTTGCCTTGAGGGCGGCGTACAGGGATATGGGCCTGAGCTCGGCCTCCTCGTCGAGTATCTCCCCGGGGCGGTTCCCGTAGCAGGAGTCGGTGGATATGAATACGAAGCGCCCAACCTTCCCGTGGAAGAGGCAGGCCTCCAGCAACAGAAGCGGGGAGAGGTAGTTGGAGGCAAGTGTCAGCCTCGGGTCCCTGTCGCAGGCTGCCTCGCCCACGAGGCCAGCGAGGAGCACGACGGCGTCGTGCCCGGCTGCAAGGGATCCCATGAGCTCGGGATCGTTTAGGTCGCCGGTATCGAAGCTGAAGCCCTTGTGTCTGAAGAGGGCCTCCTGGGCCTGCGGCCCGTGGATGAGGGAGTCCACCGTGTGGACCTCAAAACCCTCCTCCAGGAGCTTTCCCGCCGCCACCTGCCCGATGTAGCCGGCCCCCCCCAAAAGCAGTACCCTCATGATCCCCCGCTTAAGCGCAAGCTATGATGGTTTTTTGATTGCTTGCCGCTTGTTGATAGGTTTGTGGTGGAAGTCAACGATAATCGTCCGTTGTCAGGCAATAGGTCGCGTGATTGTGGCTGGTTTTGGCCTATGGGCTTTGGGCCATGGGCCACGGGATATGGGCCACGGGATATGGGCCACGGGATATGGACCGAATGGTTTCCAAGCGCGGGCCCTATTGCCATACACCCAAGTCCCTTGCCTTTGCTTAACCTTAGAGGCACTGTGTTATGCCAAATGCTCCCATATAGCGTTTCCGGATTGTGTTCCCAGATTAGTCCCCTGATTCCCATATTAGCATATTTGGGCCTGAGCCCCAGGCTTCCACAAGGGCTTGCTCAAGGGCTTGCTCAAGGGCTTGCTCACGGCCGCCCAAGCCAAGCCCCCTCCCAAAGGACACTCACAAAGGCGAATCCCCAGGGCCTTGGGCCCATGTTTTCCCGCAAAAACGTAGCTTTGCGGGGGCATTTTTGGCGGGCCGCGACATCCAGGGGCTGTGCTATAATTACCGGCCATGACGGACACAGAGACGCATAAGGCGGCAGGCACACTTGGGCTGACAGGCACACTTGGGCTGGCAGGCACACCCGGGCCGGCAGGCGTATCCGGGCCCAAGGGCCTGCCGGGCTGCAAGGAGCCCTACCCAAGGGCCTGCATGGTGGCGGTGGATGCCGCGGTCCCAGGATTCTACACCTACGGGATACCGGAGGGCATGGACATCAGGGTGGGGCAGATGGTGCGCGTCCAGTTCGGCCGCAGGGACCTGGTAGGCTACGTCATGAGGCTGGGGACAGGCGGAAAGCCCGTGACTTACACGCTCAAGCCCATACTGGAGGTGCTAAGGCCGGAGCCGCTCTTCGGGGAAAGGCTCACGGAGCTTGTGCGCTTTGTCTCAAGCTACTACCTGTACCCGGAGGGGCTGGCCGTAAAGGAGATCCTCCCGGGGGGCATCGCCCCCAAGCTGGGGAAGTTCGTCTCCCTCACGCCCGCGGGCATGGGGGCGGACCCCGGGGGCCTGGGTGAGCTCGCCCGGGTGGCTGGCCTTCTTAAGGCCAGCCACCCGGGGGGGCTTTCGGTCAAGGCCTTCACGGATCCCCGTGAGCTTAGGGGGCTTTCCGAGCTTGTGAGGCAGGGGCTTGCCTCCTACAGCTGGGAGATAGTGTCCAAGGGGGTGGGTTTCAGCTTCGAGTGGATACTATCCGAGAACCCGGAGCCCCCGGAAAAGCTCCCAAGGCTAGGGAAGAACGAGAGGGATCTCTTGGAAAGGCTCAAGGGGGCCCCGCCCACGCCCCTGTCCCACTTCAGGATCTTCTACAAGGACGCCCTGCGGGTCGCAAGATCGCTCAGGACCAAGGGCCTCATAGGGATGGAGCGCAACGAGCTCAGCCGGGACGACCCGCTGCGGGCCATAAGCCTTCCCCACGGCGAGGTGAGGAAGCTCACGGCCGACCAGGAAAAGGCGTTGGATGCCATCAACGGGGCCTTGGAAAAAGGCGGGGGCGGCGGGTTCCTGCTGTTCGGGGTGACGGGCAGCGGCAAGACCGAGGTCTACCTAAGGGCCGCGGAAAAGGCCCTGGGCCAGGGCAAGGGGGTCCTGTGGCTTGCCCCGGAGATAGCCCTCACCATGGGGCTGGAGGCCAGGATCAAGCAGGCGCTGGCCGGGACCAGGGTCTCGGTCCTGCACTCGGCCCTATCCCAGGGCGAGCGGCACGACCACTGGCAGAACCTGGAAAGGGGCCATAGCAGGCTGGCCCTTGGGGCTAGATCCGCCGTGTTCGCCCCTATCAGGGATCTTGGGCTTATCATTGTGGACGAGGAGCACGACTGGGCCTACAAGCAGGAGGACGGGCTGCGCTACCACGGGAGGGATCTGGCCCTGTGGAGGGCCAAGGAGTGCAAGGCCGTGATAGTCCTTGGCTCCGCGACCCCGTCGCTGGAGAGCTACCAGGGCACCAGGACCGGGAGGCTCGGGCTCCTTGTCATGAACGAGAGGCCGGAAGGGGCCAGGCTTCCCACCGTCTCCGTGAATGACAGGAGGAAGGCCCCCAAAGGCTCAAGGGTCCTGGGCCCCGAGCTAAAAAGGGAATTAGCCGCGGCCTTCCGCAGGGGCGAGCAGGCCCTGCTCTTCATCAACCGCAGGGGGCACTCGGGCGTGCCCATGTGCATGTCCTGCGGCGAGACACTCAAATGCCCCTACTGCAGCCTTTCCCTCACCCTCCACGGGCCGCAGGGCGGCCCCCACCCTGACTCAGAGTGCGGCGACATGGGCGGCATCCCAGAGGGGAGCGTGCTCATGTGCCATGGCTGCGGCTACCGGGGCAAACCACCGGACGTCTGCCCTGGCTGCGGCTCCGGGATAGTGCGGTACATGGGGGTGGGGACCGAGAAGCTCCAGGAGCTGGTGGAAAAGGAGCTGGGCGCAAGCGGCCTGAGGCTGGACCAGGACAGCACCCGCCGCAAGGGCGGGTCCAAGGGCATATTGGAGGCCTTCGGCAAAAAGGAGGCCGACTTCATGGTGGGCACCCAGATGGCGGCAAAGGGCCACGACTTCGGGAACCTGACCGTGGTGGGGGTGGTGGACGCGGACATAGGCCTCAACCTTCCGGATTTCAGGTCCTCCGAGCGCACCTTCCAGCTTTTAAGCCAGGTCTCAGGGAGGGCAGGGAGGGCCGACAAGCCAGGCAAGGTCATCATCCAGACCCTGAACCCAGGGCACTACGCCCTCTTGGCCGCAAGCCAAAACGACTACCTGGGCTTCTTCCGCAACGAGATGGAGATAAGGGAGAGCCTGTCCCTTCCCCCCTTGGGGAGGCTCGCGCTTTTGCGCTTCTCCGGCCCCGAGGAGGGGCCCCTTGCGGAGATGGCCGACAACGCGAGGGCTGGCCTTGAGAGGCTCACAAGGATCGGGGCCCCCGGCGAGTTCGAGATCCTGGGCCCCGCACCCTCCCCCATAACCAGGCTGAAGGGGCTCTACCGCTACCAGATAATGCTGATATCCAAGACCGTGAGGGGCAGGCACCAAGTGCTGGTGGCGTTCCTGGCCCCCTTCAGGAAGGCCTTGGCCAAGACCAAGATAGCCATGACCGTGGACGTGGACCCCTACCACCTTATGTGAGCCACGCGGTTTTAAGATCCCGGCCTCCTGGGGCCCGCAGGCGGGCCCCCAGGAGCCCCTCCCCCATGACATTCCCATAGCCCTCCCATAGCCCTACCAAACCACCCCTCAGCCGCCATCTGTTATCGTCCGATATATGTGCCCCAACGAAGGGGAAGCCCCCTTCAGGGCGGGTCAGCAGCCAGGTCCGTACGTAACTGCGTCACCGCAAGGTGGGGTGGGGGCAACAGAAGCTGTTCGGGCAGTCCGCAGGATGGTGAAGGCGGTAAACGCTGACTGCCGGGTTCCGGCTCTTTCGGAGAGCTGGCTGAATAAAGACACTATGACAGAGGAAGCGGGATGTACACCAGTGTCCGGGATCCCGCAGGGGGCCGAGATTAGCCCGCTTCTGGCTAACATGCATCAGCATCCGTTGGAATGCGAAATAACGGGTCCTGGCGGTAAAAGCTAAAATCCCACCAGTGTTTATCACTACAAAACGTAATTATATAATATAGATAATATTTAAACTCTGATTATAGCCCTTTTTTGCTTGACCGTGCCTATTCACAGTTGCAAAGCCTTGACTTATGATCTTTCAGTGTGTAAAATTCATATGCAGAGGAGAGTTAACTATGGAAGAAAAAACGAAAGCCCCCGTTGGTGAACAGGCATTTCAAAAAATCATTGAAGGTAATATTATCTATGTGGACAAGACCGGATACTTAGCCCAAATGTTAGAAGAAAGTGCGGGGGCTATCTTTCTTGCCCGCCCGAGGCGTTTTGGCAAATCTTTGACCGTGAGCACCCTGGAGGCAATATTTTCAGGAAAAAAGGAGCTTTTTGAGGGACTTGCAATTGAAAATAGGCTAGATGAGGAACTTTTCGCCCCACGCCCCGTTATCCATTTGGATATGAGCAAGATTAGCCC
>JAITKK010000061.1 GCA_031278475.1 Deltaproteobacteria bacterium
CTTGAAGGTTGTGCTTAAGGAAAACCGGGACAGAGCCTTAGCCTCTGAATTGCGAATGAAGCATGAAACTTTCTGTAACCTCACGTATAAGTCGACGAGTGCAATGATACGCCAGACCGCAAGGCGTTTCACAGAACCGTTGAGGCCGATGAAACTTACTACAGAGGTACTTCCTAGGGACCGGCCCGAAGTAAAGAGGCTAAAGTGCTAGCTTTCGAACTAAAAGAAAGTAGCCATAGTTCGCATATGGGGTAAATTATTGAACCGGCCAAAAACCAATATTTACTGGGCTTGCTTCTGGAATATGTAGTCGAAGTGAGCCACGTAATAACGGATGGTTGCAAAGGGTACGCCCCGTTGGAGCTTCAAGCTATATGCATCAAGTACGGGGAGACAAAAAAAAGAAAAAGACGGGTTACCATATGTCCTTTGGTCTTTTCCTTGTTTAAACACTGGATTTTAGGCACGAAACAAGAGGCCGTTTTGCGTGGATATTCGGAATATTATTTGGACGAATTTGTCTTTATGTTTAACAGACGAACCTCGATGAATCGTATCCTACTGTTTCATTGGCTTATAGAGAATGCCGCAAGTGTGCCGTCTATTTCAGAAATAGTCTTCCCATTTCAAAGGCGCGGCTGGCCATTTGTCTATCGCCCCCAAAATGGACTTTCACGAATGCTCGCTTAATGGATAGCCATGTTCGTTAATATATGTAATCGGAAATTTATGAAATTCTTTTTGCCTAATGTCCCAGCCACAGCTGGGTGACATTTGCGGCAAAGGTCATGAGGGATGGGTTGTAGGTGCGCACGCATTCCCAAGCCTTCCTGGGGATGGTCTTGGCCTAAAGAATACGCAGCCGTGCCTTACAGAGGGTTCCTAGACGAAGCGCGCCACTTCTTCCAGTGGTTTCCTGAGCTTATCCCGGTGAGCATCCTTCTTGGGATGGCCCACGGCTATGACCAGGAAGATGGACTTCTCCTCGGGGATGTCAAGAAGCTCCCTTAGCTTGGGCCTGTCGAAGAGCCCCAGTATGCAGGTGCCCAAGCCCAGGCTCGCGGCTTCCAAGGTGAGCGATAGCACGAAGCCGCCCACATCGCCCTTTGCGAACATCTGTCCGTCAACCAGCTTGGCTATCCCGGGCATTAGCTTTGCGCGCTCCTCTATAACCACGAAGAAGGCGGAGGCGTCCTTGGTGTAGGCGTTCAGGCCCAGCTGCATGGTGGTCTCGGCTACCTGGGGGACAATCTTTGGATCTTCCACCACGACCACGCTCCAAGGCTGGGAGTTGCAGGCCGAGGGGGTAAGGCGCGCGGCCTCCACGCATTTGACAAGTTGCTCGTGCGCGACTTTCTCGCCCGTGTAGGCACGGCAGCTTTGGCGCGCATTGGCGAGTTCCAGGAAATCAGCCATGATTCCTCCTTTTTGCCCAAAGGGGCAAGAGGTTCCGCAATCAATGTCTTTGGTTGTTCGTAAGGATTGTTTGGATTATTTGGATAGTTTAGGGTGTTTTAGCCCTTGCGCCAAGCTGGCATTGGGATATCCCTGTGCGCAAGGGCTCTGTTCCAAAAGCCGATAGGGCGCGCGCCCTATTTCTTCTTCTTGTCCTTGTCCTTGGACGGCTTCGCGGCAGGGGCTGCCTTGGCTGCAGGGGCGGCCTTGGCGGCTGGGGCCGCTGCAGCGGCCTCGGCCTGGATGTTGGCCTCCACCTCGGCCTTAAGGCCCTTGGGCACGCCCACCAGGGCAACCGGGAGATCCGCGGTCTTTACCAAGGTGAGGTTCCCAGGGAGCGGGATCTGGGTAAGATGCAGGGTCTGGCCAAGGGTAAGGGACGACACGTCCGCCTCGATGCTTGCCGGGATGTCGCCAGGCAGGCCCTTGACAGTAATCTCGCGCTCCACCTGCTGGAGCTGGCCACCCTTCTCGACTCCCGCGGCTTTCCCGGTCAGGGCGAGCGGCACCTTGACGGTCACGGGCTTTTCCGGGCTAACACGGACGAAGTCCACGTGCAGGAGTTTCCTCGACACGGGGTGGATCTGGTACTCCTTCACCTGGCAGGGGTAGGCCCCGTCGCCTTCTATGCTTATGGTGAAGAGCGAGCGGTTCCCGGGGTCGGTCAGGAAGACCTTCTTGAACTCGGAGTAGGCGAGCTCTATGGGCTTGGACTCGGAGCCCTCTCCGTAGAACACGGCCGGGAGCACGCCCTGGCCGCGGAGGCGGCGGGCGCTGTTGGACGAGACGGCCTTCCTAGGCCGGGCGCTTATGGTAGTGGATAGGCCCATTTTCTTGAAAATCCTCCAAAAAGGTCATTGACTGGGGTAAGGCCCCTTGGGACTGGGGTAAGCCCCCTTGGCGGCATGTACCCGCCAGCAAAGGGAAACCATTATAATAGCAGATAATCAGACAAAAAGCGAGCTTATCGAGTCCTCCTGGTGGATCCTCCTGATGGCCTCGGATAACAGCTTCCCAACCGACAAAACCTTGATCTTGTCGATCTCCCTGCCCTCCGCCGAGAGCGGGATGGTGTTGGTGACCATCATCTGGGTCAGGGGGCTCTCTTGGATAAGCTTTAACGCGGAGCCGGAGAAGACCGGGTGGGTGGCCAGGGCCATCACCTCCACGGCCCCCTTCTCGGCGATGACCATGGCCGCCTGGGTGAGCGTGCCCGCCGTGTCCACCATGTCGTCTATTATCAGGGCCCTCTTGCCCTTGACATCCCCGATAATGTTCATGGCCTTGGCTTCGTTGGGGGCGTCGCGCCTCTTGTCGACTATGGCCAAAGGCGCCGACAGGTGCTTCGCCAAAAAGCGGGTGCGCTCCACCCCGCCAGCGTCCGGGGAGACCAATATGATGTTCTCGGTACCCAGCGACCTGATGTGCTGGAGGAAGATGGGGGCCGCGAAGAGGTGGTCCACCGGGATATTGAAGAAGCCCTGGATCTGGCCAGCGTGGAGGTCCATGGCGAGCACCCTGGTGGTGCCCGCGACCGTCAATAGGTCCGCCACAAGCTTGGCCGATATGGGCACCCTAGGGGCCGCCTTCCTGTCCTGGCGGGCGTAGCCGTAATAGGGGATGACCGCGGTTATGCGCTTGGCCGAGGCCCTCTTGAGGGCATCGATTATAAGGAGCAGCTCCATAAGGTTGGAGTTCACCGGGGCGCAGGTGGACTGTATGACGAAGGTGTCCCGGCCGCGGACGTTCTCGCCCAGCTCCACGAAGATCTCGCCGTCGGAAAAACGCCTCACCTGGGCCTTGCCCAGGGGCTGCCAGAGGAAGTCGCAGATCTCGAGGGCCAGGGCTTTGTTGGAGTTGCCGGAAATCACTACTATGTCGCTGGGCATGCTGGGCTCCTCGGGTCTTGTTTTTCGGGCCATGCCGTGGCCCAAGGCCAGGGTCGTTCCCTACCCCTGCGGGGGGATCCCGGGCTCTCTTCGGGATGCCAGGCAAAGGGCCCTGAAAGGGATTCTTAGGCTTGTTGGGTTGTGGCCACTTTCATTATAGCACGGGAGGGGCTTCCCCTGCACCGGAAAGAATCAGGAAAAGCAAGGCGGCAAAAGGGAATTCGGGTATAGGCCAGGGCGTGCCGGCAAGCCTTGGGAGGCCCGCCTGGCAGCTTCAGGCAAAAAGGGGGCCCCGCACATGGGAGGAACACTATCCGCAAGCGGCTTGCGTTGTCAAACTTTTTTGAAGCGGTATCCAAGAGAGTTGGCAAAAATCAACGAATTATGTCCACATACCCTGAAGAAGGCCTAAAGGCCAAGACAATGCCCCAAGATGCCTTGTATGAACCATTCTAAAAATAACTATATGCGTTAACGGATATAAAGGATGCGCTTTTCATGCCGCGCCCTGCCCTGCCCTGCCCTGCCCTGCCCTGCCCTGCCTTGACGTAAGGCACCCGGGATTCGGCAGATAGCGCAAATGTAATAGCGATTCTAATTTCATCTACGCATGGATGGATGGATGGCAGGATGGATGGTGTTTCGGCCATGGTATGCCGCCAAGGCAGTGTACCCTTCCCTATGCCAGAGCCAACCGGGCACCGTAGCTTCATGCCCTGGGCTCCTATGGGGGCCTTGCTTTGGATTATTATTTTGGAAGGGATTTTGACTTGGGCAAGGTTTTTGTAAATAAGCTGGCAATAGGCTTTGTCGGGTTCCGGGCAAATCAGCTTAACCATAAAACCATTGCAGCCGAAAGGAACCTAACGTTTGGATAACCATTGCCCAAGGGTTTTGCAGTGGGGCGGGGAAACCCCAATTCCGGGGGCTTTCTCCATGCCGCCGCTGATTGGCTGATTACCGCTAATAAAAAGACTCTCCCAGTGTCCGAGGCTTTTGAATACTCGCTTCCTTAAAGGATGGAATTCCACCAAAGTAAGTGCCAAGGTGAGCGCCTAAGTAAGCACCTAAGTCAGCTATTGCGACACTGTCTCACGTTTTAATCCAAGGTGAAGAGTTTCTTTCGCATAAGCGTTTCCGCATCCTTGGGTCTTGCGCACATTTTTTCCCAAGGTCGGGATTATCGGAAATACCCAAGTAACTCGCGCCTTTTAAAACTTTTTCTCTTGCGGTTTTTTGGAAAATGAGCCAAATGCGGCAAGAAATTGCGGAATATTATACAAAATGTGAGAGTATTTTTATTTGCCCCAGAAAAACATACTTACTTTTTGGAGTTAAACAGCATTTTTTACATGGACATAGCTAGGACGTATTAGTGACTTTGCTATGCCATTCGGTGTTTTGTCAGATTTTTTGTCTTGCCTGGTTCAGGCTCCAAGCTGAAATCCCCCCCAACAAGGCGCATGGGCATGCACCAAGCTTTTTGGTGAAACGGAGAGTGGATATTAAATAAAAAAAGCCGCAAAGCAATTGATGTTTGGCGGCTTTTCGGGATTTAAGGTGAAGCGAGTGCGGGATAAAGGCAGGTTTTAGGCTAAATTAAGGCGAGATACCGGCGGTTTGCCGGTACTTAAGTTTTGGCTGGGGCGGGAGGATTCGAACCTCCGAATGCAGGAACCAAAACCCTGTGTCTTAGCCGCTTGACGACGCCCCAAGGGAATCAGCCGCTTTTCAATGAGGGCCCCCGCGGGGGCCAGGACATTAGCCCGGGCTCAGACTATGGAGAACACCCCGGTCCAGTACTTGCCGCTCTTGGCGAGCTTGGCCTCGGCCTTCTGGGCCTGGGCCAAGGTGCCGAAGAGGGCCCACAAGGTGGGGCCGCTCCCGGACATGCCGTGGGGGGCGCCTGTCGCCGCCTTGCCCACGTCCGCAAGGGCCTGGGCCAGTGTCGCCGAGAGCTCCATGGCGGCGGGGTACAGGGAGTTGTGGCCCAGGGGCATGCCCTTGCCCGGG
Organism: Deltaproteobacteria bacterium; assembly: GCA_031278475.1. GTDB lineage: Bacteria > Desulfobacterota > Desulfarculia > Adiutricales > Adiutricaceae > JAISMF01. The sequence continues at coordinate 5,358 of JAITKK010000061.1, forward strand.
GTAGGCTTAAGATTAGTTCCAGGGGCCCCTTTTGTCAACTCATATCTCTGGAAAACGTCCTTGGTCTTGAGCCTTTCGCCGGAGTTGGCCAGAAGGACGTATGGCGGGACAGGCTCGCCCCTGTGCTGGAAGAGCCTCTCGCCCCGGCCCTTGGCGACCGATATGGCCTCATCCGAGAGGAAGAACGGCACGTCCGCTCCCAGCTCGGTCCCCATCTCCATGAGCCGCTTGAGCGGCAAGGGATCCGGCGCCAGCTCGTTAAGCGCCTTCAGGACCGACGCGCAGTTGGAGGATCCGCCCCCAAGGCCGGCAGCCACCGGAATCTTCTTGGTGAGCTTCACCCTCACCGGGCCCTTGGGGAAGCCAGTGGCATCCCTGTATAGCTTTATGGCCCTTAGGCAGAGGTTGTCAGAACCCGCCAGTTCCGTAAGCGCCTCCCGCTCGACGGGCCAGGGCATGCCGGCCCCGGCCGGGGCCCCCCGTGGGGGCCCCGGCGGGGGGCCGAGCTCCACCTGGAGCTTGTCCTCCGGGGGTGCGTCCTGGGTGGGCTTCGCGGCTTCCTCGGGTGGGTAGCGCCTGTCGCCGCCCGCCCTTCTTGGATCCAGCCGCCTGTCCATGTCGAACCTTCTGTCGTACTTCCGCCTCCCGGGATCGCCATCCTCGGTCGGCGCCCTGCGCTCGCCCTTTCTCCTATCCTCCCCCGTGCGCCTGTCCTCCTGCCTGCGCTCCCCTTCCCTGCGGCCGGCCTCCCTTCTGTCCCCTCCCCTGCGGTCGCCGCCCCTCCGCTCGGGATGGGGGATGCTCTCCTTGCCCTCGGCTTTGTCCCTGAGGCTCTGCTCGTGGCGCCTGTCGAGGCCCGAGCGCCTGTTGCCGTCCGACCTGCGGTCGCTTATGCGCCTGTCGTCCGACCTGCGGTCGCTTTCGCGCCTCTCGCCCTGCCTGCGGTCAGCCACCCTCCTCTCCTCTTCGTTGGACCTGCGGTCGGCTTCCCGGCGCTCGTTGCCGCGGCGGTCCGTTCCCCTGCGGTCGGGCCTCACCCTGTCCCTCCGGCGGGTGTCCCCTGCCTGGAACTCCAGGCCTATGACATCCGCGAGGCTCAGCCTCGCGAGCAGGGTGACGAGTTCGTGGTAGCCGTCCGGGAGCGTCCCAAGGACCTCGAGATACAGGTTAATCTTCGCTGGCGAGAGAATTATCATTTTGAGTGGCTTTTGGCATCCCCGGGGCGGGGCCTAGGGCCCCGCCCCGGGCCTTTCTTGGTTTTTTCTGTTTGGTTTTTCCGTCTTCCTTGAATCCTTATACGTTTTTGGAGCCTTTGGGGCTCTTTTTGGGCCCTTTCGGGCTGTTGCGTGCCCTTTGTCATTGGCTTTAGGCGCAGGCCTGTGGCCAAATCCCAGGCTTTGGGCTCAGCAGGCCGTCTTGGCGGGGCTTTCGAGGGCCTGGGAGCCGGGAACGGTCTCCATCGGGTCCACGATGTTCGTGACCAGGCCGTTCATGACCTTCGGGTAGAAGTAGGTGGCCTTCCTCGGCATGACGAAACCCGCCTCGGTCACCTTCAGGATGTCGGCCAGGCTCGTGGGGTTCAGGATGAAGGCCGCCCTGTCGCCGCCGTCCACCAGGTTCAGGGCCTCGCCCACCTGGGACACGTAGCTTATGCAGTCCGGGTCGTCCATGAGCTCCTCGGTCAGGCCAAGGGCCCTCACAAGTATGACGTTCGTGAGGATGGAGACGTCCAGGGAAGAGAGGCTGGCCTTGGTGGGTTCTTCCGAGGCTATGGTCTCCTTAACCTTCTCCCTCACCTTCACGAAGCAGCAGAAGTCGGCGTCCGCCAGGAAGAGCCCGAACACGGTCAGGCCCTTCTTGGAGTCCTCGGCAAGCTTGGCGGTCAGCCTCGCGACCGCGTCCGCCTTCCCGCAGTCCTTGTAGGGGAGCCTGCGCACGTCGGCGTAGGGGGCAAGGCGGCCGAGAAGCTCCTCGTTGTCCATGCCCAAACGCTTCAGGATGCGGTGGGTGGGAAGCACGCAGAGACCCGGGTCGCCCATGGGGCAGAGGTAGGTCATCACGTGGTCCAGGGCGCTGGACGGCGGTGGCGGCGGGAGCTTCGCCTTCCGCCGCCTCTCGAGGATCTCGTCGCGGTAGTTAAGGGCCGTCATGTAGCGGTGGTGGCCGTCGGCTATGTAGACTGTGGTTTCCGTTAGGGCGGCCGATATGGCCTGGCATTCCCCGGGGTTGTCCAGGAAGTACACCCTGTGGCCCTCGCCCGTGCCGTCCACGATGATAATCTCGGGATCCCTCTCGCTTGCGAGGCCCAAGAGCCGCTTTAGGAGCCTGTCGCCCTGATCCGGGAAGAACCCGAATATGGGGCTCAGCTGGGCCTGGGTCTTGAGCATCAGATCCAGCCTCTCCATCTTGTGGAAGCTGAAGGTCTGCTCGTGGAGGCGCACCCTGGCGGAAGGCCCGGGCACCTCCAGGCGCAAGAGCCCTATGATCCCGTGCCTGATAAGCCTCTCCCCGGTGATGGGGTGGGTCCAGGAGGTTTCCATGATGTAGAAGCGGGGCTCGGGTGCCCTCACCAAGACCTTCTCCCTGAGCCAGTCTTGGAGGACCTTGGCGGATCTGTCGTGCCAGGCCATGGGGCTGGGGTCGTTGGGTAGCACCCGCCCAAGGTCCACGTGAAGGAAATTATGAATATGGCCCTGGTAATATGACTCCCTCTGGGACGGCGTAAGCACGTCGTAGGGAGGGGCCGTGAGAAGGCCCCCGTGGGTTCTTATCTCTTCCTGGTTGTAAACGTACCCACGGAAAGGCTGGAAAGAAACCATAGCCTAGTATTGCCTCCTGGCGAAAAACTAAACTATTATTATAACGCCCTTTTCAAAGGATAATCAAGCAAAATCCTCAACATATGGCCCTTGCCCGGGCCTGCGCCCAATTGTGGATGCCGCATCCGCCAGCGGTCGGTTACGATTGGCCATATGGCAAAATTATAATTCTATAGCCACTTCTGGTGCTTTGCAGGGAATTATACAGTAGCTTCCGTACTTGGAATTGGCCGCATTCCAACCTGTCTTGATGCCTGCACCTGTCTTGATGCCTGTTAGAATAGAGGATGACATCCCGCCATCCAGCCACCAAGCTATCAGGCCAGCCAGGCTACCCAGCCAGCCAGCCCCGCCCCGAGTAGTGACAAGCCCCCTGCCCAGGGGACTGGCAGGGGATACATGTTGCCTTGAGCCATTGGCCATGGTTCATGGTTCATGGCCCTCGTGAGATATGTAAACGGATAAACAGATAAACGGATAAACGGGCAGACGGACAATTGGCCATTGGGAGAGCCCAATGGCAAGGTTACCCTCAAACATACCAATTACAACATGGCATGAATCAACGAAAGTTACAAGCAAGAGCTAAAATCCTTCTCGGAAGCGGCTGTGTTGTATGAGCGATTAAAAGCCTGGGGCATTTGCCGATTCTTCTGGCGTTCGCCGATTCTTCAAGCATTCGCCGATGCACCACGCACTTGAGGCAACTTTAGCCTTCTCCCACTTAGGCTTTTTTGCACGTCGGCTCAAGTTTGTGGGGCTTTTTCCAAAAATTCACGAACGTTTACGAAAGTTTGCGCAAATTCGCAAAAATTTGCGAAAGTTCGAGATTTAAGTCGCTTACCCCTACCGGCTTGCAATAGTGGTTGCCCCTATTATGCCTAATATCTGGCACTCTCTGATATCTAGGATTGGCTTTGACAGCTTACCTTAGGCTACTGGGTTCTTAGATACTTAATCACCCGGTTTTTTGTGAACAAGCCTGTCGTTTGGGAACTCCTGACTGTTTGCAGTTCCAAGTCCCCTTATGCCTAATAATTTAGTGATATTCCAATGGATGCGCCCTTGTCGAAAAGGTGTGCCCTATTACAAGTATGAATTTATTCAGCGCAATCACGTTTTTTGCGGCCATTGCGTATTGCAAGAGGGAATGGGATAAGGTCTTTGCCTCTTAGGCACCAAGGTTTCGCGACTCCAGGTACTTGTTTATGTTGTCTTTCACCTTTTCCATTATGCCTAGGCATTTTTCCGCATTGTCTTCGATATAGTGATTGTCATCGGACCTTCCTGCGGCCTCCAGCTTCTTTGCCTCTTCCGAAAGCCCCATCGCCCCGATTGTAGCTGACGCGCTTTTCATGGAATGGAATGTTATGGTCATGAACCTAAGATCCGGCGAGTCGGGCGAGGGGTAGTCCTTAAGGATATCAATCCACTGTTTGAGATCGCCCATGTAGTAGCTTAACAGCTTGTTGTAGTTAGTGACCTTGCCCCTGCACCTTGCAAGACCCAGCTCGAAGTCAACCGTCGCACACTTCTCGAAGACGACATCCATCTCCTCCGGGCCTTTCCCGGGGCTTTGCGCCAATGCGTCAGTGGCGGAAACGGTCGCGGCTTCCTTCCGGGTTTCCTTCCGGGCTTCCTTCCGGGCTTCCTTCTGGGCTGGGTCCTTTGAAACCGGTGGGGTCACAGGCTGCGCGGCCGGGGGCTGGGGGGCGCTTACGGCGGGTGGGGCGTAGGTCCATCTGGCAAAGCCCGCCCCCCAGCTGTCGCGACTTGAGCCGCCCTCGGCTTTGGCCATGGCCTCGGCCTTGGTTAGGTAGTCGAGCACGTTCGCCTGGATCTTGGCAAGGGCTTTTATCAGGCGGCCCACGGCCCTTTTGAGAGCCTGGAAATCCCCGTTTTTGGCCACATCGGCCACATGCCTCGCTACCCCGGCGAGCCCGAAGGCGCCTATTATGGTTGCCGAGCTACCCATGTCCCTTAAAAGGGTTTGGGATTCCTTGGAGCTGAAGGGGTCCTCTTGGGTAAGGGCCTGAAGCCTTCTTACCCAGTCGGCCGCCTCCTTCAGGAAGACCTTCAGCACCCTGCGGTAACCCTCCTTGGAGCGGGTGTTCTCCTCGCCTTCCAGGAAGTCCACCAGGGCGTCGGCCGAGTTGTCCTCGGGCAGGGCGTTGGCCCCGGCCGCAGTGGAAGCCGGGGTGGTTACCGGGGCGTCGGGGCGGGGCCCGTACGTATTGTCGGGCCGTTTGGGAGGGAGCAGGACCAGGGATTGCGGGAGCCAGGTGCCCAGGACCCGCTCCATCACCCTCACGTCAATCGGCTTGGGCACGTAGTCGTCGAAGCCGTTGGCTAGGAAGGTCTCCCGCATGCCCAAAACCGTGTTGGCGGTCAAGGCTATTATGGGAAGATCCTTGAACTTGCCCCCGTCCATGGCCCGTATCGCGCGGGTGGCCTCTATGCCGTCCATCCCCGGCATCATGTGATCCATGAGCACAAGGTCGTAGCGGTTGGTCTCTATCCTTTCGATGGCCTGGGCGCCCGAGCCCGCGACATCCATGGAGCAGCCGAACTCCGCGACTATGGCCTTGGCCACCTCCAGGTTGGTGGGGAGATCGTCCACTATGAGCACCTTCGCCCCGTAGGCCATCATGCCGCTGTAGTCCGGGAGCCCCCCGTCCGCGGGGCCAGGGGCGCCGCGGCCCCCGCCGAGGCCCGCGGGCTTCGGCGGGGGGGCGTCCCCCAAGGGCACAATCTTCGCGGCAGGCACCCAGTGGCGCAGGGCGGACTCCAGGGCTATCAGATCCATGGGCTTGGACACGAAGTCGTTCATGCCGTGGGCCAGGAACATCTCCCGCATGCCGGAGACGGCGTTGGCCGTGAGCGCGAGTATGGGCAGCCCGCTGTGCTTCCCGCCCTCCATGCCCCTGATTATCTTGGTAGTCTCAAGGCCGTCCATCATGGGCATCATGTGGTCCATGAAGACCAGGTCGTAGTCGTTTTTGGCGACAAGGGAGATCGCCTCCCTCCCGGAGGAGGCGAGATCCACCTGGCAGCGGTATTCGGAGAGCATGGCCTGCGCCACCTGGAGGTTGGTCTCCAGATCGTCCACCACGAGCACCCTTGCCTGCGGGATAATGAAGGCCTCCCGGTGAATCTCCCGCTCCACCTCGTGGGGCTGGTCTTCCAGGAACTCGGCCAGGGGAAGCGAGTACAGGGGCCCGCTCACGTAGGTGTGGCCCCTCCCGGGCCTTCCGGCCTGGGTGTCGGTCATCACGGCTATCTCGGCGCCCATCGCGCCCGCTATCGCCTCCTGGAGGCTGGTACCGGCGAGGTTGTCCTGGAGCAGGATATGGGTGAACCCCCCCTCGGCCAGAAGCTTCGAGAATTCCTCCTTGTCGTGGACGATGGTGTGCCCCACCTTCAGATCGTCTAACGCCATGGCGTAGGAGCGGGAGCGTTCCCCCTCCCCCACAAGCATCAGTACCTTTATGGAGTCGGGGTATGCGAGCTTCGCGAAGGGCTGGTCCCCCTCCACGCCCAAGGGGAGCACCACGGTGAAGGTGCTCCCCTTGCCGTAAACGCTATCAAAGCCTATGGTGCCATGCATCATGTCGCAGAGGCTCTTGGTGATGGTGAGGCCCAGTCCCGTGCCCTCCACGTGGCGGCCCTCCTGCGGGTTGACCCTGGAATAATCCTGGAAGAGCTTCCCCCTGTCCTCAGCCCTTATGCCTATGCCCGTGTCCTCGACCGCTATCGAGAGAGCCACCGACTTCCCTTCGTTTGTGAGGCTCCCGGTCATGGAGAGCCGAACGTGCCCGGTGAAGGTGTACTTGGCGGCGTTAGAGAGCAGGTTAAGCACTATCTGCCTTATGCGGGTGACATCCCCGAAGAGGTTGTTGGGGAGCTTCGCGTCCACATAGGCCAAGAACTCCAGGGATTTTTCCCGCAGGCGCACCTGGCTTATGTTTATCACGTCGTTTACCAAGGAACTTAGGGTAAAGGCCAGGGGCACGAACTTGAAGGCGTTGGACCTTATGTTGGAGTAGTCAAGGATGTCGTTGATTATTGATAAAAGTATGTCGCCCGCGTGCTTTATGTTGAAGGACCAGGCCCGGCACTGGGAGGACATCTCGTCTTCGCTCCGCAAGAGCAGATCGCTCATGCCCACGATAGCGTTCATGGGCGTCCTTATCTCGTGGCTTATGCGGGTGAGGAACCCCGTCTTGGACCAGTTCTCCTCCTCGGCCTTGGCCTTGCCGTTGGCAAGCCACTGCAGGAAGGCGAAGGTCACAAGGGAAAGGAGCACGGCGAGGATTAAAATCGCAAGGGCGTAGCCCCGGAAAGGCTCGTGAAAATCATGGGCCGGGATTAGGGTCCCTATGAGCCAGCCATTGAACAGGGGCCTCAGGTAGACGACGTAGGCCCTGCCATTTCCGTCCCGCACCTCGGCCCCGTAGGGGAGGGTGTCGCCACTGGTGATGCCCTTCCCCAGCTCCGGGAATACCCCGCCAAAGGGCGAAAGGGGCCCAAAATCCATCCCGGGCTTCGACGCCGCGAGCACCCTGCCGTCCCGGCCCAGCACCAGGCCCTGGGCCCCCTTGGTTACCTTAAGGGAGCTTGTGACCGATTCCAGGAAGCCCAGGCCCAGGTCAAGGCACAGCACCCCTTGGCCCAAGCCATCGGCCCCTTCCAGCTCTTGGGACAGGGACACGATGAGGGACCCGCTCTGCCCGTCCAGGTAGGGCGCGCTGTAGCCTGCGGGATCCTTGGGCAGGGCCGCGGCCCTTGCCGCGCGCTCGGTGCCCGTGGCCGGGGCCTGCCTTGCCGGCTCCGGGATGGACCCAGGCACTGACCCAGGAATGGACCCCGGCATTGAACCGGGCATCGAACCTTCAATGGGCTCGCCGTCCAGGACCCCGTAGAGGTCGATTAGGGGCGGGACACCCGAGCCCCGGGTCATGCCGAGGGCCCGGGCCTGCAAGAGCTCGGTGGCACCCGCGAGGTAGGCCCTCACGTCGTTTGCGCCCTTCCCATCGTCCAGCATGCCCCTGACCGCGAAGCCCACGGTCTCGAAAGTGAGGGCCGGCCCCCTCAGCCTTGCCTGCACCTCCCTGGAGGCCTCGTCCAGGCCCTGGTCGAGGCGCCCCATTATCCCTTCCTGCCCCGCCTTCCACACGAAGACGCAGCCAAGGACCGCGACCGCGAGGTAGGACAAGAGCACCAGGGCGAAACGGGTGGGGCTGATGCGCCTTTGGGGAGCCCAGCTCATGGCGTGCCGGATACCTTTCCAGGGCTCTTTCCCTGGCTCTCGGGCAACCGGATCCCTGTCTTGTTAGGTGGCATCTTTTAGCCGATTTTACCGGGGATGATGGGGATTGCCGCATAAACAGGGCCCAAGCCTTAGAGCCTTTTAAGCAACCAATGACCCCGATATCCCCTGGAAAGCGTGTAAATACCCGATTACGAAATCCGGCAAGGGTCGGCGTTTTCCTCCCCTGCCGCTTGAAGGCGCCATCGCTTGCCGCGAGCCTGGCGCTTCCAAGCAATTACCCCGATTATAGCTGAAATTCGCTGGCTTCCTAAGGTAAAAACAAGGCAAAGGTTACATGTTGTGTCCCAATTGATGGAGACTGCCATGGGTAGGGGTATGGGTAGAACCATGTCCTGGGGCCATGGCAAGGGCCACAGGGAAGGTGATATAGAGGACGATAGGATAGAGCGACATAAGGGAGGATAGGGGCAGGGAAGGGATACCCCTCCCTCCGAACCGCGCCGGCAGTTCTACCGCTTATGTCCAATTATGATGGTTGAGAAAAAAATTCTATGACAAAACGAGCAGACAAGCTCTGGCGTTTCACACGGGAAATCAAAGTTAGAATTGTCTCTTATGAAAAGTCGGTGAAAGCGATCCAAACTTTAGATGGAATTCTATATTTAGTAGGATAACTACGTTTTTAACTTTTTTACGCATTTTCCATCCTATTCCATCCAATTCACCACGAAACCATCCCTTTTCGCGACCTGTATCGCCCAACCCTGCTAATGTTCGGGCATAAAGCCCTCAGTAGGACAGCCGCCTTTGCTTTTATAAGTCCTCGGTACCGCAAATGCTTGATCCCACATTTAGAATTCAGCTCGGAGTTCGTCGCCTCGATGCCTCTCCGCATGCGGTGGATGTCCCTGAATTCCTTGGTTTCCTGCCCCGCCCTGCGCATCGCCACCCTTACCGCTTTGCTTGCCTTGAACTTCCCAGTTTTGACCGCGCACTTCCCTTTCTTGGGGCAGGCTCCGAGCCTGTCGGCCGCGTGGGTCTTGAAGTCCGCGAGGGTTAGGGGTCGGTCGCTTGCGTCCCAGCCGTCGCGGTTTCCACGCCCCTCTCGTTAGCCCTCCCGGAACCCACGTCGGGAGTGGCCATTCCCCCATCATTAAGTGTCGTTCTTGGTGTAGTTCTTGTGTGGTTCTTGGTGCCTGGCGTTCGGCCACGCTTCCTTTCAGGCAATATCGTAACGGGTACCTGAGCGCTTACCCGCTGAAGCGTTGGGTCGGTAATTTCCACAAGCGTCATACACTTGCGTGAGAGTGCCCACCGAAAGCTGCACCTTAGCCTGCGCCATGCGCCCTTCCCGTGGAAGCATTTCAGGGCTAAATCAGAAACGTCTGAGAAGTAACTTATGGATTTATCATATATAGACTGAAGAATATATAGCATTGCAAAGTTATGTATAAGGCCTTGCAAACAGTCCCTTTGAAAAAAACTGTCAAAAAGTCATAAAAATCGCTTGAAGCTTTCGCCTTTCCAAGGATCTCGAAACCGACAAACAAGGGCTTGCGCACAGCATCCTTACCAAACAAAGCGAGTCACACTAAGAAAGTCTGGGGCCTCTTGGCTCATCATTATTTGTTTCTTGTACCAACTTTTTTGGAAATCCATCGCTCTGCTTATAAGCCGTTATCTTCCTTGAATTGTCATTAATGACAATAGCTAGGATTACGGGATTGTCGTATTGATCCGCATAACTCTTATTTATAATTTGTTCGAAGGCGGCATCGGCTAACTTTTGGTCTGTTGGAAGCACGGTATCGCCATGTCTCATTGATTCGTTCTCTTGTCCAACCATGGCTAAAGAAGCCTCCTTTCCGGCCAATATTTTGGTGGCCATAAGCTTGCCCGATTGCCCTAAGGCATCAAGTCCCACTTTTCCGGCTTGAATATTGGCGGCCAGCTCTCGGGCTTTTTCCATCAGGGCATCGTACTTGTCCTTATTATTTAAAAGCTCGAGGGCTAGGTTCTTATTTGCTTTGATTTCATCGGATACATACGTGGAAATAAATTCTTTTATAGCCTCGTCATCAGTTAATTCACCATATTTGCGCTTATTTTTAGTGCTTTCATTGTGGCTGACTTTCACTTCAATGACCCAAGTCTGGGTTCCAGCGTGTACAACAAAGTCGGCTCTTCCCAATCTTTCATGTTTTTCCGAGTGAAAATTCAAATTGAGGGAATAAAAAAGCAAAAATATTTGTGCGCAGTAAAAACCCTCGTCACGCCCAATAGGATCAATGTGCCATTTCTGTTCATAATATTCATGGGGAATCGTCGCAAATAGTTTGTTCAATTCGTCAATAAGAAATGTTGGATTTCGTTCCAATAATGCTTTCATAATGCTTGGACATAGGATGGGCGCTCTGTCATCGGTTTCACAATAGTTCTCCAAAATTACTCTAGCCAAAGATTGCCTGACTTCAACGTTGGGATAATCCAGTAAGTAATCATCCTCTGAGTCGCAGGGACGCAAACTGAGATAGCCTAACTGGAAGAGATAGGCTGCCGGATCATTAAATCTATCATAATCTGGATACTCTATACTATCACTGGAAATCACATAGTTTCTGAACTGTTCGATATTGATGTGCTTTTT
>JAITKK010000089.1 GCA_031278475.1 Deltaproteobacteria bacterium
GCTTGGGAATACTCGGTTTTTGCCATTAGTGGCGCGGACAAGGCCAAAGTGATGAGGCTTGTGAGCAGAAAATAACGCATGATAGCTCCTTTTGGATTATTGGTTTGTCGGGTTTTCATGTTATCTGAAGTTTCAGAATCCAAGGTTTGTAAGCCCTGATATGGCATGATGGGCACGATGTCCTTTGTGAACTTTGGCGCAGCTGATGGCAGGAAGTGGTTCTGATAAGAAATTTTACCTGCCGAGACAAAGATTATGGCCTCATGCGTTGGTTCGATCCTTTGAGGGGAGAGCAACGCAAGGCGCAACCATAAAGATGGCTCCAAAGGATCCCAGAAATGCAGTTATGCTTGGGCTCCCGGCGTCATGCGGAACGCTGTCGCAGTGTCAGGGCAGCTCACGTTACCTGCCCACAGATGACGACATCAGAACCTTGGTATATATGATAATTATGTACAATTTTTAATTTTTATGATTGTTTATGTTGAAATATAAGAAATTTAGTAAATTATTATGTCGTAAATTCAAAATAACGTTGGCCACTTTAGCGGCGTTGCCGTTGACAGCCATCAGGAGTCGAGCACGAACCCGTTCGAGTCAGTGAATTGGTTTGAAATTATGTTGACGAAGTCGATGATGGCCCAGATCCCAGCGCCCCCCGCGGTGATAAGCATGAGGATGCCCGTGCCGGTCTTGCCAACGTAAAAGCGGTGAATGCCCATGATGCCCAAGAATATAACCAGAAGGATAGCGATCCCCTTGTCCTTCGAGGACGATATGCGGTTATCCAAGGCTTGGTCCTGAGCCCCCGCATAGACGGGCGGGGCGGGGTTTTGGTAGGCATCCCCAGCGTAGGCTTGGTCTTGCTGGGGGTAGGCCTGGTCTTGCTGGGGGTAGGCCTGGTCCTGCTGGGGGTAGGCCTGCGCTTGCTGGGGGTAGGCCTGCGCTTGCTGGGGGTAGGCCTGAGCTTGCTGGGGGTAGGCCTGAGCTTGCTGGGGGTAGCCCTGGTCTTGCTGGGGGTAGCCCTGCGCTTGCTGGGGGTAGGCCTGAGTTTGCTGGGAGTAGACCGGGGCGGCCGGGGCGACTTGGCTCTGGCTCAGGGATTTCCCGCATAGGCCGCACACTTGGGCGTTGTCCGGGTTCTTGGCACCGCAGGTTGGGCAGATGGCCATGTGTCCCTCACAGGTTTGAATTCTAGTTTTGAAGGTTGGTTTGGCTTGGAGGAGAGGCTACCCGGGATTATACCACCTAATCCGGCCGGTTTTAAGGGGGTGGCGAAAAGCCCCCAACGGTTATCCGGATTATCAATGGAGAAGGCCCCTGCCCTTCCCTCTCGGGCTGGGACAGTGGGTTTATCCCCTTCGGTAGTCTTGGGGTGGTTTTGGGGGGTGGAACGGTCTTTCAATTCGGATAGTGTTCCGGAGGAGGCTTGGCGCCCTTTTGGCCGTTTGTGCCGGAAGCTGGGGGGTTGCCTTGACAAGATGATTCTCAAAATGGTAAAAAACGAGAAATTTGGTTTGATTTTTAAATATCATGCTTATGCGTGGAGGTCAGAAACGTGAAAAGCGACATGCAATCACACGACACGGATATCGGGAAGATACTGGAAGATATCGACTCAGGTGAGATACGATTACCTGAATTCCAACGTAATTGGGTTTGGGACGACAAACGCATCCGTTCACTAATAGCCAGCATACTGAACGCATACCCCATAGGGGCTGTGATGTTTATGACTTGCGGAAATGAAAATATAAATTTCCAGCCTCGCCACTTTACATCATCGGAGGGGAATAACCCAGTGGAATCACTGGTGCTTGATGGCCAGCAACGTCTAACTTCCATCTATACGGCCATGTTCCGCAAGGAAGCTGTTCCCGCTCTTGACGAGCACAAGAGACCAATCAAGCGTTTTTATTATTTGGATATGGAACTTTGCTTAAAGAGCATCGACGATAAAACAATAGATCTGCTTGATGCGGTTATATCCATGCCGGAAAGTAAAATCAACCCGAGAAATTCTCCGAAATATAAAGAACTTGACTTAAGTATGCCTGAATATGAATATAAGAATATGATGTTTCCCCTTAACAATATTTTTGATACAGCTAGCAGTCATGAATGGCATAAAGGCTTTAGACAAAATTGTGAATATAATGAAAAAATCATAAAAAATTTGGACAAATTCACAGACAATTTTGTTATTGATACCCAAAATTACAGAATACCGGTTATAACATTGGGAAAGAAAATGCCCAGAGAAGCCATTTGCAAAATATTCGAGGATGTTAATACCGGGGGTGTTTCCCTTTCCATATTCGAACTCGTTACCGCAATCTTTGCTGCTGTTGGGTTTGACCTACGCAAGGATTGGCTCGGCCGACAGGAAAAAGGAAAGCATGAAGAATACGTTGAAGGTAGATTTCAAAAAAAAGAAATGAAAGAGGAATTGCGTGAACTGCTAAAGGATGTCGATGGGGTTGCTTTCCTGCGTGCGGTAACGCTTCTAAGTCGCTATCATAATAAGCTAGAGGGTGGTAAAGATGCCCCCGCCGTAAGCTGCACTAACTCCGATGTGTTAAGGCTAACTAGCACCGACTATAAGAAATACGCTGATAATTTGACTGAGGGATTTCGTAAGGCCGCTGCGTTCGTGTATGAGCAACATATTTTCACGAAATTCGATTTGCCTTACTCGACACAACTGATCCCGCTGGCTGTCCTATTTTCCATTCTTGACAAACGTTCCAATGAACATGATGTTCGCAAGAAGCTTTACCAGTGGTATTGGTGCGGTGTCCTTGGGGAGATGTACGGTGGTGCCAACGAAACCCGTTATGTGAATGACGTGGTTGGGGTCATGGCTTGGATAGACGAAAAGGACGAGCCTGAAAAGTCCAAGCCCGATACGGTTCAGAGGGCATATTTCGAATCCAGCCGCCTTCTCACGCTGCAGAGAAGGAACAGTGCGGCCTATAAGGGTATATTTGCTTTAATATTGCAAAAAAGACCAAAGGATTTTTTGAGCGGCAAGGATATGGATCACGCTTGGTTCATTGACGACCCAGTCGACATCCATCACATTTTTCCGAGGAAATTTGCAGAAAGCAAGAACCTTGACCCTCAAATGGTCAATTGCGTTGTCAATAAGACCCTCCTTTCCAAGAAGACCAACGTGCAGCTGGGCGGGGATGCCCCAAGCGTTTATTTGAGCAGGATGCAGCAAAAACTAGGAATCGATGAAAAGGAAATTGACAAAAACGTTTCCTCCCATCTGATAAGCGTCGCAGATCTCAGGGCGGACGACTTCGATGCCTTTTTCCGTAAGCGCTCAGAGAGCTTGCTCGCTATAATTGCCGAGGCGATGGGTAAGCCCGTGATCATTCAAGAAGAATGAGGCCTTGAGGGTCCACGCCAGACCACTTTGCTCAATTCTGTCGCCAACGGGCTTTCTTGGCATGAGGCATGCGTTGTCCCCCTGAAGATGGGCATATTGTTCCGCAATGCCAGAGTCCCCACGTCACAAGGGTGCTTTCAAGTATTCAGATAGCGCCTTGAGTGCAAGCTCCCGCATAGGGCTCTGAGGCCAATCCCGGAAGGCCCTGCGGGCCGCCCTCGGAAGTCTCCCATGCGAAAAGGGCACTCAGTCAGGCGGCCTTCCCCCCCAAAACCGGGTGTAAGGGCCTCGCCTCTTTGGGTTGCGCCCTTCCGCGGGCCAAGGAAGTCCGATGTTGGGGCCTATCTGATTGTCCAGTGCAAAGTTTTTGGTTTTATAGGGGGATCCATCGCCACAAGGCCGTCCAGGAAAGCGGGCCGTGGTATCGGTGCCCATGGCCTTCGGTGCTGCGTCATTCCAGTTCGCTCAATATGGTCTCCAGGTGGTCGGCCTGTTCCTTGGTCGCATCAAGCAAGAACATGGATATGTAGTATTCCGGCATCATGACAGCATTCTCCTGGGTCTTGAGGAACTTAATCCAATTATCCCTGTACTGCAGCCAGTTCCTTTGCGCTGTCAGCAGGAGCTTTTTAGTCTCCGGGGATTGTATGTTCGATAACTTCTTGTAAAGATCGTTTAGCCGCTTGTCCTGCACCTGGGTCTCGGAATCATAGCAATCCATCAACTGCATTCTTAGCTGGATGTTTGCAGCGCAGGCTTCGAACGCCTTGGAATACTCGGTTCTCGCCATTAGCGGTGCGGACAAGGCCAGTGTGATTATGCATGTGAGCAGAAAATAACGCATGATAGCCCCTTTCAGGAATATTGGTTTGTCAGTTCTCATGTTCGATATAATTTCAGAATCCGTGGTATATAAGCCCTTGTATGGCATGATGGGCGTGACGGACTTAATGGGCGTTGGTGCGCTTTATGGCCGGAAGTGGTTCTGGTAATAATTCATATCCGATGCCTGTAAACCGCAATGTTACTTTCGATAGGACAAGCCGCGCCCGATTCTCTTGACTACTCGAAGTCAGAATTGCCAATTATTTTTATGGAACTTCAGCGGACGTAATCCACAATTTGAACGAATTTATAATTCTGATTGTAACACAGCGTTATTTCAAATTTTTTTTCGTGTTTTTCCCCTGTATCATCCAAACCATCCCCCCAAGGCATCCCTTTTCCCGAAATCATCCAAACCTCCCAATGTCCTGGCTTAAAACCCGCGTTTTGGCCGCCATGGCCTTTTCCGGGCCTCTGTGACGTAACAGGATGCCTCCCTTGGCCAAATCAGGCCGTCCCGCCAAAAAAACGAAAATCGGGGCCCTGCCCGGCCGGGGCCCCGCCCTTCCCCAAGCCAAGGAAGCCTGTGCTTGGGGCCTATTTGATTGACCGGTGCGCGGTTTTGGGTTTTAATGGTAGCGTCGAGATAACCCCTGAATTATCAAAGAGATAAAACCATGCATCACAAAACAGCCCTTTCCGGCGCAACGCTTGCCGTAGTCCTTGCCATGTTCCTCGCCCTTGCCTTGCTCGCCCACGGGCCAGCCATGGCCCAGGGGACCGCCGCTCCAGCCGCGACCCCGGCAGAGGGGGCGGAGCCCGCGGAAGGCGCCGGGGCGGAGGCCCTCACTACCCCGTCCGCGCCCGTCCCGCCGCCCCAGGCGGCGGCACCCAACGAGAGCGCGCTCGACCTGCTGCTGAGGGAGAGGGCCAACGACCTCCTGGGGCTGGCAGACGAAGCCAACAAGATGATCGAGAGCGCCAGGTCCCTCGCCCCTGCCTACAACGAGGCGCTCCAGGAGGCCGATACCTCGCTGAGCAGCCTCCTGAGGCTGTACCAGATCTCCAAGGGCCATCCCATGGAGCAGGACGACATCCTGAGGCAGCTGAACGGCCTGAGGTCCCTGCTGCAACGCAACATGTCGCCCTTGGAGGACATCGCCTCCACGATATCCCAGAGGCAGGCCGAGCTGAGCGCGATGGATCAGACCGCCAGGCAGCAGGCCCCGGCCGCCGCCACCCCGGCGCCCAAGGGAACGGGCAAGGCCCCCGCCCCCGCCCAGGGGGCGGGGGCGGGCCAGGAAGCCCCGGAGTCGCCAGACGCCCAGCCGCCCCAGGGGGCGCTGGACGAGTCCTACGCCAACAACCTGCAGCTGGCCACCACCCACCTCTCCCAGGCCTCGGTGGGCATAGAGACCCTGCTGGCCCCCGGGAAGGCCCTCCTCAAGCGCCTAGACGAGGCCATAGCCCAGATCCAGGCCGATCTCCCCGCCACCTGGCACGACTACTACTTCACCGAGAGCAGGGTCTTCTCCTCCAAGCTCCCCTCCATGGTGCTGGGCTCGACCTCCATATTCAAATGGCTGTCGCAGCTGGCCAACAGGGCGCTCTTCATCTACCCCCAGACCGGGGGGGACTGGGCCCAGAGCCTCGCGAACTTCCTGATGACGGGGGCCATTGTCTTCTTCATAGGCTTCTTTCTCCAAAGGGCCGCCCACAGGCTGCCCCATAACTGGGAGTACTCCATCCAGAAGATTTTCAGGGGGCCCTGGCTCTACTTTACCCTGGGAATGGCCCTGACGAACGCCGCCAAAACCAGCCTGGGGGGCACCTACCTCATCTTCGCCTTCCCGGGGATCCTGGTGCTGATATGGGGCATCGCGGGCCTGAGCTGGTTCCTGCGGGTGGCTGCCAAGCCCTCGCTGTTGGGGAACATCTCGCCTTTGACCCGCTTCTTCGTGCCGGCCGCCCTGGGCGTGACCCTCCTGTTTGCCGACGTGCCCACCGCGGCCACCTCCATCCTGTGGTTCATCGTGATGGCGCTCTTCATCCTGAAGCTCCGGAGCATCAGGCGGAAGAACAAGGATGCCAACCTTTTGGCCAAAACCTTCCCGCTTGAGCGCTTCGCCTACGGGTCGGCCTTCTACTTCTCGCTCATATCGCTCATCTTCGCGGTGGTGGGCTTCCCAAGGATTGCGATACTTGTCTTCATGCTGCTCTTCGCCCTTGTGAACGTCCTTATACTTGGCGACGCGCTGATGCACCTGGGGACGGTCTTGAGCCAGTACGTCTTCGACCAGGAGACGGATCCCATCAAGTACGCCATCCTCAACGCCGTGGTGGTGCCGCTGGCCTATGTCTTGGCCCTGTTATCGGCCCTCCCTTGGCTGAGGGCCGTGCCAGGCTCCAACTACCTAATCCAGAACTACCTGCACATGGGCTACAGCGTTGGGGCCGCGTCCTTCGACCTCACCAAGATTCTCTTCATAGTGGCGCTCTTCTTCCTGTTCAGGTCCCTGAGGACCTTGGGCACCACCTCTTTGAAGCACCTTCCTGAGAGGCTTCCGCTCGAGCCGGGGGTCATACCGCCCCTGCAGATGCTCCTGACCTACCTCATCTGGATCATCTTCGCGCTGATAGCCCTGATGCTCCTGGGCGTAAACTTCACAAGCCTCGCGGTGATCGCCGGCGGTCTCTCCGTGGGCATAGGTTTCGGGTTGCAGAACATCTTCAGCAACCTGGTGTCCGGCATCATGCTTATCTTCGGGCGCACCATACTGGTGGGGGACTACATAGAGGTGGGCGGTATCGCAGGCACCGTGCGGTCGGTGTCCATCCGCTGCACCGTGGTGGAGACGGCCTCCAACGCCGCCGTCTTCGTGCCGAATTCGTCCATCATGAGCAACCAGTTCATAAATTGGACACGCAACGGGAGGCACACGCGTAGGAGCATAACCGCGGGGATACCCTACGGGACCGACACCAAGGCGGTGGTCGCCCTGCTGTTGGAGGCCGCCAAAGGCGACCCGAGGATAATGGCGGATCCGGCCCCAGGCGTGACCCTGAACGAGTTCGCGGACAATTACCTGCAGTTCATACTCTACGTGACCATAGTGGACATCGATTTGGTGGCCGGGGTGCTCTCCGATCTAAGGCTCAGGGCGGAGTCGCTGTTCAAGGAGAACGGGATCAGGTTCTTCAGCCCGTCCCTGGACGTGAGGCTGGACCCCAAGGGGCTGAAGGCACTGCCGCAGGCGGATGCGGGTTCCTCGGATACGAAGGCCGCCGGGGGGGACACCTCCGAGGAGCCGGCGAAGTCCTGAGCCAGCCCCGGTAGCATGTATGTCATGCTATTTTTATAACATCGGTTAATTATACGTTAATAATATATTACAACATAACTATCCGACAGGTTAGCTACCTCCATGGTTCCTCAGTGGCTACGCCCACTAAGGGGCCATGGCGAGACACACCACTGATGGGACATCAATCTGACATGTAACTTTGCGCAAAATGCACATATTTTTACATTGCTGTGACATTTCAAACTTTTTTGCTACCATCATGATTGGGAGGAGATAAAAATGAAACAGCAGATAATATTCATATTTGTAGTTATTTCATTGTCAATATCCGTTTCTACTGCCAGTGCTGATGTTAGTAATTTTAACCTTATGGGATTAAAATTTGGAATGAAAATGCCAGAAATAGTTCAAGTTTTAGATTCAAAATATAAAGATTGGGAGAAAATTGAGTATTCACCGCTTCCAGATTCTTTTTATATCTCACTTAAGAATCTTTCTATAGAAGCATTCTCAATCAAAGACAAAAATGTAGATATTGCTGCTTCATCTTATGGATTTAACTTTATTTTAATTGATGATTTTGGTCTTTTAGCATTTTCTATTATTGAAAAACCTGAAGCTGGAATAAATCGTGATGGAACTTTGAATGCAATGACAAATAAATTTGGCGAATATATTGGATGGGATCATGGACCTTTATCGGGCAGTTCTCGATATTTCTGGGATTTTGGCATTAATGGGGAAAAATCTGAAAAAAATTTTCCCTGTTATAATATTTCAAACCCCACGGACTTAACTGGAATTCCAAACAAAGATGAATGTGGTTACAAAATATCTTTAATAATAATAGACAATCCAATGATTACGCAAAAATCGTTGTATATAATACATGCATTTGATTGGGAAGACTTCTATAAATATGACCAAGCCGCACAGGAAGCCCAACAAAGGGCTCGTGAAAAGAATGTCCCAGACTTATAACTCAAACATTGTAGTGATTTTCTTGACGATTTCGTTATTGTGAGCTGAAATGTAAACCACAAATATGTTGACTGACAGGGAATCTACCAACTAGGATCCAAGGGATACGGACCTTCCGCAGGGCTGAAAACTGGGGCCTGCGTGTGATCCGTTACCCGGTAAATCGGACCCCTCACGAAAGCTGGTGCCTCCCTGCCGGGAAGGCGAGATTTGTGAGACCCGAAGCTTGGCCTTGCTGACCAATGGAAAGCCACGCCCTTAATCAGAGCCAAAAACAGCAAGCCTGCATCATTGGCCTAGGCCGACATGGTACCTGCCCCGAGTTGGTTATGAGGCGCGTCCTGGTGGCCGCCAAGGCCGGCATGGGCTACCTCGTGGCAGCAGGTTGGCAGGTTAATCGGAAAATACATTGGAGTTTACATACCATACCCCATATCTTGACCGTATTTCCATCACAAACACTCCTTAACGTTTAATACCAAAATGCATTCGATATGCTCACGGTCGGATCTAATGCCTTCTTGAAAAGCCATTCCCTCGTAAACCCCAATCTAGTATTTTCAAACATAAGATTGTCTTGTACTGTCATTATAAAGTTTAAAATTTATAGCTCTAACGATCATATTATGCTATATTTTATGACTATAACTACCTATAACATATTATTGCATAACAAAAAAATAAAAAAAATTTTGTGCGACAAATCAGAATCCTGTCGTCAATTTCCGCAAGATAATGAAGAATTCTGCAACTTCCGGAAACATTTTGGGGGACAATGCTCTTTTGCCAAAGGTCTTCCCGAGTGACCTTGGTCTTTCGCATTCGCTATTGAATCGAATTTTTTGCGCACATCCAGATATTCCACGCAAACAAATGCATAACTTTCGCGCATTTTCGGACATTTCCCGCATCATGGATTTAAGCCTTGGTCCCGCTTTTGCGTGCCTGGAAAAACCGCGCAAAAGTTTGGTCCAACCATTGAAATATGCCTTTACAAAGGGCTTTCCCCAGGGTATTATCCGAAATAAGCCTATGTAAGGGAGAGAAAGCATTTCTTTTAGGCAAAGCATGGATGATTTGTAACATATTGTTTCATAAGTTCCAAATCCATACACGCCTCACTCACTTAGGCATTTCCCAGCTAGCCCCCCCTTTTGACCGCCACGGGGTTTTGCCCCTCGGCTTCGATCCGGAATGTGTATGCTGTTCCTTTCAAACGCCTTGGAGACCTTCCTTGCCGAGAAAAGCGAGAGCGAGCCCGGCGACATCTATTGGTCGTACCGGAACTCGCTCAAGGGTTTCCAAAAATTCTTGGAGATCGACATCCCCATCGAGGACATAGACTCCTACGACGTGGCCTGCTACTTGGACAACTTCTTCCAAGAGGGCATGGATCTAGACATGTCGGTGCTTGAGCTCCATTGCATCAATGATTTCATGAACTGGGCCTGCGAGCGGGAATCCCTTGACAAGGAATTCGGGATCCTCACACTCAAGGAGCTCAACTCCACCCACCCCTTCTTCTTCCTTCTTAACTACGTGCTCGGCAAGCGGCAGATCGTCGGAAACTTCATGTACTGGGCCATCTTCCTTTGGGCCACCAAGAAGAACGAGGATGCCTTCTCGCCTGGCAACCTGGGGAAGAACAGGACGTATTCCTTCACCGCCCTGGTGGATGCCGACTCGGACGAGAAACAAGAGCTCCTCACCATGAACAACTTCTGCTATTACGGGGGCCCGCTCCTGGGGATCGTCGCCATAACCAACCAGACCGCGGAGGTCCAGGAGCTCACCTGTCAGCAGATCATCGAGTTCTTGAGGCGGTTATCCGGAAAGACCGAGACGGTCGCAGACATCAAGCGCAAAATCGGCAAAAGGGGGCATACCCTGCCCCCCCACCCGAGGCACGCGGGGCGCGAAGGCGCGGGCGAAAGCCACGCGGCGGGCGCCCAAGGGCCCGCCGCCGGCAAGGGGGAAGGCCCCGGCGGGACCGAACCAGGCGTTGCCAAGCCCACCAAGCCCGCCAGGGCGGGCAAAACGCCCGCGACCGCCGAAACGGCCAAATCCGACAAGGCGGAAAAGCCCGACAAAACCGCAGACGCCAAAACGCCCCCGGCCAGGAAGGCCCACGGCAAGAAGCCAGGCGGCAAAACGCCCCCGGCGGGCGGGCCCGACGGCGGAAAGCCGGAAGGCGGCTGAGCGCGGGGCATGGGCCCGTTTTAGCGGCCTTTGGCGACTGCCCGTAAAATCACCCTGACATTCCCGCACTTTTCCCATAACACGGTAGCCCCTGAGGCCCGCGCCGCCTTTCCTGCGCCCTTGGCGGGGCCAAAGGCCCTGCCAGCCCCGCGCTTTCGCTGCCGTTTTCAGTCCCCCAACCCGAATCATCGCGCGCAAGCCGCGGGCCGGGCATCGGCCCGGGAGGCCCCCAGGCCCCGGCAGGCCCGCGCCCCGGCAAAACAAGGGCCCCGCCCCCTGGGCGGGGCCGAGCCTGAGGCCCGCAAGGCCCAGGGCGCAAAGGCCCGGCAAAATGAAGCTAAGCGTTTTTATAAAGCAGTACCTGCACGAAAGCCGGGGTCGGCTCTCCCGCAACTCCCTCGAGCGCTACAAGCGCTCCTACGACGCCTTCCTGAAGTACGGGGGCGACCCGGAGATCGAGGCGTTGAACACCAGGGCCTTGTCCGCCTTCGCCTGCACGAGGCTGGAGCTGGGGGTCAAGGCCGAGTCCGTGAACGTGGACCTCAGGCACCTCAGGGCCGCCCTCAACTGCGCCTACCGCTGGGAGCTCATCCCGAAGCCCATTCCGGTGGAAATGGTGAGGACACCCAGGCGGGTGCCCAGGCACCTCACCGAGGACGAGTTCGCGAGGATTTTGGACAGCGAGCGGGAGCCGGAATTCGCGAGGTTCTGGACCTTCCTGGTCTGGACGGGCCTGAGGAGGAACGAGGCATTGGAACTCACCTGGGATCGGGTGCGCTACCTGCCCGACCCCCACGCCCTGGTGGTGGGAAAGGGCGACCGGGAGAGGACCGTTCCGCTCATGCCCCCGGCGTTGGAGGTCCTGGGCCCCCACCAGGGCGAGGGACTGATCTTCTCCTTCCTGAACCCCACCCAGCTCACCAAGCGCTTCAAGACGACGGCCGTGAGGGCCGGGCTCCCGGCCTGCAGGCTCCACGACCTCAGGCACACGGCCATCACCTGGCTGGTGGGCCGCGGGGTGCCCCTGAAGCTGGTCCAGGAGTTCGCCGGGCACGCCAGCATCATGACCACCATGAACTATGCCAAGATCTTCCCAGGGGACTCCTACGGGACCATGATGGACGCCTTCGGCTTCGGGCGCGAGGAAGACGAGGAAGACGAGGAAGACGAGGAAGACGAGGAAGACGTGGAAGACGAGGAAGACGTGGAAGACGAGGAAGACTAGGAAGACTAGGAAGACGAGGAAGGCAGCCGATCCCCGGCCCTAGCCCCCACCGCCGCCCCCGCCCTTGTCGGGGCCCTCCCCGCCCGGGAACCTTGGGACGATGATGAAGGGGGGCGGCGGCGGCAGCGGCTCCCACTCCCTGGCGGGCCCCTTGGCGGAGGCCCCGTCGCCCTGCCCCGGTGCGCCGCCCTGCCCCGGGGCTTCGCCCTGCCCAGGGCCGTCGCCACGCCCCGGGCCGTCGCCACGGCCCGGGCCGTCACCCAGGCCCGGGACGTCAACATGGCGGTACTGCCTTGGGGCGCTGCTGTTGCGGGCGGTCGCCATGGCGCTCCAATCAGCTGGCACCCCGTGGGACTCCAGGAGGCCCTTGAGGCCGTCCACGTGGTAGGGCTTGAAGGGGAACCCGTATTGCCACCAATCCTGGTTCCGGACGAGCTCGAAGAGCACAGAGGCCCTGGCGGACCCGAACGGGCCCCCGTCGAACTCGAGGCGCAGGAGCCTCTCCCCGTCGCCCGTGTTAAGCGCGAAGAGGCTGGGCCCCAGGCGGCCAAGGCCTTCCGGGCCGTCCGCGGTGAGGGCGAAGGCGAGCCGCTCGACGGCCTTGGGGATGAGCCAGAGCCTGGCCCAGAAGATCGACCTCTCCTGGGAGAGCTTGAGGGCCCTGAAGGCGTGGAGGGGGGTCTGCCGGTGGTTGTAGAACACCAGGAAATGCTTGTTGTAGAGCGAGCCCCCCTTGTCGAGGGCGAGGCAGGACGCGTCCAGCTCGGAGGGGCCGGGCCACTGGTGCCTGATGTTGACCCTGAGCTCGTCCTGCTCGGTGAGCGTCGCGAGGATCCCGCTCTCCCCTATGGAGCATTCTTGCAGCACTCCCGTCCACCCTCCCCCGGGGTCTTGGCCCCGGCCCGGCCCGGCCTTTTCGGAGCCACATCTTAGCACGCCCCCCCATGCCCGGACAAACCGGGGGGCGGGGCGGCCCCGCGGGGGGGCCCGCCGGGAGGGGCGTCCCACGGTCCGGGGGCCGCCGGGCCGGCATCTGGCGGGGGGGGCGCCCGGCCCCGGCCGGGGGGCGCCCCCCCCTTGACTTCCGCCCCCCGCTTCTGGTAAAAATTCAAAGCGCGTAGCCATGCCCGTGCGCTGGGCGGCGCCCGGATGGCGGAACTGGTAGACGCACGGGACTTAAAATCCCGCGGGGAAACCCATGTCGGTTCGATCCCGACTCCGGGCACCAGCAGTGGCTTGCCTTATCCATACGTCATACATAATCCGGCAAAAATCCCTTATATGCTTGCGAGTGCTTCCCAAGGTCCGCAACGGGCGAACATGCGGGCCGTTTTGGGCATGCGATTCTTGTGTTCAAAGGACAGCGAATGGGCGATTACGAAAAGGGTCTTTGCTCCGTGTGCTGCCTTGGGTACAAGCATGCCAAATATCTGGAAAAAAGCATACGGGCCATTTGGGAAGGTGACTACAGGGAAGTCGAGATAATAGCGGTTGACGACGGCTCCAATGACGGAAGCGGCGAGCTGCTCCAGTCCCTTTCAAAAGAGAGCCCGTGCCCTATGAAGGTCATCCTCCAGGAAAACACCGGAAATATCGGAAAGAATTTCAACACGGGGTTGAAGCATGCGAAAGGCGAGTACGTGACGTTCATCGCCTTGGACGATTA
>JAITKK010000128.1 GCA_031278475.1 Deltaproteobacteria bacterium
GCTTGGGGGTTTTGCGGGGAATGAACCCTTTGGGGGGAGGGTGTTTTGCGAGGCTTTTTCCGAGGGGAAGGCGCGGCTTTTTGTAAAGTGTACCCAAAGCGTACAATTTATCCGGTAACATTGTTGGTATCGGCGCCATTGGGGCGGGTGGCTTGGGCAAGAGGTTCCAAAAAACACCCCTATCGCCTGTTAGGGCCTGCGCCCAATGTTTTCCCGGTTTTTTTAAGGGCTAATTGGATGAAATTATAGGATTTGATGTGTTTTGGGGTACCCGTTGTTTTTTTTGCCACGATTTTTTTGTTGACATGCCAACCTAATTTCTGTAACATTGACCTGTATCATCGAAAGGGCCCCGTAACCGGGCGCCCTGGTCTTTCGCAAGACCTGGAATAAAGTGGTTAGGCCCGGCCGCCTTGGCGATGAGCCAAGGCGGCCGGGCTTATATAAAGATTTCGGCGCGTCCTTCGCCCCCCAGGGAAGGCCCACGCCCCCATAGGTTGATCAGCAATCTGAAGACCGAAAACGCATCCCGGTGCGCTTTCGGTCTTTTTTTTATTCCCAACCCGACCCAAGGGCCGATCCCGAAGGATCGCCCCACGGCACACAAATCACACGGCAATGAGAGAACGACTAAAGGTGAATCAATGAAAAAGCAAACGGCGTATTTAGCGGCGGGCATCCTGGCGCTTTCCTTCCTCGGGGCCTTCGCGGGCACGGCCGTGGTGGCGCAAGCCGCCGACGTCGAGCTCAACAACGTCTCATACGATCCCACAAGGGAGCTCTACGACGAGTTCAATGCGGCCTTCGAGCGGCGTTTCAAGGACACGAGCGGCAAATCCCTCGAGGTGGTCCAGTCCCATGGCGGCTCCTCCAAGCAGGCCCGCACGGTCATCGAGGGCAACGAGGCCGACGTCGTGACCCTCGCCCTCGCCATAGACATAACCGAAATCGAGAAGGCAGGGCTCATCAAGCCGGGCTGGCAGAAGGAGTTCCCCTCCAACTCGGCCCCCTACACCTCCACCATCGTCTTCCTGGTGCGCAACGGCAACCCCAAGAAGATCCTCGACTGGGACGACCTGGTAAGGGAAGGCGTGGGCGTCATCACCCCAAACCCCAAGACCTCCGGCGGGGCCAGGTGGAACTACCTCGCGGCCTGGGCCTTCGCCGACCGTGAGTTCAACCACGACGAGGCCAAGGTCAAGGATTTCATGAAGGATCTCTTCCAGCACGTCCTGGTCTTGGACACCGGCGCCCGCGGCGCGACCAACACCTTCGTCGCTAACGGCCAGGGCGACGTCCTTCTGGCATGGGAGAACGAGGCCTATCTGGCGATCGCCGAGGCCCCGGGCCAGTTCGAGATAATCTCCCCGCCCCTTTCCATACTTGCCGAGCCGCCCGTAGCTATTGTCGACACCTACGTGGACAAGAGGGGCACGAGGGAGATCGCGACCGAGTACCTCAACTACCTCTACACCCCGGAGGGCCAGCGCATGGCCGGGAGGCACTTCTACCGCCCCTCCGACAAGACGGTGGCCGCGGAGTTCAAGGACCAGTTCAGGTTGCAGATGGAGCTGGTGACAATCGACGACCCGCTCTTCGGCGGCTGGGAGAAGGCCCAGGCCGAGCATTTCAGCGACGGCGGGGTTTTCGACCAGATCTACGCCCGCTAGGAAGCTGGCCCCCGGGAGGGCGGGCCTCCCGGGGGCCACGCTTGAAACCGGCGACGGCCTACCCAACAACCACCCAACGACCTACCCAAGAACAAGCAAAGAAAGACCGCAAGGGTGCCTAATGGCGCCCCCCCCTTGGGCCCTTGCCCAAGGGGGGGGCGCCAAGGCAGGCTACGGGCCCCCAGGGAGGGACGCAAGTGTCAAAGGCAAGGAAGAGGATCATACCGGGCTTCGGGATATCCCTGGGGATAACCCTTAGCTACATGAGCATGATAGTGCTCATACCCTTCATGTCCCTTTCCTTCCAGGCGACAAAGCTGGGCTTTGGGGGCTTCTTGCGGGCCGTCACGGACCCAAGGACCCTTGCCGCCTGCAAGGTGAGCTTCCTGTGCGCCTTCGTGGGGGCCCTCATAAACTCGGTCATGGGCCTGATACTCGCCTGGGTAATAACCCGCTACCGCTTCCCCTTCAGGAAGCTCATTGACGGGCTCATAGAGCTCCCCTTCGCGCTCCCCACGGCGGTGGCGGGCATATCGCTTACGGTCCTCACCACCAACAACGGCTGGCTGGGAAAACCCCTCTTCGACCTTTTCGGGCTGAGGATCGCCTACACAAGGCTCGGCATAATACTTGCCATAACCTTCATCACCATCCCCTTCGTGGTCCGCTCCATCCAGCCGGTCCTGGAGCGGCTGCCCAGGGACTACGAGGACGCGGGGCTTCTGTTGGGGGCCGGGCCCTTCACTGTCTTCCGCAAGGTGATACTCCCGGAGATAAGGCCCGCGCTTTTGACCGGATTCTCGCTTGCCTTCGCGAGGGGCCTGGGCGAGTACGGCTCGGTCATCTTCATAGCCGGGAACATGCCCTACAGGACGGAGATAGCCCCCTTGGTCATAATGATAAAGCTCGAGCAGTTCAACTACGGCGAGGCCACGGCCGTGGCCGTGCTCATGCTCGCCTTCTCGTTCGCGATAATGTTCGTGGTCAACCGCTTCCAGGCCAGGGCCGGCTTCTTCGCGGGGGAGCACTGACATGGCCGATAACCCCTACAGGCGGGGGGGCAGGCTGACCAAGTGGCTGCTCATAGCCATAAGCTTCGCCTTCACCCTCCTTATGCTGGTCCTGCCCCTGGTCCAGGTGCTCGCCCAGGCATTCGACTTCGGCTTCGGGAGATTCTGGGCGGCGGTCTCGGACGAGTACACCATCAAGGCCCTGAAGCTGTCGCTTATAACCATGCTTTTCGCGGTGGGGCTGAACACCCTCTTCGGGCTGGCGGCGGCATGGGCCATCACCCGCTTCCGTTTCTGGGGCAAGGGTTTTCTCATAACCCTGATAGACATCCCCTTCGCGGTCTCACCCGTGATAGCGGGCCTTGTCTTCATCATGACCTTCGGGAGGCTTGGGTGGGCCTACCCCTTCCTGGAGGCCCACAACATAAAGATTGTCTTCGCGACCCCAGGGCTTGTCCTCGCGACCATCTTCGTGACGCTCCCCTTCGTCGCCAGGGAGCTAATACCCGTGATGATCTCAAGGGGCACGGACGAGGAGGAGGCCGCGCTCATCCTGGGGGGCGGCTTCTTCCAGCTCTTCCGGCAGGTGACCTTCCCGCACCTCAAGTGGGCCCTCCTCTACGGGGTCGTCCTCTGCACGGCCAGGGCCCTGGGCGAGTTCGGCGCGGTGTCGGTCGTGTCCGGGCATCTGCGGGGCAAGACCAACACCCTGCCTTTGCACGTCGAGATCCTCTTCAGGGAGTACCACACGGCCCAGGCCTTTTCGGTCGCGACCATACTTGTGGCCATGGCGATAGTGATACTCATCCTGAGGACCATCCTCGAGCACATTTCCCAAAAGGACTCGGAGGCCTGAGGGCCAGGCATCCTCCAACCGAAAGGGGGCTCAAAGTGTTCATAGAGCTTTCGGACATCTCCAAGAGTTTCGGGTCCTTCAGGGCCTCCGACCATGTGTCCTTCGGGCTACAGGAGGGGAGCCTTGGGGCCCTTTTGGGCCCCAGCGGGAGCGGGAAGACAACCATCCTGAAGATGATAGCGGGGCTCGAGAACCCGGACGCGGGCGACATCCGCATCGCGGGCCAAAGGGTGAACGACATCCACCCCTCCCGCCGGGGCATAGGCTTCGTCTTCCAGAACTACGCGCTGTTCAGGTACATGAGCGTCTTCGACAACATAGCCTTCGGCCTTAGGACCCGGAAGGTAAAAAAGCCCAGGATCAGGGAAAGGGTCCAGGAGCTCCTCTCGCTCATAGGGCTCGAGGGTTTCGACAAGCGCTACCCCAACCAGCTCTCCGGCGGCCAGAAGCAGCGGGTGGCGTTCGCGAGGGCCCTTGCCTGGAACCCGAGGCTCCTTCTCCTGGACGAGCCCTTCGCGGCCATAGACGCGAAGGTGCGAAGGGAGCTGAGGTCCTGGCTAAGGGGCATGATAAGCTCGCTCGGCATCACCAGCATCTTCGTGACCCACGACCAGGCGGAGGCCATAGAGGTGGCCGACAGGATAATAATCACCAACAAGGGAAGGGTGGAGCAGGCCGGTTCCCCCGTGGACCTCTACAGGGACCCCTCCACCCCCTTTGTGGCGAGCTTCCTGGGCGAAAGCGTGGTGCTGGAGGATTACGGGAGGCTCCTGGGCTTCGAGGATGCCCCGGACGGCGCCAAGGGCGCCATCCGCCCCGAGTTCGTCCAGATATTCGGCCCGGGGGAGCCCATCCAGTACGCGCACGGGGCGGAGGACGCGGAGGTCATCTCCCTCGCCTTCCGGGGGGCCTGCGTGGAGGCGGTGGTGGGCATCAAGGGCTACGAGATAGCCACCAGCTACTCGCTCGAGAAGCCCCCCATCCAGAAGGGCGACCGGGTGAAGGCCCTGGTGTACCGGCTCTACGCCTTCGAGGGCGACACGGCGAGGCTTGTCAACAACTCCTTCCTGGCAGCCCACGGGAACGGCTACAACTTCGTCATCTAGCGGGCTCGCGGCGCTTTTGGCCATCGCGGCGCCTGCGGGCGCCTGTGGCGGCCCTTGCCGTTGCCGGGCGAAAGGAAGCCCTTCCGGCGTTATCCGGACGTCCTTTCAAGGCGCCGCCCTCACTAGTGAGAGGCAACCCACCACGATTTTTCGCGGCGTTTTGGAAACTATTTGACAAAACGGGGCTAGGATGCGGCTTATTGGAACTTTTGGCGCATATTGGATAATATCGGGGGAATCCTTTGGGTAACCATTGGCGCAAGGCCTCGGGCGGAGGGATCGCTTTTAGGCTGTATCAGGGTTTTTAGGGGGTTT
>JAITKK010000144.1 GCA_031278475.1 Deltaproteobacteria bacterium
GCTTTCCCTTAGCCTTGGTCCGTATCAGTCCAAGTTCAGCATGCCCTGCTGGAACAGGTATCTTGCCAAAAAAAACAGAACTATGACCCCTACCACCAATAGCACCAGCGGGGCAACGACCAGGATGTGCACCATCCTCACGTTGTATTCCTTGCCGATTGCCCTCCCTTGGGAGTCTGTGAGGGGCCCGTTTATGGCAAGCACGAAATCTATGAATTGCCATACGGTGAGCCCTCCCAAGGTGAGTGCCATGAACACGCCGCTAAGGATTTTGCCAAGGTAGAACCTATGCACCCCGAACATGCCCAGAAAGTAGCAGAGCAGTATGACCACGTTCCTTTTCTTGGGGGAGATGGACCTTGAG
The DNA here is from genome assembly GCA_031278475.1 of Deltaproteobacteria bacterium. Classification (GTDB taxonomy): domain Bacteria; phylum Desulfobacterota; class Desulfarculia; order Adiutricales; family Adiutricaceae; genus JAISMF01. The sequence goes on from JAITKK010000144.1 coordinate 365, forward strand.
GGTATCCCGGAATATGCGGGGACGCGGGGAGGGTCCATTTCCCCGAAGGCATCGTGGTCCTTGATGGTTGAGACCAAATCCCCCCCGCAAGCGGGGCATACGCCGACATCGTCCATGTGGAAGGTAGCGCAATTGGGGCAGTACATCATCTTGGACACCAGCCAACCCTAAAAAGACATAAAAAACCCGTGCGCTCCCTGGGCCCAGGGAACCCAATACCTTGAGAGCAGCTTTCGGGAAACCCTTACTTGGCGGCGACGGGTAAATGGCTTTGAAATGTAGGGAAAAGCCCTTGCGGGAAATACGGGATCTTATGGGTTATCAGAGGCTATTATGCTGTATCGCACCCTGTCAGGGTGGGTTTTGGCTTGTTTTTGGGATTATTTTTCGGCCGTTTAAAGGCCTTTGCGCGATTTGCAGGCATTTAGTCAGCCGTCCCACAGACCCAAGGGATGCCAGGGGCCCCAACGCCGCCTTGTGCCAATTTGCCTGGCTTTGGGGCTTGCATATGGCGCTAGCGGCTTCCGAAGACTGGAAACCCCCTATCCCTCCTACATGTAAAAACTATTGGGCATGTAGATGCGCATGACCACTTGAAGGATTACGGACAGCCCAAGAAGCCCGATGAGAATGTATGCCAAGGGCTTGCTGTATTCCTTGTCGACGTAGCGTTTGTGGGAGTCCGTGTAGGTCCCGAATATCGCATTGAAGAAATCGATGAGCGACCATATGCCAAGGCCACCGAGAGTTATGATCATGAGCAAGCCGGTACCGATTTTCCCAAGATAAAACCTGTGGACCCCAAAGATCCCCAGGAAGTAGGCAAGCACTATGACCACGTTTCTGCTTTTGGGGGAGATAAGCGACCCGTAGGGGTTCGGTTGGTAGCCCGGGTGGGGCGGGTAGCCTTGGGGAGGTGGCGCGGCTTGGTTTGGCTGGCCCTGCGGCGGCTGGGGGCCGCCGGCGGGGTGCTGGGTGCCGCCGTAGGTAAGCGGCCCTTTCGATAAATCGGCAGCCTGCGCCGGGGCATCCTGGGGCCCCGTTGCCTTTAAGTCGTAGCCGCAGGAAGGGCACTTCAAGGCGTCGGGAGCGACCTCGGCGTTGCATTTCGGGCAGTTTGTCATGTTCCTGGGATCTCCTTGTTCAGGGTTCAGGGGATTTGCGCCATGCCGTGGCGAGGCATCCAAAGTCCCCTATTTGAGTGCGGTTTCGCCCATGATAAACAATGCGGCCGTGTTTTTCAAGGAGGGACGGGCATTTTGCATTCAGGCCCTTCGGAGCAGGGCCCCCTGCCGCTGGGTCAGGGCCCTCCCCAAATCGCCCGATCGCCTGAGGCTCAGGCGGACAAGTGCCTGGCCCAAGAGGCCCAGCCGGGTGCGGAAGGACAGCCCCGGACAGCGCCGGGCTATGGTCCTTCTAAGCTCCGACGCGTCCGTCAGCACCCAGGGGAGCGCCTTGGAGAGCGCCATGACGGACACCGCGGCCATGGCCGCGGCCCTGAAGCCTAAGAAAGGCCTAAAAAAGCCGTGCACCGCCCTTGCGAGCTCAAGCGGGGTCCAGGCCAAAAACAGGTGCAGGCCCAAAAACACGAAACAGCCCAGCCTCAAAGGCGAGAATCCCCCCTCCTGGGGCAGGAAATAACCCACCGCCATCCTTAGGGATGACCATACAAGGAAGAAGGCAAGGGCCGCGAAAAAGAGCCTCTTCTCCCTTCCCATGCCAAGGGCAAGGAACAGGGCCGAAAGGAAGGCCAATGGGAAGAGGCATGCGGAAAGTTCCGGCCTGAACAGCAACAATATGGAAAGCGACCACACCAAGGCGATGCCGCCCCAGGCGGGCGCGAGCCTTACAAGGGACCGCCATCCCCAAAAGAGGGCGTGAGGGGACCACCCAGGGCCGCCCTTGGGGGCTTTCCCCGCTACCATTGGATCGTGGTTATTCCCCCCCGTCATCCTCTTCGCCCCTGCCAGGGCCCTTCCCGCCGGTGAGCGCGCTCTCCGCCTGGTTGTAGGTGGACTTGAAGTTGCGGATCTCGTCTTCCGACAGGTTGCGCCTGATGCCTTCCTCCACAGCCTTTTCCGCGAGTTCCGAGGCCTCCTCCAGGTCCCTGCCCTCCAAGAGCAAAAGGAACGCGAGGTTGTTCATGGCGGAAGGGTCGCCGCTAAGCCTTATTACCCTGCGGTAGGCCTGTTCGGCGCGCTTGTGGTCGCCTTTCTGGAAACACACGTTCCCAAGGCCAAGTATCGCGAGCGGCAGGGGATCGGCGGCCGCGTACTCCCTTTCCGCCAGATCCAGCGAGCCCGCCTTCTCGTAGGACAGGCCCAGGTCAAGGTGCTCCTCCTTTGACAGGGGATCGTCCACGACCGTGACCTTGGGGAAAACCGAGCATGCCCCGATGGCCGCGAGCGACAGAAGCGGCAAGAGCGCCCAGACCCATGCCATCGCGGCTTGGGAGCCCTTCGGGGTTCTCCCTGCCTTTGACGATTTAGTTAGCGATGCCTTTGCCAATGTCCCGCGGATTCCTTTGCCAATGTCCTTGCATGCATTTTTGGCCTACAAGCCTCACGATAACACTCACGGGAATATTCCCGGCTATGTTTCCGGAAATATTCCAGACAAGATCCACCCAGGCATTTCCTTAGGCTCCCGGCTGCCCTGCCATGAGCCGAAGGCATGGGTAACTGGTTGCCACAGGCCCTTGTCGGGAACCGCCATCCTAACACAGCTGACGGCTGAATATGCCTGATTATGCCTGATTATGAAAAAATATGCCTGATTATGGCCCCACTCACGGCTCGGGTCGGGCTATATGTCTGAGTAACCACTGCCTATGTTTATTGGATTATATTTTTATACCATATTTGGCGTGGAACCTATTCCAAACAGCGGCGGCTACCTTTTCCGCGGTCTGGGAACCTGCCCTAAGGCTTTCCGGAATCCCGCAATAATCCCCGATATTCCCCAAAACCCCGCGATAATCCCCAAAATCCCCCAATATCCCCCATAAATCCAGGATGACCTGGCTCAGACGGGATCATCGGGCAAGGGCTTGTCAGGGCCTTCCACCAACACCGCGAAATAACCCATGCGGAACCAAGAGGTGAGGAACTTCGACCAAGGGATCACCTCCTGCTGGACAAGGCCGTTGTTGGCGACAACCCCGTCTTGGGTGTAGCCCACCACCAGCATGAAGTGCGCCTTGACGATGGGCCCTATGCCGTTGTCGACCTCCACCAGCACGGGTTGCCCCTTGTCCAGGAAGACCAGGAGATCCTCCGGGCTGGAGGAAAAGAAGCTGGCCTTGGCGCCCCGTTTGCGGGCGAAGATGACAAGATCCGGCCCTATCGCGCCCCTGAGGGCCCAGCGCTGCACCCCGGCCGCCACCTCGTCCATGGTGGTGGGATAGCCCTGGAAGGTGAGAAGGGCAGCAAGGCTCGCGGGCCCGCAGAGGTTGGTGTCGTCCGGGTAGAAAGGCACCTGGGGCACGAGCCTTGTCCCCTGCGGGGAGTTGAAGGTGCGGGCAACCGGGCCGCCCACAAGGCAGCCGGCCGCGAAGAGCGGGGATAGCAAGAGGAGGATCCCTATGAGTGCCTGAGGAAAGCCGCGTTCCATCGATATCCCGTCAAATCAGTGGGTGTGGGTGCAAGCCCTGCCCCAAAGGGGGGACAGGGCGCAAAGGAGGAGTCGCTCGGATGTTTCTTTTTAAAACAAGGTGTTGGGCTTTGGCTTCTTGGGGCCTCCCGGGCGGAGGTCCATGACCAGGTCGCTTGGGACCATGCCCCAGAAGGGGGAAGGCTCGCCGCTAAGGAAGCTCCCGAACACCCGCCGCCTTTTGGCCCGGGTCAGGTAGAGTTGCTCCTTGGCCCTGGTGATGGCCACGTAGAAGAGCCTCCCCTCCTCGGAGAGCCTCTCGCCCTGGCCCTGCTCGGGCTCGCCGTCGTACCAGGGGCCGACCGGTATTATGCCATCCTCCAGGCCCGTCACGAACACAAGCCGGAACTCCAGGCCTTTGGACGCGTGCATGGTAAGAAGGCTTATCTTGTCGGCCTTGAGGTCCAGGCCGTCCTGGGCACCCACCTCGTCTTCCCCGGATATCTGGCAGGGAAGGCCCTCCTCCACCATGGCCTTCAGGATCTCCTCGCCCTGGATCCTGAGCCTGTAGACTATGGCGATGTCCCCGAAGGTGAGCCCTTCGAGCCTTGAGCCCGGCTCCGCCCGTCCCTGGGAGGCACCGCCCCCCAGGAAGAGATCCCCAAGGTGCGCCTTTATGCGCTTCACCACGTACCAAGCCTCGGAGGCCGGGGACGCAAGGCAGGCCCTGACTATGTGCTTCCCCTCCTCCTCGGACGCGGCATTCTGGGCGGCCCCGTCCCGGGGCCGCCTCAGCGCGTCCGAGGCCTTGGTAAGAAGCCTGGTGGACCTGTAGTTTACCCCAAGGCGCAGGACGATGGCGCCCGGCCTGTCCTTCAGGACGGACTCCTCGAAGGAGGGCAATGCCCCCTTGAAGCCGTAGACCCTTTGGGCGGGATCGCCTATCAGGGTGAGATCCGCCCCGTCCGAAAGGGCCGAGAGGAAGAACCACTCCAATGGCGACAGATCCTGGCACTCGTCCGCGAGCACCGCCTTGTAGCGGCCCTTGCTTTTGGCCGCCACCGGCAAGGCCCTCCCCACAAGATCGTCGAAGTCGAGCAGCCCCTCCTGGGAGAGAGCCTCCTGGTAGGCGGACATGGCGGAAGCGAATCCCGGCACCGCCTGCCCCACCGGGCGCATGAGGTTCTTGCCGCGGCTTACCAGCTGCAAAAACCTCCTGGGCGACAGGCCCAGGCCCTTGGTGAGTTTCTTTGCGAGCCCCTCCAAAAAATCCTCTGGCGCGAGCCTCACCCCGGGCGCGCCCTCCTCCAAAAGCAGCCTGTGGGCCAAGGCGTGGAGGGTGGATACCCTCACCAAGGCGGTGTCGGCCCGCTCGGAGAGCAGCCTCTCCTTTATGGACTGCGCGGCCTTGCGGGTGAAGGTGGTAAGAAGGAGCCCCAAGGGGTCCACCCCCTCGGAGAGATACCACAGGGCCCTTGCCACCAGGACCTTGGTCTTGCCCGAGCCAGGACCCGCCACCACGCAGAGCGTCCGGCATCTCTTGGTAACGGCTTCCAGCTGCGACTCGTTTAGGGGGAATGAATCGCGGGCGGCGTCCCCGGCCAAGGCGGTGGCGGGCCCCCCCAAGGAACCCGTTTTCGTCCCTTTGGGGGCTGTGGGCGTGTCCGTGCCCGGGTCCCTTGCCTCCCGCACACCGGCACCCGCGATGGCGGCCGGGGCCTCCCGCGGCCTGCGGCCGCGGGAGGGTGCGGTGCCGAGGACGTCCCCGAAAAGACGCCCCCGTGGGTCGTGCTCGCGGCGGTCCCCGTCGTTTATCACCGAGATGGTCCCAAAGACGCCGTCGTAGCCGCCCAGGGCCTCCACCTCCTGGCGGCGCATGCGGGCAACGCCCAGGCTAAGGAGGGGCGAGCCCCGCTCGGCTATCTCGTCCAAGGGGGCGGAAAGCAGTAGGGAGTACTCGCTCCCGAAGGCCCGCACCAGCCTCGCCCTTGCCTCCAGCACGGCCTTGGTGGAGGGCCCCTGGCCCAGCACCTGGCCCAGGAGTTCCGCGAGGGGCAGCACGTGGAAGTCCGGGAGCAGCGAGCCCTCGGGGGGCTCCGACCTGTCGGCCAGCTGCATCACCCGGCTGAGGACCCCCACGGTAAGCGGCCTTCCGCAGATTGGGCAGAGCCCGTCCATGGCCTTGGTCTCCTCGGGGCTGAAGACGGCCCCGCAGGCGGAGTGCCCGTCCAGGTGGTACTTGCCTTCCTCCGGGAAGAACTCGACCGTCCCCAAGAGCCCGGGCCCGCCCGCGAGGGCGCGCCACAGCGCGCCCCGCTCGGGCGGGCCCTTGATTATGGTCGATTCCCTCCCCAGCTTGTCCGGGCTGTGGGCGTCGGAAGAGGATACCAAGGCGTAGCCGTCAAGGGAGGAGAGCAGCCGGTTCATGGCGGGATCGCTTGAGAGCCCCGTCTCAAGGCACTTTATGTGCCCGGAGAGATCCCTGAAGCAGTCCTCGAGCCGGTCGAAGCCGCTCATGGACCCGAAAAGGGAGAACCATGGCGTCCACACGTGGGCGGGGATGACGGCCATGCCCGCGTCCGCGGTCAAGGCGAGCTCCAGCACGTCCCTCGCGGACATCCCCATTATGGGCCTTCCGTCCGAGGCGACGTTGCCCCTTACGGCCAGGGCCCCGGAAAAACGGGCGGCGGCCTCCAGATCTGGCGCGACGAACACAAGGTGTATCCTGCGGGTCTTCCCGTCCTGCTTGTAGATGCAGCTCACCTCGCCCGTGGGTACGAACAGGGGGCCGTCCGGGGCGCCTTTAAGCCTGTAGAACCCGGAGTCGTGGGGCTCAAGGGACTCCTTTAGCTCCTTTAGCCAACCCGGGTGGGTCATGTCGCCGCTTCCCAGGAGCGCGAGGCCCTTGGCCTTGCCCGAGGCGTGGAGGGACGCCGGGTTCAGGCCCTTGGACGTGGCCCTGGAGAAACGGGAGTGGATGTGGAGGTCCGCGAAGAAGGCGTCGTCCGGGATGCCTGGGATAGCCCTCATTGAAGGATCTCTTCGTCGACCACGGCGCAGAGCAGGGTGGCCTCCGGGAGCAGCCAGGCCCCCGGGCGCATGCCGCCCGTCTGGGAGGCGAAGGAGAGCAGCTCCTGGGGCTTGTAGCCCTGGGGAAGGTCGTTGGGAAGCGCGACGCCTTCCTTGAAGCCGTTCATGACGACAACGCCCTCGCCATCGCCAAGGCCCGTCTCGTCCTTTATCTCCTTGAAGCGGTAGAAGACCCCAACCCCCACCTTCACCCGGGACAGCACGGCCGGATCAGGGGCGTTCCCGTAGTTCGGGCTGTCCAGCATGGACGCGGAGAGCAGCATGGCCTGGCCGGCAAGGGGCCCGGGGCGCGCGAGCTCCCAGGAGCGCGCCAATAGCTTCCCGTCCAGGTACATGCTCACGACCAACGGCTGCCTGGCATTGAGCCTTTGGCCCACGCTGGGGGTGCGGGGCGCCCTGCCCTCAAGGGCCGCGAGCACGGGCTCCAAGGCGATGGTCGCGAGCTGCTTCTTCTCGGGCCCAGTGAGCCTGGAAGGGCCGGAGGCCGCCTGGGCCCACAGGGCCCTGGCGGCGAAAAGGCCCAGGGACGCGACTAGACAGGCCGCAAGGGCCGATGCGAGAACCGCCCTGGGGCATCCTCGCCCGGGACGCCTGGCCAGGGGCCTTGCTTCTATCGTGGGGGTGGGGGGCATGGCTTCAAAATCGCCTATCGGGAGGGGGGTGGTTCGCCTGTCGCGGGGTTTCGGGGGGGCTTACGGGGAAGGCCTCAGACGCTTATCAGCCGCCCTTCGGAAACCTCCATGCAGGTAAGGGGCCCGCCGAACACGGCCCCGGTGTCGAGACCCGCGCGGCCGGGCACTATGAAAGGCTCCCGGAAGGGGGTGTGGCCGAAGACCACGGTCTTGCCGAAGTCGTAGGGGCTCTTGAGGAAGTCGCCCCTTATCCAGAGGCAGTCGTCCTCGGTCTGCATGTCGAGCGGCACGCCGGGCCTTAGGCCCGCGTGCACGAAGATGAAGTCCTCGGTCTCGTGGTAGAGCTTGAGGTCCAGGAAGAACCTGAAGTGGGACACGGGGAACGGGCTGTGGCTGTCGTAGCTGCGCATGGTGTGGGCTATCCCGTTCTCCCTGAGCGGGATGGGGACCTGTCCCGTGATGTAGCCTATGAACATCTGCTCGTGGTTGCCCTTCAGGGTGGTAACCAAAGCCGGGTAGGCCTCCTTGATGGCGATAACCCTCTCGACCACGCCGAAGCTGTCCGTGCCCCTATCGATGTAGTCGCCCAGGAATACCAGCTCCTCCTGGTTCTCCGGCCGCCAGTCGATCTTGTCCAAGAGCAGGTCGAGCTTTGAGCTGCAGCCGTGGATGTCGCCTACGGCGAATATGCGGCGCCCTGTCACTTTCGTCCTTTCCCGGCCCAGGCAGGGGGATAGCCCGGCACCCTGCCCTGAGGGTTCAGGTCCCACCCGATATCCATATCCAAACTATACTACAATTATTGTTAATAACATGCAACTAGTTGTTAATCTGCAAACTTTGTGGCCCCGGAGGGGCCCCGCGGGGACCCTCCGGGCAGAGGACGGCTTTCCCTGGGCCGCGCGCGGCATGGGGGAATGGGCTTTGCCTTGCGGAAACGTCACGCCCGCCGCACTATCATAGGCCCATGCCTTGGGATCCATGCCTTGGGGGTTTGGGGTGGTTTTTTTCCGGAAGGGGGCGGAAAACGGCGGGCCATGGCATCCACGGTGCGGAAAAGAGGGGGTGTGGCTCTAAAAATATTGTATGGGATCAAAACCCGTTTACCGAAACTTTGCTTCCCGCAAAAAACGCAGTCTTGGCGCCCTGGCATTGCCAAGATGGTTGCCAGGAGGGGAGCCTATAGTTTGGGTGGGACGCTGGGGTCGTTCGCCGTGACCCTGGGGCCGCCCTCCACAAGGGTGGTCGTGGCCCCGCTGTCGTAGGTGTAGGTAACAGTCCCTGTGTTCTTGTGGTTGGCCGAGAAGCTGTAGGTGGGGGGATCGGTGTCCACGACCAGGGTTATGGGCCCGTAGAGCACGTTGTAGTCTATGGTGAGGGCCCCGTCGGTGACCAGGGCGGAGTAGTTGGTGGTGTAGCTGCTTTCCGCTATGAAGTAGGCCTCCTCGGCCATGGCCACGTTGTGGCAGGCGCCCTGCGCGGCCGAGTTCAGGGCCCTGCGGCGGTAGCTGGCGTACTGGGGGGTGGCTATGGCGGCAAGCAGCCCCACTATGGCTATGACTATGAGCAGCTCGATCAAGGTGAAGCCCTTGCGGGCATCGCTTTTCATTTTTGGCTTGTGCATGTCCGAGGCTCCACGGCGATCCAAGCTTGGAACTGAGGTCCCGCCCCCATCTGTGCAATTGCCGCGCCAAGGCGGAAGCCCGCGCAGGGGGCCAAGGGTAGCCGAAGGCGGCAGGCCCAGTGCGAGGGGGGCCTTATGAGGCTCCCAGTAGCCCCAACCAGATCAAATATAGCATTATTAGGGCAAGATTAAGTGAGAAATTTACCCAAAAAAATGACCTCCGTCAATAGTTTTCACAAGTGGGGGCTGAAGGCATCCAATGGGTCCGGAACCTGGAATCCCCGAGGGCTCCCCCCTTAGAAAGCACCATATACGTTTATATTTAGTAACATGACATATTATATAGATTTTTAGCCCAAAAGGAGCCCAAGCTAGCCAAAGCCGAATGGGCCCGAGAGCCAGCGAGGCGGCCAAAAACACAAATGAAAGTACCTAATCCTTAGCCCGGCCCGGCAGACGCCCCCAAGAGACCCTGGGCCGAAAGGGGGCGCTGTTGCGGGGGGGCTCCGCCCACCCAAGCGCCTCGCCCAAGCGCCTCGCCCAAGTGCCTCGCCCAAGTGCCTTGCCCAAGCCCCGCGCCCAAGGAAGTGTTGGCTACCAGTAGGAATGCTTCGCTTGAGAGCGGGGTCGGGGCGAATATGATGGTGGAACTGTGTGTAATTAGAAACGGGGATTGGGTGCAATTGGAAGCAGGGATTGTGTGTAATTAGAAACGGGGATTGGTGCAATTATTAGCGGGGATTGGGTGTAATTAGAAACGGGGATTGGGTGCAATTATTAGCGGGGATTTGGATGTAATTAGAAACGGGGATTGGGTGTAATTAGAAACAGGGATTGGGTGCAATTGGAAACGGGGATTGGGTGCAATTATTAGCGGGGATTTGGATGTTAATTAGAAACGGGGATTGGGTGTAATTAGAAACAGGGATTGGCTGTGATACTCCAGGGCATTGGCATCCCGGCCCCATGAAAACCCAAAAAAACACTTGCTTTTGACATCAATCGCGTATATTATAGTTATTTGTCGCATCTGTGTTTCCGAACCAGTGGCCGCACTAGCGGCCATGACGCACTCAGGCCTGAAGCTTGGGAGCGGATAACATGGAGCGTTGAGCCTGTCCTAGTTATCTAGATGTCCTCTGAAAGGACTTCGTAAAGAGCCGTAAGTAACGGCTCCCTCTGATTGATTGGGACACAGGTTCAAGGCCCTCTCGGAATCCAAGGGGACAAAGCGCCCCGCCGTGCGGCATGCCTCTGATTAGTACCCTCACCTGCACCTAAAACAAAATGCCAAAGCGTAGGCCGTGGCCGGAAGCCACACCCGCCTACATTTAATATATTTTCAGGCCATGAAGGCCGCCGCCTCGGATTGCATCCCGAGGCGGCGGCCTTTTTTTTGACCATAATTGCCCTTATTTTCGCCCTTATTTTCCTGTAATTTCGCCCTTTTTTTGCTTTCGTTTTCCCAAAGCATCGTAAGTATTTTCAACCGTTTTCCGTCATTTCGAACAAATCCGTTAAGTATTCGTTTTTTGTGCGCTGGTTTTAGTGCCCGGTGTTCGCATTTTCCAAAATAGACACACCCCAAACAAAACGACACAGCCAGCCCACCTGATCACTTGTCACAATGCATCCCCTGCGAGGAGCCCAGGACCCATGGGCAAATATTGGGGGGTTTTGCGCTGGATTGCATTTTTGAAACAGGGAGCCAAGATAGATGCCAAGACCATTCATAATTTTAGCAATCACTATTATCCTTTCCTGCGCACCCGCGGCACTCGCCCAGTCACCCCAGGGGACGGAGCACCGCCTGGAGCCAATCGACGTCACCTCCACCAAGACCGCACTTGACAAGCGCCTGGTCCCCTTCAGCGCCTACTCCGTAACGAACGAAGACTACAAGGAAAAGCCCTCCGGGTACTACAACACGGTGGGCGAGATGATCCGCGATGTCCCGGGCGTGCACGTGGGCGAGTTCTTCCCTTGGGGCATGTCCTGGATACAGCTTCGTGGCACCGGGAACGGCGTGAACCGCACGGTCCAGATGGTGGACGGGCTGCCCGTTTACGTCTGGCAGGGGTCCACGATGAACACCCATGACATAGGCCAGGTGGACGTGCTCCTGGGGCCCTCGTCCGCCCTGTACGGCTCCAACGCCTCAGGCGGCGTTGTCAACATGATAACCCGCAGGGGCGAGGCCGGCATGGGCATCAACGTGGAGCTGGCCTACGGCAGCAGGAACACCTTCCGGCCGCACATCCACTTCGGTGACGCCGTCGAGGCATCGGGTGGCACCTTCCGCTACTACGTGTCCTACTCGGGGGACTTCTCGGACGGCTACATGATGCAGCCAATAGGCGAGATGATGCGGACGCACGCCTCCTCGGGCTACAGCAACGCAACCGAGGGCCAGGTTACCGGTGCCGGCATGGAGAACAACAACTACAGATACAACTACTTCGCAACCCGCCTTGACTGGGAGAGCGACGAGGGTGCCTATGTGTCCTGGTCGCTCAACTACGCGAACCGCTACCTCCACGGCGGCCAGCCCAACTTCACCGCCCACGACAACGCGCACCAGATTATAACCTCTGTGAGGGCCGGGACACCCATCTCCGACTGGGGCACCCTCAAGCTCGCCATCGGCTACCAGGCCTTCGAGACCTATTGCAACGGCACCGCTGGCTTTTCATACGATGTGGACACGGGGCTCCTCACCCTGAACACGACACCTAATACAAGGCGCATCTGCGTGGGAACCGGCAACCGCAAGCACATGCCAATCGACCTGCAGCTGGACATCAAGCCCGTCGAAAACGACATCATCACCGTGGGCTTCTTCTACAGCAGGGGCTGGGTGAACCCGCAGCATGCGGTGGGCATAAACCCAAACAACGCCAACTACGGGCGGCTCACCCAAGAGTTCAGGTTCAACGAGACCCAGTACAGCTTCTACCTGCAGAACAGCCTCACCCTTCTTAACGACAAGCTGAGCATCCTGGTGGGGCTGCGCTACGACAAGTGGAAATACGACAACATCTACAACATGAACTGGAACCCCAGCGCCATCCCAGGGGCCAGCTTCGACAACATCGCCTTCCGCTCGGGCGTAAAGTACTGGGTGAACGACAACATCGGCCTCCACGTGGCCTACGGCACCGCCTACTGGCAGAACCCCCAGAACCTCTTCACCTCCGGGATTACGGGCCAAAATCAGAATCAGATCAATTACAGGCTGGAGAACCACAACCTGAAACCCGAAAAGACCTGGATGGCGGAATTCGGCATTGACTTCATCAAGCCGGAATGGGGGACCGAGGCCTACCTCACCTTCTACACCGGGGAAATCAAGGACGTGCAGACCTCCTACACGGTCTACGAGGATCCCTTGACAAACCCCAAGACCGTCTACACAAGGACCAAGAACAACGGCCTTGTGAGCATCAGGGGCGTGGAGTTCTCCCTGAGCCAGGAGCTCATACCGAACATACTTAAAATCAGCGGTTCGGCCACCTTCAACCACTCCAGGATAAAGCAGGACGAAAACCCCAGGTACGTGGGCAACAAGCTCTCCCACTCGCCCGAATTCGTGGCCTCGGTGAACCTCCTCTTCACCAAGCCCGATCTCTTCAACATGAGCGTGAGCTACCGCCATACAGACGATCGCTACTACAACAACGCCAACGACGAGTACGTTCACTACCACATGAGGAACGTGGATGTCCTGGACGCCAGGATATGGCGGGACTGGCAGCTCTCCGACAAGGTGACCATGACCACCCAGATTTCCGGGACCAACCTGACCGACCTAAGCTACGAGGGCCTGTACACCTACATGGCCCCGGGCTTCTACGTGGAAGGCATGATTAGCTTCACCTACCATTATTGATTGTTCAGGCTTCTATGAACCGCTTGCCGTGAAAGCCCCGGGCAAGCGCTGCCCTGCCGCGGCCCTGCCGCGGCAGGACACCCACAATGGATCCTGGGCGTCGGAAGAAACCATGAGAGCAACCCTTACGATCCTGCTGTCGATCGCAGCCCTTTTGCTCGCGGGCCCCTGGGCGGGGCGAAGCCCTGCCCAGGGGGGATCCCCGGGCGTGGGGCAGGCAAGCGCCACAAGGACCGTCACCGACATGCGGGGGAAGATTGTGGAGCTTCCGGAGGATCCCAAGAGGGTCGCGACCATAGACGACGGCTTCGTGGAGGCGGTGATGACCCACCTGGGCGTGGCTGACAAGGTGGCCGCCATCGCCTCTTGGAGCCTTAAGCGGGAGTACCGCTACGACTACGGGACAATCTCCGGGGAGACTTACGAGTACGCGGGGCTCAACACCATGAAGTACCTCCACCCGTGGCTTGACCGGCTCCCGTGCTTCAACTCCCCGCAGGGGGACATCCTGAACTTCGAGGCCCTGGCAAAGGCCGAGCCGGATCTTGTGATCCTGCGGGTAGGCGACTGCACCGTGGGCGACAGCGAGACCGAGAAGGCCCAGGGCACCATAGAGACCATAGAGGCCCTGGGCATACCGATCCTTGTGATCTACGCCCCCAGCTTCTTCCACACGGCCGGGCTCTCCACCATGGGAGACGAGATGCGGGTGATAGGGGAGGCCTTCGGGAAAAGGGATGAGGCCGTGGCACTGTGGGATTACCTGGCTTCCATCGAGGCCATGGCAAAGGACAGGGTCAAGGGGATCCCGGATGGGTCCAAGGCGAGGGTCGCCTACCTGGGGCTCAACCCGGATCTTAGGAAGAGGGGCGCCATGGCGGCCGTCTTCGGCACCAACACCCCGGAGTCCTACGTCATAGAGTCGCTCGCCAACGCCAAAAACGCCTTCCGGGGCAAGGGGCACGCCGTGCCCTTGAATCTTGAGAAGCTCTACGTGCTGGACCCGGATGTGATCATACTTCCCACATATAACGGCTATCACCCGCCCAGGGAGCTCTACGAGGCGCCCTACTTCGAGGACCTGTCCTATCTCAAGGCCATAAGGGACAGACGGGTGTTCTCCCTGCCATGGACCCCCATGAACTGCGCGAGAAGGCTCGAGTACCCTATAGACATCCTCATAACCGCCAAGGCCGCCTACCCGGAGGCGTTCCGGGATTTCCTCCTGAAGGACTTCGTCCTTGGCTTCTACCAAAGGCTCTACGGGGTGGACATGGCCACCGCGGAAGGCCTGAAAGGGACCCAGCTCCTGGGCTGGACGGACGAGTATGGCTTCTAGGCACGGCAAGCTCCTACCCTTGGCCATATTGTCGGCCCTGCTGTTGGGCATGACCCTTCTTGCCCTGCACGCGGGCGACTACGACTTGGGCCTGGGAGACCTCTTCAGGCTTACCAAGGCAAGGATCATGGGGGATCCTGTGGAGGCCTCCCTGAAGGTGCCTTCCATCATCCTCTTCAAGGTGCGCTTCCCAAGGGTGCTCTTGGCCATTGGCGCGGGATTGTCCCTGGGGGTCGCGGGCGCGGCCTACCAGGCCTGCTTCCGCAACCCCCTGGTGGAACCCTATATCCTGGGTGTCTCCTCCGGGGCGGCCGCGGGGGCCGCCCTGGCCATAGTGTTCCCCAGGCTCTTCCCGCAGGGGCAGCTCGCGAGCTTCATGCTGGCGCTTCTGGCCGTCTGGGCCAGCTACGGGTTGGCCACCTCAAAGGGCGAGACCCCGGCGGTCGCGCTGGTGCTCTCAGGCATCATTATCGGGGCCTTGTTCTCAGCCTTCGTGGGGGTGATGAAATACCTCGCCATGGACAGCCAGCTGAGGGAGATTACCTTCTGGCTCATGGGCGGCCTCTACTACGCCACCTGGGGGGACGCGTTCGTTACCTTGGGGGCGGGGATACCCATCCTCGTGGCACTGAGCCTCCAGGGCTGGAAGCTGAACGTGCTCACCCTGGGTGACGAGGAGGCCAAGAGCCTTGGCCTCAACCCCAGGCGCTTCAGGTTGCTTGTGGTCGCGGCCGCCACCTTGGCCGCCGCCTTCTCGGTTTCCACCTGCGGGATTGTGGCCTGGGTGGGGCTCATGATCCCGCACGCCGCGAGGCTTTTCTTAGGCCCCGACCACAGGGCCCTCATGGTGGGCTCCGGCATCCTGGGGGCCTTTTACCTCCTCGCCTGCGACACGGTCGCGAGGACCATCTCCCAAGCGGAGATCCCGCTGGGCATAGTCACCTCGGTGGTTGGGGCGCCTTACCTTGTGTGGCTCCTGCGCTCTAGGGGGAGGATCATCTATGGGAGCTGAGGGTATCACGGCCCCGGGCCCCGATGGGGCCCGGGGGACCGCGCTTATGGAGGCAAGGGACCTTGAGTTCTCCTACGGCGAGAAAAAGATCCTGAAAAAGGTCTCCATCGACTTCAGGGCGGGCAGGCTCATGGGGCTTTTGGGCCCCAACGGCAGCGGCAAGACCACCCTTTTCAAGTGCTGCCTGGGGTTTAGGCGCATCGAGTCCGGCACCCTCAGGCTGGGGGGCAGGCCCTTGGCTTCCTACGGGCCAAAGGCCCTGGCGAGGAGCATCGCCTACGTGCCCCAAGAGCACCGCCCGGCCTTCCCCTACTCCGTCCGGGAGATGGTGGCCATGGGCCGCACCCCGCACCTTGGGATCCGCCCCGCCCTTTCTGAAAAGGACGAGGCCATAGTAAGCGAGGCGATGGGGACGGTGGGCATCTCCGGGCTAGCCGCCGAAAACTACAACCACCTCTCGGGAGGCCAGAGGCAGCTCACCCTGGTCGCGAGGGCCCTCGCCCAGGGCTCCTCTCTGGTCTTCCTGGACGAGCCCACGTCGTCTTTGGACTTCCGCAACCAGATAAGGGTCTGGCAGGCGGTCAGGAGCCTGGTGGGCAAGGGCTCGGGGGCCGTCATCTGCTGCCACGACCCCAACCACATCCTGTGGTTCTGCGACGACGCCGCCGTCCTGAAGGACGGCGTGCTCTTGGCGCAGGGGGAGGCCGGCTCGGTCATCTCCGAGGGCATACTGAAAGAGCTCTACGCCGGCGAGGCGCTCATGACCCGCTCAGGCAGCAAAACCTTCATATACCCCAGGGCCGCGGGCAATCGGGGGGAAGGCAAGGGCGGCCAAGACGGGAAGGATGCCTTAAGCGGCCAAGAGGGTGAAAACGAGTATAAAGGCAAAGACTAGGAAAGGCCGATAAGGGCCGATACGGGCCAGATAATCCAATCCGACACAACAACACGCAACCAGGGAAGAACAAGGGGGTACTTAGGCGTTAGCGACCTTATGAGGAGTGAACAAGGGGCATGGCCCCGGGGGCGCCTACGGCGCCCCCGGGGCTTTCTCTTGACAGCCGCCCCAAAGGCCCCTAATGTCACTATAAAAGGTGATAATAGGTCACCTCTGCGGGGTTGGAGATGAATTCGGAAAGCCTAATGGAGGACAGGGACCTGGAAAGGCCCAGGGACATCCCTGGCAAAGCCATACGAAGGCCCGAGCCCGGGGGCCGGGCCCAAGGGCCCGGCCTCGCGGGGGCGTTCTTCCTTGGTCTCCTCATACTGGGGGCCCTGCTGCTTGCCTCCAAGCGCCTGGGGAGCCTTCCCTTCACGGCCGACACCCTGGTGGTCATCCTTGCCTCCATCCCCATCTACTTCTCGCTTGCCTATTACGACTCCGTGAAGGACGCCCTGGTACTCCAGAACCTGAGCGAGGGGGGGATAATCCGCAGGTTCGTCGGAAGGAGGCTGTTGTCCAACCTCGTGTCCATGGCCATTGCCATAGTGCTGGCCTGCGGGCTGGTCCTGAACCTCGCGACCCTGAAGCCCGCCGAGTGGCCCTTCCTGTTCCTGACGCTTCCCGTGCAGCTGGGCCTCTTCTGGTTCTTCCGCAGGATCACCAGAAACGAGCTGGACGCCTGGCACCTAAGCCCCTACTTCAGCTCCGGGGCCGCGAGCTGGCTGGCCCCGCTCATAACGCTTCTTGCCTACTCCCTGGGCATGGCGCGCCTGTCCGACGTCTTCCCAAGCCAGGGGCCGCTTGCGGCCGTCCTGTCCCAGCCTGAGCTCTTCCCGGGCACCCACTCGTCGCTTTTGACCGCCATGGGCGACTGGTACCGGCTCATAGGGGGCGGCAGGGACTTCGCCCTTGGCCTTGCCCAACCGTTTGGCTTCTGGGCTTGGTTCCTCCTGAACCTGGTCTTCGTGGGAACCATGTTCTTCGGGGTGGGGGCCCTTCTTCGCCTGGTTACCATACCGAGGGCGGACATCTCCAGGGTGTCTGCCAAGGCCTCCATGAAGGCCGGGAAGACCAAGGCCTTCGACTTCTTCATGGCGGTCGCCCTCCCCTCGCTTCTAATCGCCTGCCTCTTCTTCACGCTGTCGCTAAGGCTTGAGCTCATGGCCCAGGGGGAGGCGGGCCGCAAGCTGGATGGTTTGCGGAAAAGCTTCAGCACCATGCTTGTAATGATAGACGGCGAGTACTACGAATCCGGGATAATGCACGCCCTTGTTGAGGAAAACATAGTCATCAAGCCAATCATGGACGAGGCCAAGGCCGAGCTCAAGGCGGAGGTGGACAAGATCTTCGCGGGCTACGAGGCCAACGTGGACAGCTACCTGGACTGGTACTACTCGCTCCCCGCGGAGTACGGGAGGCTTCTCACCCTGGTCTTGGGCGAGATAGAGGAGTACATGGCATTCAACCTCGCGAGCCATCTGGGGGCGGGGGTGGACACCCAGGGGCTCAACAAGATACTGGCCAAGCTGAACGCCATCAGCCAGTCCGTGGATCTAAGCAAGCTCAAGGAAAACTACCTCTACAGGGGCCCTGTGACCACCAAGCCCTTGCTGGTCATAGACTCAAAGACGCTAAACCCAAGGGGCGAGGCCCCCATCTTCATACCCTACCAGCTAAGGCGCGTCATATCGGCAACGGCCGGGCTCACCGCCGGGCTTGCGGCCGGGGTCCTGGTCAAGAGGCTGGTGGAGAAGATCGTGGGGAGGCTCATCTTCAAGTCGGCCGCCAAGGCCCTGGCCAAGGGGGCCAGCGCAAGGGGCCTGAGCTATGGGGCCTCCGCCGCCACGGGCAGCATGGGAGGGGCCGCGGTGGGCTCCGTGGTACCCGGGCTCGGCACCGGGATAGGGGCGGTCATAGGGGGGATTGTGGGCGTTGGGACCGCCCTGCTTGCGGACAAGCTGCTCCTTGGCCTTGAGGAAACCATCAGCAGGCAGGAATTCAGGGAAAGCATCCTGACCTCCATAGACGACGAGCGCAGGCATGTCCACAAGATGATCGACGATTTCTAAGTACCGGAAACTATCACCTCCGCAAGGCCCGATGTCCTTGGTGGCACAGGGCAAAAGCCGCAGACACTAAGGCCCCGAAAGACCCCAACAACCCCAACAAGCCAAACGATCCCGCCAAGGCGCCTTTATGGGCTCCCAAGGATCCCAGCCCTTGGCCCAAGGGATCCCTTCCTTGACAGCCACCTCAAAGGCCCCTAATAATGCACCCTAATGGCCCCAGCCTGAAAAGTATCCGGTTAGCCCGTTTGACTTGCCCGGAGGATTAGCGGGACCAACAGGTTGGGGAATTACTGGCTATGGCCTGTGGCCTATGGGCTATGGCCTGTGGCCTATGGACTTTGAGCTTTGGGCTACGGTCTATGTCATTTATTATCAAGGTGTTATTTTTATTTTGACAGATAATACATGTAATAAAATATATATTAATATTTAATTATCATATAATTATAATAATTATATAGTTATAAAGTAAGCCACGCCGGCAATCATGCGGGGATTCCGTCGGTGGGGCGGGATGCCCCCTTCAAGCGCAAGGGCCTAAGATGGATGCTGAGAGCATGACAGAGAACGGGGACCTGGAAAAACCCGAGGGCAACAAGCCCGAAGCGCAAGGCCTGGCCCTGGGGCCAGGCCTTGCGTGGGGCTTCTTCCTCGGGCTCCTCATCCTGGGGGCCCTGCTCCTTGCCTCCAAGCACCTGGGCAGGCTTCCCTTCGTGGCCGACGTGCTGGTGGTCATCGTGGCCTCCATCCCCATCTACATATCGCTTGCCTATGACGACTCGGTGAGGGACGCCCTGGTCTTCCAGAACCTGAGCCCTGGCGGGCTCATCAGAAGGTTGTTCGGAAGGAGGCTCCTCTCCAACCTACTCTCCGCAATCATTGCCATGGTCCTGGCCTGCGGGCTGGTCCTGAACCTTGCGACCTTGGGGCCCGCTGAGTGGCCCTTCGTGTTCCTGATGCTGCCCTTGCAGCTGGCCCTGTTCTGGTTCTTCCACAGGATCACCCGAAACGAGCTTGATGCCTCGCACCTCAGCCCCTACTTCAGCTCGCGCGCGGCAGGCTGGCTGGCCCCGCTCATAACGCTTCTCGCCTACTCCCTGGGCATGGCGCAGCTCGCGGAGGCCTTTCCCAGGCATGGGCTGCTTGCGGCCGTTTTGTCCCAGCCCGAGCTCTTCCCGGGGACGCGCTCATCCCTTTTGGCCGCGATGGGTGAGTGGTACCGGCTGATAGGGGGAGGCCGGGACTTCGCCTTGGGTCTTGCCCATCCCTTCGGCTTCTGGGCTTGGTTCATGCTGAACCTAATCTTCTCGGGCACCCTGTTCTTCGGGGTGGCTGCCATACTGCGCCTGGTTACCATCCCAAAGGGGGACATCCCAAGGATTGCCGCCAGGACCTCCATGAAGGCCGGGAAGGCCGGGGCCTTCGCCTTCTTCATGGCCGTGGCGCTCCCCGCCCTACTGATAGCCTACCTGTTCTTCGCGACGTCGCTAAGGCTTGAGCTCATGGCGCAGGGGGAGCCAGGCCGGGAGCTGGACAGGGCCCGGCAGAGCTTCGACAAAATGCTCGTGATGATAGACGGGGAGTACTACGAACCCGGGATATTGCATGCCCTTTCCGAGGAAAACAAGAGGCTCGGGCCGCTCATAGACTCGGCCAAGGCCGAGCTCAGGGCGGCCGTGAACGGGATTTTCTCTGGCTACGAGGCCAACGTGGATGGCTACCTGGACTGGTACTACTCGCTCCCGGCGGAGTACGCGAGGCTGCTCACCATGGTCCTGGGCGAGGTCGAGGAGTACATGGCCTTCAACATGGAAAAGCGGTTGGGGGAGGGGGTGGACGCCCAGGGGATAACAACGGCCTTGGCAAGGCTCTACGCCATCAGCCAGTCCGTGGACATAAACGGGCTAAAGGAGCGCTATCGCTACAGGGGCCCTGTCAACACCAAGCCCATGCTTGTCATCGACTCCAAGAAGATAAACCCGCTAGGGGACGCCCCCTTCTTCGTGCCCTTCCAGCAAAGGCGGATCGTCTCCGGCATTTCGGGGCTCACGGCTGGGCTTGTCGCCAGATACCAAGTCAAGAAGCTGGTGGAGAAGATTGCGAGGAAGCTCTTCTTCAAGACCGCGTCCAAGGCCTTGGTGAAGATGGCCGTGTCCAAGACCGGGACCTACGCGGCCTCCGCGGCCACCGGCTCCATGGGAGGGGCCGTGGTGGGGTCGATCTTCCCCGGGATCGGGACAGGCATAGGGGCGGTCATTGGCGGGATAGTGGGGGTTGGGACCGCATTCGTCGCGGACAAGCTGCTGCTTAGCCTCGAGGAAAGCATCAACAGGCGCGAGTTCAAGGAAAGCATCGTGTCCTCCATTGAAGAGGATCGCATGGAGGCCTTGAAGGTGATTGACGATTTCTGAGCGACTTAAAAAAAAATCGCCCCGCAAGGCACAAGTCCTTGGGGGGCACAGGAATGATACCCAGGAAACCAATGCCCCGGGGAGGGCCTTGGTGGGCGGTAAAGGATTCGAACCTTCGACCTCCGGCGTGTAAAGCCGACACTCTAGCCGCTGAGTTAACCGCCCGGCGCCTCTTCAGCGGCTATACGCTACCACAGACCCCAGGGATGTTTCAAGGCAGGGGGAGTCAGGGAAAGTCAGGGGACGGCAGGGGGGTTCGCGGAAAGCCCAGCCTAAAAGCAATATTCTACTTTTAGAAAACGGGATAAAAAGAGCGAGACAAGGGGCCTCGGCGACAATCGCCCCATACGACGACCGGACAATCGCAGGGAAGCCCCTTGCAAACGAAGAGCCCCACTCCGTAAGGAAGATCCCATCCGTATGGAAGATCCCCCCTTACGTATTGCGGCCTAAAGGCAGGCGGAGCAGGCAATGCAGTCTTTTCGGGCGGTTGGGGACAGGCGCCAAGGGACCCGCACGGCAGGCATCCAGGCGGGGCTCACTGAAAACTCACTTATTATCAAGGAATTATTTTGCAATGTAGTGCCCTAATAATTAATGCGGTATTACACTACTTTTCCATGCGGTATCACGCCACTTTTTGGAAAAGCAGCAAAAGCATGGCGTAAAACCCAAGTCCCTGGGGATTTGCGCAATAATTGAAGGAATCCGGGCTTCGCAGGGAGCAATGTCAGCGCATTTTGCTCCACCAATCCTTCATTTTGCTTACAGACTTGGGGCTAGCGTTAATCCTCCCGCTCAAGTTTTCCCAGCGCCTGATGCAGCAGCCGCTCACACCCAAGGACTTTGCGAATTCGTTAATGTCCATGCGGCAATACTTCCGGAGTTTTTTGAACTCATCGGCTGTGATGTTGTCAAAATCCGGATTCATTCCGGGGCGTTTTACTGATTCGGTCTGCCCCTTTTTGTCATCGGATATGCGGGTTATTATTTGCTTCAGTTCCTCGTCCGTAGGCCTCCGCTCGGAGGAGGGGTCGGACTTCTTCACGGTCTTGGGCTTTTCCGCCTTGCCGGCTTTGGCGGTTTTTAGGCCTTTTGATTCCTTGGGCGCCTTGGCGCCCTTTGGGGTTTTGTCCTTCTTCCCGGCCGGGGCAAGCCCGGTCGGCAACTCCGTCACTATGTCCACCCCGAAGATGCTGGAGAGGTCGCCTTCCAGAACGTTTGCGCGGGGCTTGTCTGCGCGTTCGGAGAGCTTTTTCGCGGAGCCGTCGAAAAGCTCGAGCGGGTTCACGCGCCTGAGGAGGAAGAGAAGCTCGGGAGACTCGTCGAGGCGGTTCCCGATCCCGTAAAACACGGAGGATATGTGCTTGCACAGCTTGGCCCAGTCAGGGCAGGAGCACTTGTACGATATTTCCGAGTCCTTGGGAAACATCCCTATCTCGGGGTCGCAGACGACCTTCATGATGTCGGAAGAGAACCTGCCCATCAGGAGATCCACCATCGTGGCTATCTCGCCTTGGCACTTGCTTTTTATGTTTTCCCACTTCTCTACCGGCAAGGGCAGGATGTCCATCACCACAGAGTAAAAATCGCTTCCCGCGACAGTTGCCAGAACCTTTCCGGCCTCTATCCTCAAATCCACTATTGAGCCGTTGCGGGCGTAGGTGCGCCCCCTGGGAATGCGGTTTTCGTAGTCGGCCATGGACTCAAAGTGCGAGCACCACTGCTCCCCCCAGAAGGTTTTGGCGATGGTCCTTCCCGTGATTTCCACGGGCTGGAGATCGGTCTTGCCTTTCTTGAATTTTTCCTTGTTTACCTTGGGGCGCGGGGAAAAGAACCTGGAACTCCTCCCCCATCCCGGAAATCCATACGACATTTTGTCAAAACTCCTTTGAAACCGCCCTGTCTATGTCCAAACTCACAAGCCTGATGAGCGACTTGTTATCCAGCTTGCATATGTCGATTTCCTTGCCTTTGTCCACGCTTAGGATATCGGAGGCCAATGCCCTCTTGTCGTGGAGCATGGCGTTCACGCGCTCTTCTATGGTCCCGCTGGTCACGCATTTGTGCACAAGGACGTTTTTCCTCTGGCCTATGCGGTAGGCCCGGTCGGTGGCCTGGTCCTCGACCGCCGGATTCCACCAGCGGTCAAAGTGTATCACCTGTCCCGCGGCGGTCAGATTGAGGCCGGTGCCCCCCGCCTTTAGGGACAGGATGAAAAAAGGGGGGCCGTTGTCGCCCTGGAAGGCCCTCACCAGTTTTTGGCGCCTCGAGACAGGGGTGCCTCCGTGAAGAACGAGCCCTTCCTCCCCGAAGACGCTTGAGAGGTGGTCGAAGAGGGGAGGGATTATCTCGCGGTACTGGGTGAAGACAAGCACCCGCTCCTGGCGTTCGGAGAACTCCTGGCAGAGTTCCTTCAGTCTCTGAAACTTTCCGCTTTTGCGATAGTCCCAGTCCCCGTCCCCGGTGTACTGGGCCGGGTGGTTTATCACCTGCTTGAGCATTACGATGCTTTTAAGGACCAAGCCCCGGCGGTTCATGTCGGAGGGGGAATCCGGCACGCTTTCCAGGGCCTCGGACATGTTGGAAACCACGGTCGCGTACAGTTTGGCCTGCTGGGCGGTTAGGTTGCAGTAAAGGGATGTCTCTGTCTTGTCCGGGAGCTCGCTTATGATGCGGCGGTCGGTTTTGAGCCGCCGTAGGATGTAAGGCGACACCAGGCGCCTCAAGGGGGCGTAGTGATCGCCTCCCCCCGCTTCAAGGTCGGAAACCACACCCTGAAATCTCCTAAGAGATCCCAGAAGCCCAGGATTCAAAAAGTCGAATATCGACCACATGTCGGTCAGGCGGTTCTCTATGGGGGTGCCCGTCATGGCTATCCTGGAGTCGGCCCTCATTTTCTTGACCGCCCTGGTCTGGAAGGTCCCGGGGTTTTTTATCGCCTGGGCCTCGTCGATTATCACAAGGGGCCAGTGGATTTTTTCAAAGAAATCGCTGTTTTTTGAGAGCATCCCGTAGCTTGTCACTACCAGGTCGCAGCCTTTCAAAAGCCTGTCCGGGTTATCCTGCCAACCCCTCAGGTCATCTTTGGAAGTTTCGGACGAATGGAATATTTTAAGTTTAAGGGAGGGGGCGAAGCTCGCCGCCTCGGATTTCCAGTTGGCCATGAGGCTCGCGGGTGTCACAAGAAGCGAAGGTCCCTTGGCCGTGCCCTTGTCTTTTTCCAGCAACAGAAGGGCCAGTACCTGCATGGTTTTGCCTAAGCCCATGTCGTCCGCAAGGCAGGCCCCGAGCCCCATTCCCGTTATGTGTCTCAGCCAGTCCAAGCCCTTTCGCTGGTAGGGCCTTAACTCGGCCCCAAGGTCGCGGGGCTGTTTGGCGGCCTTTGGATCCCTTATCTTTTCAAGCATCCCCCCCAATGCGGTGCCGGCCATGGGCACGACCCAAGGGCTGGGGGAAGGCAGCCTTCCCTTTTCGCCCGCGGCTCCGGGGAGCCCTGCCAAAAGGCGCATGGCTTTTATGAAGGTGAGCCCGGAGCCCTCGCTTTCCTCTTTGGCCTTTCGCCAGTGCGCCAAGGCCTCCTTTATCTTTTCCTGGTCGGCCTCCAGCCACCTGCCTTTGAAACGGATCAGCCCCCCGCCCGCCCCGGAAAGGATTTCCTCCAGCTCCTGGGCCTCCTCCGCCGTCAGGTCCTGCCCTTCGATGGAAAGGCCCACGTCCCAGTCGAACAGGGTCTTCGCGCCCAGGTGGGTTCCCTTTTCCTTCCCCACGGTCACGGCGACCATGACCTTTGGGGCCTTGTGCCACCAGTCGGGGATCTTCACTATGAGGCCGCATTCGGTGAGCACGGGCTGATCGACCAAAAAGCGGTGTGCCTCCTGGATGCTGAAAAGAAGCGAGGAGTAGATGTCCTTGCTCCCGACCAAGTCGGCCACCCACTTGAGCTTCTCGGCGGCGGCCTTGACCGGCGTCAAAAGGCTCAAAAGGGCTGCGCGGTTGCTTTCCCCGGAGTACTGCTCCAATGCCAGTTTCAGGGGTATGTGCTTCTCGTCCCCCTCGGCGTTGAGGGTAACGATATAGGTCACTATGAAGGCAAAGGGCAGCTCAGGGGTCGAAGGGTGATCGGCCAGCTGGAATATGACCCTCCCCACCCTCTTCCAAGCGGGGGCCTTCTCGGAGAGGAACTCCGCCACCCTGCCATGGGCAAGGGGCTGGGACCAGCCTATGAGGTGATTCCAGACAGTGGTGAGGCTTTCGGCCGAAAGGTACTCCCCGCCCTGCATGGGAGGGGCCCCAAAGGCCAGCCTCTCCAGCCGGGAGGGTGACGGGGGGCTCAGGTCGGTGGGATCCAACCTCTCTTTCAGATGGCAGAGGGCCGATACGAACAGCTCGGAAAAGGATCTCCAAAAGCGAACGGCGGGGACGATGGACCGGACCCTTTGGGCGCCCAGGCTGAACAGGATTTCCCGCCAGTCGCCCTCCAGGCCCTGGAACGCGAGCGAGCCCTGGGGGGTGAGCCGAACGCTTTCTATTGTATCGTCAATTCTCATTATACGCAATCTAAGATTGTTTGAGGCCTTCCTGGCCTCCGTTCCGCTGAAATTTCGCACAATTATAAGCCCGCCTGGGGCGTAATTCCACAATTATGTTGGGCCACATCGGGCTTCGCGCAAGCGTTTGAGTCAGGCGCACCCCACCCCGACCCCTATTCGGAGGCCTTACGGGGTAGCATGCCAAAACCCCCCCGTGAAGGAAAGGCCCTTCGGCCCTTGGCGTGAAACCGCCTATAATTATAATAGGCAGTCAAAAGAAGGCCTATAAACCCGATCCCCCTGATTGCCTGGAAGCCAAGCGGACACAGCCTTAGGGCACCAGCCTCACTGAAGCGCATAGGCGAGGGTGGGAATGAAGTCCGTAAACGCCGGATCACGCCTGACACGCTTTCGGAAGTTGTCGTTTGTCTTGTCAAAGCACTCTAAGGCAAGCGCAACCGGGAGGGTCTGGGCTGGGAAAAGAGAGAAGGGGAATTGAGGGAAAGAGGAAGGCAGGGAAGGATGGATGGAAGGATGGATGGAAGGATGGAAGGATGGATGCTTTGTCAGGGCCTGATAACCAAAGCCACGGCGTTGGGCAGCACGCTTATGGGAGCCATGGGATCCCCCACGATGGAGTCCGCCATGGCAAGGGCCTCGGCCAAGGTATCGGCCTTCACCATGCCCAGGGCCGTTACATCCTCGCATTTAGCCTTGGTAACCATTATGACAGTGCGCCTTAGGAGGATGGAGGCGGTGAGTTGCGTGACCCACTGGTCGGGGATGGTGTCTTCCCTCCCGCGGGCCTCTATCCCTTCCAAGAGGCCTTTTAGCGAGCCCGCCTTCCTGAAACTGTCCAGGAAGGCCTCGGAGCCGCTTCCGTCCCGGCACTCGTTCACGGCAATTATGACGCCCCCGTCCTGGCAGGTGAGATCCGCCGCCATTATGGACTTGGTGGACTGATAGATGTTCTGGTCCAGCGGGTAGCCACCGTTGGAGGTGACGACTATGGGGGCGGGGGCGGCCTTTACGGCGCACTGGGCAAGGACGTGCGCGCAGCCCTTGCGGTGGGAATCCAGGAAGTCGCCCGCGAACGCGGCCTCGACATTTTTCCCGGGATCAAGGGTAACGTTCAGGATGAAGGCGAGCCCCGCCTTCCTCGCGGCATAGGCCATGTCCACCTGGAAGGGGTTGCCCTCGAGGGACCCGGGCCTTGCCAAGGGGTGCACCGTGAACTCCGCGTTGTGGCTCGCGAGCACGGTCTTGAAGGCGGCGATGCCTGGGAGCACGCTTTTGGGGCCGCCGCTGAAGCCCGCGAACTGGTGGGGCTCTATGAGCCCCTCGGCTATCAGAAGATCGCACTCGAGCGCCCTGCGGTTAAGGCGCAGCTCCCCCCCGGAAGGCAGGCTCCCAAGGGACGCGAGCATGCCCTCGTCGTGGGGGTCGTGGTTCACAATCGATTCGTCTCGCGCGATCGCGTTCCCGTATTTGGCCTCCATCTCTTCCCTGGTCGAGCCCCGGTGGCAACCCACGCCTATGAGTATGGTGATTTTGGCGTTTTTGGAACCATCCCTGATCTCCTTGAGAAGGAGCGGCATGGTAGCGGCGCTTGGCACGGGCCTCGTGTGGTCCGAGGACAATACGACCACGTCCTTCTTGCCCTTTGCCAGCTCGCTCAGCCTTGGGGAACCCAGGGGGTTCCCCAAGGCTTGGGCGGCTATCACGCTTGCGTCCTGCCCCGCGGCCTTGCGGGCGGGCGCCGGCACCAAGGCCCTGACGGTTCTCCCTGGCCTTATAGGGCAGCTCTCGGAGCCGGTCCCATAGGGGACTTCGAGGATCCTGGGCCCTTCAGGCACGGGACACGTGATCTTGCGCGGGGAGGCCGCGGCATTGGCTCACGGGGCCGACAGCCCTTGGCCTCATGCCCCCAGGCCCTCTATGGGGTCCAGGCCGCAATCCTTGGCAAGCCCCCTGAGATAGGCCTTGGTCGCCTCGTCCAGGAAGACGCCTGACCCAATCGAACGGGCCCTCGCCTCGCTCTCCTTTTCGCCGTGGATGTAGATGCGGTCCTGGCCCTCGGCCTTGCCGCTCTCCCTCACGGCCTTGAGTATCCCGCCCACGTGCCCTTTGAGGGCCGCAGGATCACCGAAGAGGTCCAGCCGGAAGCCCGCGAAGAAGTGGGTAATCCCCGCGACCCCCCCCTTGGGGAAGGTGTCCTGGCTGCTCGCGCCCAGGGATAGCCCCGAGCAGAGCAGCTCCACCAGGAGGGCCAGCCCGAATCCCTTGTGGCCGCCTGACTCCTCCCCGGCCCCGCCAAGATAGAGGTGCCCGCCGAAGTTGCTGGCGTAGAAGGTCTTCTCGAAGGCCGTGGCGTCGGTCACCTCCCTGCCCCGCTCGTCCACCACCCAGCCCTTGGGCATGGGCTTCTTCCTGCGGTCGTAGAGTTCCACCTTGCCGTGGGTGACCGTGGTGGTCGCCATGTCCAGGAGGAAGACCCTGCCGTCCGCCTCCGGGATGGCCACGGCTATGGGGTTGGTGCCAAGGATCCTGAGCTTCCCGTAGGTGGGCACCCCGGCTATGTAGGTGTTGGTGAAGGCCATGCCCACCATGCCCTCGGCCGCTATGAGCTCAGCCCAGTACCCGGCTATGCCGTAGTGGTTGGAGTTGCGCACCCCGCAGAGGCAGACGCCCGCGTCCCTCGCCTTGGCTATAAGCCTGTCCACGGCGAAACCCGCGACGTAGCAGCCCACCCCGGCATTCCCGTCCACCACAAGCGAGCAGGGGGTCTCATAGGCGACCCGGGGCTCGGACCCGGGCCTCACGTGGCCCAGGTCCAGGTTCTGGCGGTAGAAGGCGAGCCTTGACACCCCGTGGGAGGCTATGCCCCTGGCGTCGGCCTCCACCAGGAGGGTCGCCGTGATCCTGGCCTCCTCGGGGCCGTAGCCGTAGCCCCTCTCGAGAATCGACGCGCACAGGCCCGATAGATCGTCAAATGTTGGGTTCCGCGTCATCTCTTCAGCCCTCGGGCCCGGCGTGGGCGGGCCCCGCCGGGACGGGCTCAAGGGCCGCCCCGGGCGCGGCCTCCGCTGGCCCGGCCCCATCGCCCCCCTTGGCGAAGATGTCGCCCGCGGGCTCGGTCGCGAATGCCCAGAAGAGCAGCACCATGACGCCGCAGACCAGCCACTCGGCGTAGATGAGCCCCGGGAGCACCCTAAGGCCCGGGAACAGGGTCCACAGGAGCCACAGGACCAAGGAGGCCAGGACCAGCCAAAAGCCCGCCGCCCTCCTTAGGATCCTCGGGAAATAAATCCCCGCGATGACTATCAGGGTAAAGGAGGTGGTAAGCGCGAGGGCCGTCGTTATGGTCTGGAGTATGCCCGTGACCGTGAGCGCCAGGGCAAAGGAGAGAAGGCTTACGAGAAGCACCACCAGCCTTGAGACCAGCATCTCCCTGGAGCCGGAGAGCTGCCTCGGGTATAGCTTCTTCACAACATCCTCGACCACAAGGGTCGAGCAGCCCATGAGGAGCCCCACCGCCGTGGATATGTCGGCAGCCCACAGGGCGGCAAGGAAGATGCCACCCACGATGGGCGAGAGCCCCTGCACCAGCTTGGGAAGGGCCAAGGCCGCGTCCGGGCCCACCAAGCCGGGGAACTTGGCCGCGGCCATGATGCCGAAGACCGCGCAAAGGAAGCCAGCCGGGAGTATTATGATCCCGCCCAGGATGAACCCGGTCCTGGCCTTGTTACCGTCCTTGGCGGCGAAGCATATCTGGGCCACCGCCTGGGTGGTGACCGCCATGGTGACCATTACCGCCACATAGCCGATTATGGCCGGGTAGCCCATCCCCGACATCGGGTGGAACCAGTCCTCCCCCTTGGGCAGCTGGGCCAAAAGCGAGTCCATCCCCCCGAAACCCCTCACGCTGAAGATGAGCGCGACCACTATCCCCACGTATATTATGATCACATTGAAGAGGTTCGTGAGCCCGCTCGCCCAGTAGCCCCCGAACAGGGTGATGATGATGAAGATGGCGCAGGAGGCCAGCATCCCGCCCCTGAGGTCGAAGACCTCGGGCAACAGGGCCGCGAGTATCGCGCCTCCGGCCACGTACTGGAGGGCGGTTATGGTTATCATGACCAGGAGCTGGCAGATGACGCTTATGAGGCGGGTGCCGGGCCCGAACATGTGCCCCATTATCTGGGGCACGGTCTTGACCGTCATGCGCCGGAAATGCTTCGCGATGAAGAGCCCCACGAAGATACCCCCGAGGCCCCATGCGGCGTTGTACCAACCCGCGGAAAAGCCCTGGGTATAGGCCTTCTCCGCCACCCCCACGGTGGAGGCGCCCCCCACGGCCAGCCCCACCAGCATGACCATGATGAGTATGGTGGGGAGGTTGCGCCCCGCCAGGAGGTAGTTGAGGGTCTTGTTCGTGGTCCCCCTCCGCAGGAGGATGGTGGACCACCAGGATATGGCAAGAAGGACCAATACGTAGGCGATTAATATGATCAGCTGGGCACGCACTCTAGCGCCTCCTTGTGGGCGGCCTGGGCCGAAGGGCGCCTGCCCCCGGCCGTAGGCCCGGCCAAGGCCGGGCACGTCCCTGGGATGGCCGACCCCACCAAATTAGAACGAACCAAATAAGGCAAATTTAGCCGATTGGCCCATGAAAAAACAACTCTTAAGTTTGAATATCACCCAATGCGGCGTTTCCCCGCCCTGGGAAATGCCCGGGACCCTTGGCTTTGAGCCGGCATCCCCCGTAAGGCTTGGATCCGGTGGTTCAAGGCAGGCCCCAAGTAGGCCCAAGGTAGGCCCCAGACACTTCACCGAAAGCCAAAAAGCCCCATTAGCCCCAATTAGCCCACAAAAGCCTCCAAAGGCCTCCAAAAGCCCCAATCAGCCATAAGAAAGACCCAGGCTTTGAGCCCCCGGCATTTCCGGGCCTCCCCCCAGGGGAGGCCCGGAAGCCCTTGTGGCCGGGCTTTTCGCCCTTCCGGCCTTGACCCCCCCGCCCATAATGGGCTAGACTGTGTGAAACCCAAATGCCTCTGGCCCGTCCCCCTCCAAGGAAAGGGCCCCAAAAAACGCAAAACATCCCACTCATAGGATCCACGATCATCCCCACACAAACGAATCGGAGTTTGAACCATGGCAGTGTCATTAGTTAAAGGCGGTCAGGTATCGCTCGTCAAGGAGGCCCCGGGCCTCTCCGTCATCCTGGTCGGCATGGGCTGGGACGTCCGGGAAACCCCTGGGTCGGACTTCGACCTGGACGCCTCGGCCTTCCTCCTCACCGACGCCAAGAAGGTGAGGGACCCCGGCGACTTCATCTTCTACAACAACCTCAAATCCAAGGACGGCTCGGTGCTCCACACGGGCGACAACCGCACCGGCGAGGGCGAGGGCGACGACGAGTCCATCCAGATACACCTCCAGAAGATAGCGCCGGAGATCACGAGCATCGCCATCACCGTCACCATCCACGACTACGAGGCCAGGAACCAGAACTTCGGCCAAGTCAATAACGCCTTCATAAGGATAGTCAACGTGGACAACGGCAAGGAGATAGCCCGCTTCGATCTCACCGAGGACATGTCGACAGAGACCGGCATGATATTCGGCGAGGTCTTCCGCAAGGGCTCCGACTGGCAGTTCAAGGCCGTGGGCCAAGGATACGAAGGGGGGCTCGCCGCCCTCTGCCGCAACTTCGGGATCCAGGTCTAGGGACCTGCCGAAAGGGTTTTAGGGCAAGCAAGGCCACGCCCCCTGGGGCTTGGGCGACAATGCTCCCAAGGCCCAACAGGCCCTGCCCCGAAATCCCCAAAACCAGGCTTTACACGACGGCTTTGGCTCAAGCGGTGCTTGAGCCAAAGCCGTTGTTTTTCCTCCATTGACAACAGCGGGGCCGCAGGGGTGGGTATCAAACGCCAATTAACGCCAAAAAACGGCAAAAAATGCTAAAAAACGGCAAAAAATGCAAAAAACGGCATAAAACAGCAAAAAATGGCAACAAACACCAAAAAAACACTAACAAACACCATATGCCAAGAGTGCGGGCCGACACGACCGGTCCCTACACAGGTCCCCTCAACCCCTGAGCAGGAAGCGAGGGCAGCCCATGCTGGGAGCCCTTCCCTATGTGCCGGCCATCCCACAATCCCGCCTTACCAGCCTTCCCAGCCATCCCTCCTTCCCAACATCGCGCCAGCCACCCCTGCGGCAACTTTTCCAGGAACTCCCATCAAAATAACTTTCGGCACGGTATAAAGAGAAAAAAGTGTTATAGAGTAAAAAATAATTTTATGCCAAAAATGCCCTTCCTGCCAGGGGCAAGGAACCAGAGCCTGCCCATAACTTGCGCCCCTTGCCTTTGAAAACCCGGAAAGGCCCGGTTTTGTTGGATTATCTCGGAAGAATAGTCAAGCGGGGCATGGTTTTGGCGGCGGGCCTGAATTTTTTTCTTGCCTTGGCCGGCCCAAAAGTGTAAATATCATTTGTTGACTTACAATATCCGGCGATGCCTTGGCCCTGGCCCCTTGCCGGTTTTGTACCCGGCCGGTTTTATACCCGTTAGCGAGATCCCACCTTAGGGCCGGCATCCAAGATAAAGCGGCGCCTTTGCCAAGGATAGAACCCAGAACCTTTGGCTCCTTGCGGATCCCAGAGGCCCATGGGTTTTCCTTGTCCAAAGGCCGGGGCCTATAAGGCACCGGCCAAAATTTCCAAAGACACTCCACTTCACTCCATTTCACTCCATTCCGTACACTCCACTCCACAAAAATAGCCTTTTAACAAGCTTTTGCAGAGACATACTGATGCCCGCCAGGTATGAGGGCATAGGAGGCATTTCGTGAGCGAAGACAAGCTATCACTGGAACAGTTGAAACAGGAGGCCGAGAAGGCCAAACAGGAGGCTGAAAAGCTGGAGGCCGCCCTTAAGGAAGCCAAGGAAAAGCTCCAGAAGGCGACGGGTGCCTTGGAGGCCGCAAGCAAGCCCCCCGCCCCGAAGCCGGCGGAGGCGAAGCCGGCGGCGGAGGCGAAGCCGAAACCCGCCCCCAAGGGCGGGCCGGAGACAGGCGATCCCATCAGCATAAAGATGCTCGACCTCGCAAGGGAGAAGGGCCAGCCCACCATCTTCGACAGGGCCGTGAAGATGAAGCCCTGCAACATAGGCACGGAGGGCATCTGTTGCAAGATATGCTCGCAGGGTCCCTGCAGGCTGCCCCTCACCAAGGCCATAAAGGACGGGACAGAGCCCGACCGGAGAATCGGCCTCTGCGGGGCGACACCCGAGACAATTGTCGCGAGGAACCTAATCCGCATGATATCGGCGGGTTCCAGCGCCCACGCCGACCACGGCCTGGTGCTGGTGGAGACCCTCCAGGACCTCGCGGCCGGCGAGACCGGGGACTACAGCCTCAAGGCCGAGGACAAGCTAAAGGACATCGCGACCAGGCTTGGCCTTGACCCCTCCAAGTCCGAGGACAGCCTATCGCTCGCGAAGGAAGTGGCCGCCAAGTGCCTCGCCGAGTTCGGCAGGCAGACCGGCGAGCTGGCCTACCTGAAGGACGCCCCGGAGGGCACCTATGAGAGGTGGACCAAGCTGGGGGTGAAGCCCAGGGGCATAAACCGCGAGGCGGTGGAGATCATGCACCGCACCCACATGGGCGTCGACCAGGACTACCGCAACCTGCTCTTCCAGGGGGTCAGGTGCGCCCTTGCCGACGGTTGGGCATCATCCTCCATCTCCACGGACATCCAGGACGCCTTCTTCGGGCCTCCCACGCCCCAGGGCTCCGACATCAACCTCAGCACCCTGTCCAAGACCTCCGTCAACGTGGTCGTCCACGGCAACTACCCCATACTGGCCGAGAAGATAGTGGAGGCCTCCAAGCTTCCCGAGCTTGTCGAGTACGCCAAGGGCAAGGGGGCAGACGGCTTCAAGGTGACGGGCATCTGCTCCACCGCGAACGAGCTCCAGGAGCGCCACGGGGCCGCGGCCGCGGGCGACTACCTCCAGCAGGAGCTGGCCATAGTGACGGGCGCGGTCGAAGCCTTGGTGGTTGACGCCCAGTGCGCCATGGAGTCGCTCGGAAAGCTCTGCGAGTGCTACCACACCAAGCTCATAACCACCTTCCCGCAGGCCAAGTTCGGCTCCGGGAAGAACACCCAGCACTACAAAGTCACCGACAAGAACGCCATGGAGCGGGCCCAGGAGATCCTCAAGGCCGCCGCGGACAACTACCCCAACAGGGGCGAGGTGTCCATCCCCGAGGGCTCCGAGACCATCATGACCGGCTACGGCATCGAGTCCCTTGGGAAGATCCTCAAGGCCAACGGCGGCGGCCCGGTGGGCCCGCTGGCGGAGGCCATCAAGAAGGGCTCCATCAAGGGCGTGGTCGGCATCCTGGGCTGCAACAACGTGAGGGTGCTCCCCGGCCCCAGCGGCAACGACCCGCACGTGGATCTGGCGAAGGCCCTCATAAAGGACGACATACTGATACTGTCCACCGGCTGCGCGGCCATGTCGCTAGGCAGGGCCGGGCTTCTCAAGCCAGAGGCCAAGTCCGAGGCGGGCCCTGCCCTTGCCAAGTTCTGCGCCGAGACGGGCCTGCCCCCGGTGGTCCACCTAGGCTCCTGCGTGGACAACTCGAGGCTCCTGAAGCTCTTGGCCGAGCTCAGCAAGACCGGCTCCCTCGGCAAGGAACTGGCCGAGCTCCCGGCGGCCGTGGCCATCCCCGGCTGGACCACCGAGCAGATCGTGTCCCTGGCCTTCTGCTTCGTTGCCTCGGGGCTCTCGGTCTACCTGGGATTCACCCTCCCCATCCAGGGAGTGCCCGGCATGGTGAATTACCTGGACGGCACCTTCAAGGAGATCTACGGGGCCTCCTTCGTGCACGACCCGGAACCCGTGAGCCAGGCCGCCAAGATCTCCCAGCACGTGGCCGATAAGAGGGCATCACTGGGGATAAACTAGGAAAGGACCCAGCAGCCAAGGGGTTCAATCCCACCCACTGGAAAGGCCTTCCAGCCGCATAGGCTGGAAGGCCTTTTTTCGTGCCTTATGAACATTTGGTGGGATTGTTCGTTTTGGCCCACTTTCCCAGGTTTCATATTAAATCAGCGAAAGTGCACGCCCGGTCTCAAATCAAGAAAAATTGGCGGGAACCCAATAGCCTCGCCCGGGCAAGCAAACCCCCATGTCTTTTTGAAGAGGGCGGGAAAGAGGGGCAAGCAGCATATGGGGGGAAGCTTTTGGGGAAAGTCAGGGGACCAACTTAACAATCTGAATTTCCGGAAAGGTCCCCAAACGCAGGGGAGGGCCAAAGGTGCCAACCCCTTGGGAAACCAAAAGGGTCATGTTGTCGATTTGGTAACGACCCTTGTATTCAGGGAACCACAAAGGAACCATGATGGTTCCTGGGAATACCTGGCCACCGTGGGTATGGCCGGTGAGCATTAGGGCGACCCCATCACGGGAAGCATAGGAAAGGCCCACAGGGCTGTGGTGAATGAGCACTGTCGGCAAAGTGCGATCCCTAAAAACCTTAGGAAGTTCCTCATCCATAAAAAGATCGTTTACCCTGTGATTGTCGCTTGTGGCCCTGTCGGCGTTCATATATTCCAAGCCTATTATGTTTATGCCATCTATGACAACAGTCTCATTTTCGAGGCGTTTGACCCCTGAGAGTTTCAAAAGGTTGAGCTCGCTTTCCGTATCCACATAATACTCGTGGTTTCCTGTGGTGAAATACTGTGGGATTGAAACCTTTTCAAATGGCCTGAAGGTCTCAGGGTTTAAGGCGATATTGGTGTCGACCAAGTCGCCGTTGTAGATTATGACCTGGGGCTCTAAATCTTGTATCTTTTGAAGGGTTTTGGCTAGAAAAGCCTCGCCCCTGGCTGCCCCAAGATGCAGATCCGGCACGTGGGCTATGGTAAGCGGGGCCTTAAGGCCCGCAATCCTCATCTCGTAAAAGGTGACCTTTACGCGCATGGAATTGTAGTACGCATAACTTACCAGCGACACAGCCACGAAGAAGGTTAGTAAGAGCGCGACCCTCTTTTTGCCCTTAAAGAAGTAGGAAAAAGGATGGAGGATTAAAAGTAGGCAGAAAACATAGGCGTGGAGCATCAAAAGAATGCCTAAAATGTTATAAAGAAGTGCGACAACGATGTTGGGTTTAAGGTAGAGTTTCGTTCCCATGAGCACAATGTAGCCGCCTATCACCAGGAAGCAGGCAATAAATACGGGCCAAAAAGCTTTCTTGCAGCCAGAAAGCGAGCTTACCCGAAAGGGCACGTACCAAAGCGAAAAAATGGCAATTCCAAGGCACAGGTAGAGTAGCATTTTATAACCTTTGCAGTATGAAATAGGAATAGAGCCAGCTTTACCATTCAATTGAAGAGGGAGGCGGCTTTCAAACGCATGCCATTATAATCCTTTGGAAAGCCCAGCACAAGGCTTGCGAGAAATCATGAAAAGGATGCAGGACCCCATTACCAAGAACGCTGCCCTTGGGGATCTCACATAGATTTTGCAATCGTCTGCTCATCTACCTTATTTGCGGGCTGGTTCTTCAAGAAATCGGATGACACTTTGTGAGGTAAATGTTGCTTACCAGCGTGCTAAGCTGATCGTATTCGTTGAATCGGATTAGCCTGAACAGGACAACATCGAAAAATTACCCCCTTGGCTTTCTTATGGGCATGTAGTAATTCACATTATCAAAATTGTCGTATTTATCAAATCCACCACACAGGTAAACACCATGACGAGGTATGACCTCCCTTGCCTAGTCATTGGCACTCCGGTAAGGCTCGAACCCATGGCTGTTGTCCGAGAGTCATGCCTCTAAAATTGGTGCCGGCTCTTGCGCCATCATTTCTGGATCATACGGTCAATGACCGTTGGCATGCCTAATAGAAGCCGCCTTAGGCTTTGGGAATCTCCTTGCGGCTGACTGGTTTCGGCCAGCATTTCACGCGATTTATTCTCTCGGCGAAGTCATCTAGATGATTTTTCGGGTTATTGCAACAATTCGTGAACAG
>JAITKK010000173.1 GCA_031278475.1 Deltaproteobacteria bacterium
TTAAAAACCGTGGATTTATTCGCAGGGGGAGGGGGGTTATCGGCTGGTTTCGCAAAGGAAGGGTTCGAAATAGTGGCAGCCTACGAATTGTGGGAACCGGCGGCCAACTGCCATGAAAAGAATTTCAATCATCCTGTGATGAGGTTGAACTTGGCCGACACCGACCAAGCCACCGCAAGCATAGCCAAATTCAAACCGAATGTCATAATCGGGGGACCGCCCTGCCAAGATTTCTCCCAAGCAGGGAAAAGAATCGAATCAAAACAGGCTGATTTGACATTATCGTTCTTGCAAATAGTCAGTTCTATAAAACCACTGTATTTTGTGATGGAAAACGTTGAAAGGATAATAAAAAGCAAGGTGTTTTCCAAAGCAAGGGAGGAATTCAAGGCTATCGGCTACGGTCTTACCGAATGCATATTGTTGGCTAGCAAATGTGGTGTGCCACAAAGACGAAAAAGATTCTTTTGCTTGGGTTCCTTAAATGACTGCGATGATTTTCTTTTGGAATCATTGATGTCTAACTTATCCCTTACGGAAATGACCGTCCGCGACTATTTCGGAGACAATTTGAATTTTGAGTTTTATTACCGGCATCCAAGGAATTATTCAAGAAGAGGGATATTTTCCATTGATGAGCCGGCCGCGACGATTAGGGGCGTGAACAGGCCTGTGCCACAAGGATATCCCGGCCACCGGAATGACGCTTGTGAACTCAATGACTCGTTGCGCCCATTGACAACTCACGAAAGGGCAAGGATCCAAACATTCCCGGAAGATTACAAATTCTATGGTACAAAGACGGAGATTGAACAAATCATCGGAAATGCCGTCCCTGTCAAACTGGCTCAGTACGTGGCTCATAATCTATACAAGCATATTAACTGTTCCGATGACAATAAATACAAAGTGGGAAGATTCAACAAATTATTCTAAAAGCGCACAGGAAAAGTCATCAGGTTTATATGGCTTAATACATTCAAACCGAGCGGGATAATGCCCATTGGACAAAAAACGACTTTAATTCCGGTTTTCCCACATCATTAGCATGTTACATGCTGGATCATGAGATTCCCGTTATCCGTGACCAACTTGGGAATAACAACGGCAAACTACGTGCCGTGTCGACGGAAATTAATTTAGTCTGCGTTTTCAACTACGCTTATCCCAAGTCGGAAGCACTGCGATTTTGTTTCGAATCGCGATTCAAACCTTATAGCGAATTTTCGATAAAGTGGACAATATAGATCTTGCAATAATGGATCTTAACAAAGGAAGGGGGCCCTTGGCCCCCTTCCTTCGCTTTATTTTGAGCATGCCACCTAGCGGAGGATTATCTCTTCCGCCATGTTCAGGAGGGCCTCAAGGTTCGCAAGCTCGGCCGGCTGGAATGGGGCCTCCCTGGGCTCGAAGCTCTGCCTGAGCCTCGCAAGCCGCCCCAGCATGCTCCTGTACTCCGCGGTCTCCTTGTAGGTGGGGACCCCAGCCGCTACCGCCGGGCTTATCTCCGGGAGCTCGGACTTGGCCTCCCCAGGGGCTATCTCCAGGGTCTCCAGCCAATGGGGCACCTCCGTCCTCAGGGAGGGGAAGAGCGCCTTGAGCCTCGCCTGGAAGGCGAGGGTCCCTGCCTCCTCGCCGTGGATGAGCGCAACCCCCAGCCTCTCGTGGATCTGGGGCCTCAGCCACTCTATGAGCTCGTTTTGATCGGCGTGCCCGGAGAAACCCCCTATGGTGTGTATCTTGGCCTTGACCGTGATAGGCTCCCTGAAGATCTTGACCGTCTCGGCCCCGTCCACCAGCCTGCGGCCGGTGGTGCCCTGGGCCTGGAAGCCCACGAATATGACGTGGCAGTTAGGCCGCCACAGGTTGTGCTTGAGGTGGTGGAGAATCCTCCCGGCGTTCGCCATGCCCGAGCCCGCGACTATTATCGCGGGTCCCTTGATGTCGTTTATGGCCTGGCTCTCCTGCATGGTGCGGGTGATTTTGAGGCTCCCCATCTGTTCCGGCCCCAGGCCCTTGTCGGCGGCGAGCTTGGTCTCCGCGTCGTAGAGCTCCGGGTGCATGAGGTAGACCTCGCTGGTCCTGATGGCGAGAGGCGAGTCCAGGATAACGGGCAGCTCCTTGGGGATCCTGCCCTCGTGCCAGGCTTGGGAGAGGAGGTAGATTATCTCCTGGGTCCTCTCGACGGCAAAGGCCGGTATGAGTATCTTGCCCCCCTCCTTGATGGCCTCGCCGATGACGTCGAAGAACTCCTTGATGGTGCCGTCCAGGTCCTTGTGCAGCCTGTCGCCGTAGGTGGTCTCCATGAAGACGAAGTCCGACCTGGCGGGGGCCTCGGGATCCGGGACTATGAGCTGGCCCTGGCGGCCCAGGTCCCCGGAGAAGAGCACCCTGGTGTCCTTGCCGTTGGAGCTCGAGGTGAGCTGGACGCTCGCCGCCCCCAGTATGTGGCCGGCGGTGAAGTACCTGGCGTAAAGCCCCGGGGCCACCTCTATGTCCTTCCCGAAGCCCAAGGGCCTAAGCTGCCCCATGGCCCTCTTGGCGTCGTCCTGGGTGTAGAGCGGCTCGACCTTCTTCTGGCCCTGCCTGCTGTTCTTCCTGGTCTTCCAGGTGGCCTCGTGCTCCTGGATGTTGGCCGCGTCCTCCCAGAGGATCTCAAGAAGCTCCGCGGTCGCCTCGGAGGCGTAGACCGGTCCCTTGTAGCCCCCCTTCACCAGGCGGGGAACAAGGCCGGAGTGGTCCATGTGGGCGTGGGTGATGACTATGGCCCCAACTTCGTCGGGCTTGTAAAGCGGGGTATTGAAGTTTCTGAGCTCGGTCTGCCTGCCGCCCTGGAACAGGCCGCAGTCCAACAGCGTGTAGCCCCCCTTGGCGACGGGGTTCTCCACCTGGAAGCAGGAGCCGGTGACGGTGCGGACGGCCCCTAGGCAACGGATCTTCATTTTGTTTCCCTTGCCCCGCCTTGGCCCAAGGGCCAAGGCGGGGTTTCTTCGCTGTAAGCTCGGAATTTGTCTTTTCCGACGCCGTTTTGGTTATGTGGGGTTATGTTTGTGTTTGTTTGTTTGTGATTGCGGGTGTTTGGGTGGTTTCGCGGTATATGGCGCGCTTTTAGGGGTATGGGGTGATGGCCTTGACCGGGGCTTGGGTGGGCCCTGCCTAAAGCATTGCGGCCTCAGCCCTTGTCGAAGACAACCAGGTTGTCCCGGTGGATGGCCTCGTCCGAGTGACAGTAGCCCAGCGCCTCCTGTATCTCCTGGCTGCCCCTCCCGATGATTGCGATGAGCTCGTGGCTGGGGTAGTTGACAAGGCCCACTCCCAGCTCGGAGGAGGCGTCC
>JAITKK010000175.1 GCA_031278475.1 Deltaproteobacteria bacterium
ATCCTGCCAAAAATAATTTTACCCCGGAAATTGCGAAAATCCCTGCAAGCCTTTTGGTAAATCAAACGATCGTAATGGCAGGGCAAGGCTTCCCCCGCCATGAGCCTTTTATCGCGCGCGCATTGGGTAAATATTTTCCGCGCATTTAAAGCTACATTTGGAAATTTTGTGATGCATCATGCGATACTTTTCGACATTTTCCCAAGCCGGGTGAAAATCACGAAAATGAAATAGGCCTACTGTTAACAAGATAAGCATAATGATCCAAAATTCATACTCGATTTATTTGTTGCGCGAATGTTGCAGTAAATTATCATTTGCGTCGGAAATCCTTATGTCATATGGAATATCGTGAAATTGGGGTAGGTAAAATAATTCTTGCGTCTGAATTTTTGTGAGTTTATAACACTACATACGATCCAAGTGCAGGGCTCCAAACTTTCGAGACATTCTTATTATGGCGTTTGTTATTTCAGCTTCCAAGTTTCCCCATGCATTAGCCTTTATTCGCAAAAGGCTGCGGGGTAATATTTGCAAAATTAAGCAACAAACGCTGGTTTTCGCTCAAATTTGGGAGCGTCCATGGAGATCGCATCGACCATAACCGTTATTTTCCATCATTTGCTTTTGCGAGCCAACATTTCCCCACATTTCCCAACACTTGCTGCCCTTTCAGTCTTCGCATCTTGCGATTTTGCGCCTCACGGTAGGGCACCGTGCGTCATTTCGCGCCCTACCGTGTTCCAGGTTCCCTGATCCTACGACTTACGCAGGGTGGCCTTTGCCCCGCAGGAGAAATCCTTATGAAGCAGTTACTCAGACCGGACGGGATAATGTCTACCATTTTCCGTTACTTTAAGGACCCTAAGTTCATCCTATTCATTGACATCGTTTTTTCTTTCGTCATGGTTCTCATCATGATCCTCTGTTTCGTGGCGCTTGCCATGGCCGAGGACATTACCTACGACCCGCTTACCAGCGCCTTGCTCCCAAACCCTTATTCCACCACCGGGAACATGGGCTTCTTCCCCACGGGGGGGCCTAGCCACAACACCGTGACCGTGGCCTACGACATTGACGGGTTCGTTGCGGCCGGCATCAACGCGACCAAGCTCCCCGGGCTCGCGGAGTCCAGCCACAACGTGGCGTGGATCGGATCGGAGGATCCCCTGACCCGCATAACGGTCAGGGACACCATCCACGCGGCCGAGGTCTACGTCAGGGCCGTTGCCGACGACGATTCGGTGGCACGCGCGGAGTACAACGAGCTCCACGTGACAAACGTCAACAGCTACGGTTTTTACGGGGCGTCCATCACCTTGATGGAGTCGCCGCTCTCAGAGGGGCACGCCAATCACAACCTGACCCGGATCGTGGGCTCCACCTTCAACGACTCGTACGGGAAGCACTTGGCGGCGGGGGTTTCCATAACCTTCTCGGCGGAGCCCCTTTCCATGAACATCTGGTCCAGCGGGGCCGCCTACGCCAACCACAACACCCTCTACTTCGAGGACAGCTGGGCGCAGAACGTCTACGGCACCTACATCCAGTACTTCTACACCGCGCCCCAGGGCCTGAGGCAGGACACGGAGTCCTCCTACAACCACCTGGTCGTGGTGGACAGCGGCCCCCACAGCCAGAACCCCGTCAGCCAGTCAGTCACGGCCATCGGCCGCCTGGCGGGCGCCTACGTCATCAAGTTCTCCCAAGGCTACGTCCAGGCCCACCACAACAGCGTGACCGTCCAGGGGAACACGGCCGTGGGGGAGATCTTCGGCACCTACTACCAGATGCACCAGGACGACCCCACCCCCCTCTCGGAGATCGAGGTCTACCTCGGTAACACGCTGAACGTGGTCCTCCCCAAGGAGGGGGGCATCGAGGTGAGCGGCGTCGTCGCCAATTTCCAGTACTTCAGCTTCCTCTTCGACGCCAGGGCGGACAGCGGGAGCACAGGGCTAAGCGCCGGTGGCAAGATCTACCTGTCGGATGCCTACCCGCTCAAGAAGAACCAGGTCATGCCGCTCGCGGTTACGCCCCAGCCCGAGCTCCGCCAGGCCAAGGTCCTGGGCGTGAACCTCACCCCGGACGGCGACATCCCGGCCGACGGGACCACCTACGTCCTCCTGGCGTCGGACGCGGGCATTGACCCCGGCGACTTCGACCAGACCGAGGCGGACGGCTCCATGGGCCCCTTCATCCTTTTGAAATTCGACCTGAGCCTTAACGCGAACTCCCTTAGCGCGGTCCTCAGGAACAGCCGGGCGCACCCGCAACTGGAGGATCCCGCCTCCGCGGGTAACGCCGGGCTGGCCTTTGTGTCCCAGGGCTCGGATCTCTCCCAAAGCGGCCTATTCGACCCGGGCATAAGCTTCCTGGACGAGGGCGCCGGGGAGAAGGCGGGTGACATCGCCATGCCCGAGCCATCGTGCCCCAGGCCCGCCTTCGCCTTCACCTACGGCAAGTCCTCCTACGACAAGGGGGCGTCGTCCCTTGCAATCAACGGCTACAACATGGCCATAGGCGTGGGCTGCAGGATTACCACCTCGGTCGGGCTTCTGACCGTGGGCGTCTTCGGCGAGGGCGGGAAGGCCGACTACGACACCAGGCACATCCCCGCAGGCTTCCCCGAGATAACCGGCGACGGGGAGTCAAGCTACCTTGGTGGCGGCGTGGCCGCAAGGCTTGATCTTAACCCCGGAAGGCTCGGAAGGCCCTACGTCCAGGCGGGCGCGAGGTTCGGCGCCCTTGAGACCGACTACCACACAAGAAGCTACGAGCCTTTGAACGGGGATCCGCTAAGCCACCGCTCCAGGATGCCCTACCGGGGCATAAACCTTGGCGCGGGGCTGATATTCCAGACCGGGAAGAACGCGGCCATGGACGTAAGCCTCTCTTACCACTGGACAAGGCTGGGTGGCGACGTCGCCATGACCAACCTGGGGGAGCCGGTTACGTTCCGGAAGTCCGACTCGCGGGTCGCCAAGCTCGAGGCGCGCCTTAGCGGCAACCTCTCGCGGTCCCTTGTCGCGAGCGTGGGTTTCGCGGGTCTCTACGAGTTCGACGGGGAGACCAGGGCTAGCGTGCGGGGGAAGGACATAACGCCCTCGTCGCTCAAGGGGGCGACGGGCTCCCTTGGGCTCGGCCTCGACTACGTCCCGGGGGGCGACAGCCCTTTCAGGGCGGGCCTCTCCTTCCAAGGTTACGCAGGAAGAAGGAGGGGCGTGGAAGTGAGCATCCATTTGAGCTACAGTTTCTAGCCGTGGCAAGCCATCAAGGCATGGGGGCCTGAGCCCCCAAAGATGGCGCGCCCGCAAAGGGCCGCCCCTTAGCGAAGGGCCCCGCAAAAGCGGGGCCCTTCGCCTTTTTGGGGCCGGGATGGCTTGTGATGGCTTGGGATGGCTTGGGGCATATCCGCCTAAGCGGGCGCAATCCTTGGCCTCTTTGATGGAAGAGCGGGGATCCGTTTCGCGCCAGTTTCGGATAATAACG
Source organism: Deltaproteobacteria bacterium (assembly GCA_031278475.1). Taxonomy (GTDB): domain Bacteria; phylum Desulfobacterota; class Desulfarculia; order Adiutricales; family Adiutricaceae; genus JAISMF01. The sequence goes on from JAITKK010000175.1 coordinate 3,493, forward strand.
CATAATCCCTGGCCAAAACGCCTCGGCCGTGACGGGTTTTGAATCCCATGGCTTTTGGCTTTTGGCTTTTCCTTTTGGCCGCTTGGCCGATTGGCCGCTTATCCGCTTATCCGATATTAGCACCCTGGAATCATTGAACCGCCCAATTGGCGTATTCATTGCCTGTTGTCGTCTTGTTATTGTCTTGTTGTCGTCTTGTTGTCGTCTTGTTATTGCTTTTTATGGTCTTGTTGTCGTCTTGTTGTCTTCTTGTTATTGCTTGTTGTTGTCTTGTTGGGTCTTGTTGTTGTGTTGTTGTCTCTTTTGTTGTCACATTTCAAGACAAAATCCCTTGCCGCTATCATTATTATATGGTGCCCGGGGCACAGGCTCTGCCCGGGAAGCATCATTGGCTTTGCGATTCAGCATGGCACTTGCGGCACGGGCGGGTCCGGCATTGCGGATGGCAACGGGAAGGATGGGATGGAAGGGTTAGGCTGGGGAAGGTGATGAGCGGGCCGGGCAAGGGAAGGCGGCAGGGTTTATCGGCCCTTCCCTACCTCATGCCGCGGAGCCTCTGGATGCGCTCCTCTATGGGAGGGTGGGTCGCGAACAGGTTGGCAAGGCCCTGACGGCTCAGGGGGTTGACGATGTAGAGGTTCGCGGTCTCCGGGGTGGCGGTCGCGGTAACGACCCCCCGGGAGGTGCCCTGCTGCAGCTTCTCCAAGGCGCTGGCAAGCCCTAGGGAGCTTCCCGCGATGTCGGCCCCGCCGTCGTCGGCAAGGTATTCCCGGGAGCGGGAAATGGCCGCCTGTATGAGCATCGCGGCGAAAGGCGCGAGAAGGGCCATGAGCAGGGCGGCTATCGGGTTGAAGCCGCGGCCGCCGCGGCCGCCCGAGAACATGGCCGTGAACCTCGCGATGTTGGCCAGCAGCATTATGACCGAGGCGAACACGGCCGCGAGCGAGCAGATGAGTATGTCCCGGTGCTTCACGTGGGCGAGCTCGTGGGAGAGCACCCCGGCCAGCTCCTCGCGGTTCATGATGTTGAGAAGCCCCCTCGTCACGGCCACCACCGCATGGGAGGGGTTGCGGCCGGTCGCGAAGGCGTTGGGGGCCGGGTCTTCCACTATGGCCACCTTGGGCGTGGGGAGCCCGGCCCTGGAGGCCAGGTGCTCCACCAGCTGGTATAGGCCGGGGGCATCCTCCGGGCCGACAACCGTCGCCTTGTTCCGGGCCAGCACGATGCTCCCAGAGAACCAGTAGGACACGAAGTTGGTTGCCAGGGCTATGCCGAAGGCCACAATGAGCCCGGTCCGGCCGCCTATGAGCTGGCCGAAGAACATGATGACCCCCGTCATCAGCACCAACAGCAGGAATGTCTTCAGCTGGTTCCCCATGAAGGCCCCGGGGCTCGCGCCCCCCGTGTCACATGTAGCCGCACTCCTCCAGGAGCCGGTACACGTACTTGAAGTTGTTCCTCACCTGGTCGCGCCCCACCACCGAGGGCCCGTGCCCGGGCACTATGGCCTGCGCGTCCAGGGCTCCCATGCGCCTTATGCTCTCGGCCAGAAGCCTGGGGTCCCCGCCCGCGAGGTCCACCCTCCCGAAGCTGCGGGAGAAGACAAGGTCGCCGGTCACAAGCGTCCCGTGCTGGGGATCGTGAAGGCAGACGCTGCCCGGGGTGTGCCCTGGCGTCAGGTAGACCTCGAGCGCCCTGTCGCCCAGCTCAAGGGTTCCCTCCTTGAGCACCCGCGAGACGGTTACGGAGGGGAGGTCCACCCCGAACCAGGCGTAGATGCCCTGCCCGGGCCCGTCAAGGTAGTCGCGCTCCTCCTGGGACATGGCCTGGGGCACGCCGTACTCCCGCTCCAGGTAGGAGCCCGCCCCCATGTGGTCAGGGTGGGAGTGGGTGTGGATCACAAGGGAGAAATCCTTGGCCTGGATCCCGGTCTCCTCTTGGATGGACTTCTCCAGGTAGGGCCAAAGGTGGTAGAGGCCCGGATCCACTATGACCTTCTCCCGCCCGTCGAAGACTACCGTGTTGCAGCACACGTCGCCCGTGGGCTGCGGGTAGAAGACGTGGATGCCGGATTTTCCGAGCTCCATCCTAAGACGATCCTTTCGGGGGGGTAGCCTCCCGCGGCGCTTGCAAAAAGACGCGGCTCTATCTAAAGTCGGGGTCGCGCCCCTTGGGCGCCCCGTCTGAGATAGGTAGCTTAGTTTCTTTCGCGTCCCAAGTCAACCGGGCCCGGGGCGCGGGAAGGGCACGGGAGGGATCTTGTAATGGCGGATTTCGGGGACAAGGATCCCCCCAGGGCGCTGGCCGGCGAGCTCTCAAGGCAGCTTGACCGGGCGAGGGAAAGCGACAGCAACCCCTGGAGGAGGGGGCGGGGCGACGAGCTCATCTCGCTCTGGGGGGCCTATTACCCCAGGGCCGCGAGGCTGGCCCTAAGGGCCGCGCCCCTTGGCGACAACGGCTGGCTCACCGCCGAGAGGCTTCTGGCGCTCGCGGAGCTCTCCGAGCGGCGGGGGAGCGGGCTCATGGGCCTCCACCCGCAGGGGAATCTGGCCATGCTCCTGGGCGTGGCCCCCGCAGGCGCCGAGGGCCCCCTGGCCGAACCCACGGACGGCGCCGCGGCCCCCGACCGGGTGGGGGGCTGCCCCCTCTGGGGCCCCTGCCTTGGCGACAGGGCCGGCTCCGCCGGTCTCCTGAACGAGATATCCAAGGCCCTTAACGATTCCGTCGGCCCAGAGGCCAAGGCCTCGGTGTGCGGCTGCCCCCGCGACTGCCGCTCGCTTGCCGAGGGGGCGGACATCCTCGCCGTGATGGGGGCGAACCCGGGCATCTCGCTGTGGCTGGGGGCCAGGCACAGGCCCTTCCTCGGGCTCCCGCTCCCAAGGCCATGGCGGGCCTTCCCGGATGGGGACCTTAGGGCCTTGGCGGATTTCGCGGCCGCCGCCTTCGACCGCTTCCTGGAGCTGCGCCTGCCCCGGGAGACTCTCCCGGAGCTCCATGGGCGGCTGGGCGAAGAGGCATTCGCCGACCTGCCGGGCGGGTGAGTGCCACCTATGGCGCGAAAGGGAATGGCGGTCAATTGCAGGGAATGGCGGTCAATTGCAGTGAATGGCCATTAATGGCATGGATTGTGGGGAAATTTCAGGGAATGAAAGAAAATGACGGCTGAAAAGCCCGAACCTTGGAGGCAAGGCCTTGGATTTTGACGAGGGAAACGGCCCCGTCCCCCCCGCGGGGGGGGACGACGACCTGGAGCTGGATCTGCCCCCGGGCGAGGAGGCCCGCGCCTCCGTGCCGCTTAACCCGGGCCGCCAGCGGGACTCCACCATGACCATGGAGGAGACCCCGCTCCCGCCAGGGGCCTCCATAAGTTCCGACGGGGCCCTGGAGCCGCTCCTGGCGGGCTTCGAGGAGCCTTGGGAGGGGCCGCCCGGGAAGGCTTTGCCGCCGCCGTTTTTCGCGAGGCTTGCCCAAGGCGAGGGGCAGGCCATAAGCGTCACCAAGGAGGCGCCCCTCACCTGGAGCCTCAGGGCCGGGGACGCCTGGCCGGTCTTCGTGCGCAGGCACGTGCTGAAGTCCCCCATGGACGCCCTCAAGCTGAAAGAGATAGCCCTTGCCGCGGGCCGCTACGGCGGGAACAGGCTGTCCCTGAGCCCCCAGGGCGCCCTGGACCTGTTCTTCAACGACCGGGCCTCCCTTGACAAGGCCGACTCCGCCCTGGGGGACCTGGGCAGGGAGCTGAAGGGGGTGCCGGCGTCCATAAATTCCTGCCGGGGGCTCTTTCTCTGCCCCTACGCGGCCGTGGACACCCTCGAGCTGGAGTCCGGGCTTGTCGCGGCCCTCAGGTCCAGGGGTTTCAGGCCGGGGGGATCCCTTGCCTCGATCTCCATACACGGCTGCCCCTCCGGCGGGGGGGCCCGCTGCGGGGTCGGCGCCTTCGCGGACTTCAGGCTCATAGGCGCGAGGGACGGTGCCCCGCTGATCGACCAAGGGATACTGGGCCTCTCCCCGTTTTTGGAAAGGCTGGTCTCGGAATGCCCCGGGAAGGCGCTTAGCGTGCCGGCCTCCGGGCCCAACGCCCTGGACCTGGACGAGTCCTCCTGCACCCGCTGCGGCCTCTGCCTCGCGACAGACCCCTCCTTCCACTGGCCAGAGCCCCAAGGCGGCTACCTGCGGCTGGAGCTATCCGGCCGAAGGAAGGCGCTGTCGGCCGGGGCCTTCATAAGGCCAAGGGAATTGGTGGCCAGGGTGGACGGGAACCGGGCCAAGGTCTTCGACCGCATGGCGAGGCTGATAGCCATGTGGCGCAAGGGCAGGAAGCCTTCCGAGATAATAGCCGATTACGTGGACCGCCTGGGCCTGGGTGATTTTTTCTCAGGGCTTTGAGGGATTTGGGGGATTTGGGGGGAACCCTTGAGCTACTTAAGACCAAGCGATCCCTTCCCAAGCCCTTGGATTCCAAGGGATTCCCTTGCCCTCCCTTGCCAGCGATTGGCGCCGAAGGCGTTTTCTTTGAATGGGCGCATTTGCCTATAGTCCCGCGAGGTCCCTCAAGCCCGCCGGGCTTGAACAAGCCCCGGGCGCCCTCCCCTTCCGCCGCGGCCCCCATACCCGTCCAACCCAAAATCCTTCCCACAAAACAAAATATCCCCAACTTTTTTTCATATTTTCCCGAGATGCGATCTTTTTTTTGGGATCCCTTGCTTTTCGCCCGGAGGCCTTGGGCCCATCCTTTTGAAAAGACAAAAATTGACAAAGGCAATGTAAGCCTGTTTGGCGAAAAAACCCTGCGAACCCATGGGATACAAGCGCTTTCGCAAAAAATTAGTAAGGGTTGCCCGACATATCCGAAAGCCAGGCCTTACTAATGGGATCCTCGGGGAGGGGCATTTTAGGCCCGCCGGTCCCGCGATAGTCCCGCGCGGGCAAGGTGTGGGGCTTTTGTGAAAATCCCAGGGCAAGGGCCCATGGGATCCCCGCAAATCCTTGCCAGCAAAGGGCGGGCGGCCGAACGGGCCTTTTCCCCGGACGCGCAGCCTCTTGGGGGAACGGACCGCTGCGCGCCCAAAGGCAAGCCCGCGGAACGGCCAAAACTATTGCATTATCGGAACGGGTGATGTAATGTTGTTCCCTGGGAGCGCGGGCGTGCCAAAAGCCGGAGTGCCCTGCCCCCAATGGTTTTCCAGGGCCTAACCAAGCGGATCCTGGTTAGCCGCGGGGTTTGCCCGGGACTAAAGAGCGGGCCCTTGCAAAGCCCAAAGCCCAAAGCCCAATGCCCGCCAAGCCCGACCGGAAAACCCTTGGGCAAGTTTGGGTTTTCCAAGGCCCCGGCCGGAGCGGGCCCATCCAGACCCCTTTCATGACTTTCAAAACAAAGCATGGTCTTTGAGGGTCGGCCCATAATGATCCATGAAGGTCGGTTATGGCCCAAGATGCCCAATGATGGTTAACAATGGTCTTTGAAGGCGGCAAAGCCTCTTTCGGGACTTACCGGGATCCCCCCTTTTTTGGAAAAAATAGCTCCCTCGCCATCGGGCGGGGCCCGGCCCCCGCCTTGGGGAAAAAACGTAAAAAAGGCGATATGCCCGAAATACGGCATGTCGCCTTAATGCTTGATTCTTGCTTTGGGACAGGCCCTAGCCCCAAGCGGGTTCGGGGCTTTCGGCCCCGGGGCCTCGTTTTCCCGAAACGACGGGGGCCCTTGGGCCCCGGGACCCCTTTGCGCCTTAGGCCCTGGCCACCGTCTTCATGACGAAGTCGGGCTGGTCGATTCCCGGGACGGCGCCCAGCTTGTTGCGCGTGTTCTCGGCGAGAACCCTCATGCGCTCGCACAGCTCCCTTTCCTCCTTCTTTATGAGATGGTGCTCGTAGAGGATGGAGCCGAACATGGCGGCAAGGCAGAAACCTGAATATATGTATGGCATTTACGCACCTTCGCTTTCGGCATGCCCCTGGCGGGGGAAAATATGCCCGGCTGGCCGGACCTACGTGGTTTTTAGCAAAACCCGGGCCAAAATATGGCAAGGCATTTCCTGCCCCGCGGGCGAAAAGGCCCAGGGGCCCGGGAAGGCGACATAAGGCCCCGTTTCGGGGCCGAGCACACATAAGCTGATAGGACCCACGATGAAGCTCCCGCCATCCGCAAGGACACAGGGCATTGAGCCCTCGCCCACCCTGGCCCTGGACGCCAGGGCCAAGGCCATGAAGGCCGAGGGCAGGCAGGTTGTGAACCTCGCCATAGGCGAGCCCGATTTCGAGACCCCAGAGCACATCAGGCAGGCCGCCATAAAGGCTATCAAGGACGGCTTCACCCGCTACACGCCGTCCGAGGGCATACTGCCGCTGAGGGAGGCCATGGCCGAGAAGTTCCGGGTCGAAAACGGCCTTGAGTACCCCCCTGCCGACATCGTGGTCACCAACGGGGGGAAGCACGCCCTCTACAACGCGATGCAGGCCCTCTTCGGCCCCGGTGACGAGGTGATAGTCCCCTCGCCGTACTGGGTGACCTACCCGGCCCAGATACTCCTTTCAGGGGCCACCCCGGTCTACGCGCCCACGAGCCCCGAAAGGGGCTACGTGCTGGGCCCCGAGGAACTCGAAAGGGCCATTACCCCCCGCACGAGGGGGCTCATACTCAACTCCCCTTCCAACCCGACGGGGATGGTCGCCACCAGGTCGGACATCCTGGCCCTGGGCGAGGTCCTGAGGGACAGGCCGATATGGGTGATATCCGACGACATCTACGAGAAGCTGCTCTACGACGGCGAGGAGTTCGCGAACATCGCCATGTGCTGCCCCGAGCTGAGGGACAGGACGATAATCTGCCACTCGCTTTCGAAGACCTACAGCATGACCGGCTGGCGCATAGGCTTCCTGGCCGCGCCAAAGGAGATCGCAAGGATCGTGAAGGACATCCAGAGCCAGATGACCTCCAACCCCTGCAGCATCGCCCAGAAGGCGGCGCTCGCCGCCCTCACGGGCACCCAGGAGCCGCTGCAGAAAATGAGGGGCGTATTCGACAGGAGGCGCAAGCTCGTGCTCGGGCTCATAAAGAAGATCCCCGGCTTCGCGACCACCGCGACGCCCAAGGGGGCCTTCTACGTCTTCCCGGACGCCTCGGGGCTCATGGGGAAGACCCTGGGCGGCACCACGATAGCTTCGTCTGAGGATCTGGCATCGGTCTTGCTAAAGGAATGCGAGGTGGCGTCCGTGCCAGGGTCGGCCTTCGGCCAGGAGGGCTCGCTCAGGTTCAGCTATGCCGCCTCGGAGAAGGAAATAGTCAATGGGTTCGAGAGGATTGCCAACTTCCTCGCGCCCGCCGAGTCCCCGCCACCCTCGGAGGACAAAGGCTGGCTCAAAAGGGCGATGCCCTGAGCCGTGGCGGCCTTCCGGCCCATGCCTGCGGTTCAGGCCCGCCCGCCGGCCGTGAAAGCCCTTGGCCCGGAACTTTTTTCCGGGTCGGCACCAATGGGCGCCATTCTTAATGTAACGCGCGCGCATATGTGGTGGTGTTTTTGGCATGCCACAGCATGTTGTTGAATTGTAGAAATTTTTTCACTATATTTGGTTATGCCGCTGATTAGGATCATCGCCCAAGCCATCTCCCATCCCCCGCCCGCCCGGCCCGTCGGCCCCAAGGCCGGGGCCCGTCCAAGCTTGGGGGAAAGCAGCCAAATTTATTGGCATCGGGCGCCTTGGCCCGTAAAGCCAATGCTGGAGCGGCCCTTGGCACTTATCTGAAAAAAAAGTCGGCCACCCCCCCTTGCCAATCCCGAAATCATGCTTACCTTTATCATTTAGGGGGTCTTGTTTTGCGAAACACACGGCCCTGGCCGGCACCGAAACATGCGAGTTCGCGGCCCGCATGGACGGGACCCAGGTTCCTTGCCTTTGTTTTTCCTGGCGATGGGTCTATCATGGTGGCATGCGTCATGTGGGGGCACTGGGCCCCGCCGGGCCGTACAAAGGCCTTGGTTCCTGGCCGAATATGGGTCACATATCCTTTTTTGGCCTGGTTTTGGCCTTTTATGATCCTTTTCAGTCCTTTTATGATCCTTTTTTGGCCCTTTTATGGGACAGGGCGACACATTGGCTTGAAAACGCCCTTGGGGCCCGGGCCACTTGGTACCCCCAAGCCAGGAAACGACACCACAAACGAGATGGAAGGCACATGTACCCACCGACCGTTATAGAGCAGACCAGCAGGGGCGAGCGCGCCTATGACCTCTACTCCAGGCTCCTCAAGGACCGCATAATCATCCTGGGCGAGGTCATCAACGACAACATAGCGAACCTGGTCTGCGCCCAGCTCATCTTCCTGGAGGCCGAGGACCCGCAGAAGGACATACACCTCTACGTCAACTCCCCTGGCGGCTCGATCACGGCGGGGCTGGCCATATACGACACAATGAACTTCATCCGCCCGGACGTCTCCACCCTGTGCATGGGGCTCGCGGCCTCCATGGGGGCCTTCCTGCTGGCCGCCGGGGCCAAGGGAAAGCGCTTCGCGCTTCCCAACTCCAACATCATGATCCACCAGCCCATCGGCGGGTTCCACGGGCAGGCGACCGACATAGAGATCCAGGCGACCGAGATGGCCAAGACCAAGGCCAAGATGAACGAGATAATGGCCCGGCTCACGGGCCAGCCCCTGGAGAAGATTGCGGTGGACACCGAGAGGGACCACTACCTCTCCGCCAACGAGGCCAAGGACTACGGCCTGGTGGACCAGGTACTTGCCAAAAGGGAGCCCCCGCCCGAGGAGGCCCTGAAGGGCGAAGGCACGCCCGACAAGGAGGACGACAAGGGCTAGGCCCGTTGGCCCAAGGCCAGGGCCGGTCCCCACTGGAGATGACCGGACGCAAGGAATGGCTAACCGAATGCAGCCTCTGCGGGCAGGGATACCGGAAAGGGCTCGGGATGGTTTGCGGGGGCGGCTTCGACAAGCCCAACCTCTGCGAGTTCTGCCTGAGGATCCTGCTCAAGAAGGCCTCCATGGGCCGCTTCCACGAGGAAGCGGGGGCCTCCTGCGCGTACTGCGGCTCCAGGTCGGGGCTCCTGAAGGGACCCGCGGGCTCAAGGCATCTGGTCTGCGAGACCTGCGCCAGGCAATTCCAGGCGATCCTGGACCTCCGGGGCCCGGATCCCGGCCCCCTCGAGCTGGGGCCGACGCAAGGGAGGCTCCCGGCCTTCTGGTTCGACCAGGACGGGCCCGGGCACGACGGCTCGCTCCCCGGGGCCGCCGCAAGCGACCCCAAGCCCGGGGGCAGGGTCCGCTGCTGCGTCTGCGGCTACGAGCTGGGGGTCTCGGCCAAGCTGCCCTTCGACCGCTTCAGGCTCGCCCTCTGCACCCACTGCGTTGACACCGCGGTGATACTCCTCTCCAGGTCCGACCCGCCGCCCAAGGCGGGCGGGGCCTGCCTGCAGTGCGGGCGCGGCGAGGGGGAGGGCTCCCCGCTCCTGACCTTCCCCGGCAAGGCGGGGCTGACCTTCTGCCTCGATTGCCTGAGGGGCTTCCAGGACGCCATGGCCACGGCCCTGGGGCGCCTGGACGGGGCCGAGGGCCCGGCCCAAGCCCACGGGCATGACGGGCATCGCCTTGGCCTTGGCCAAGAGACGGGCCATAACCAAGGTGTTCAGGGCCGTGCCCCCGACGGGCCCCGCATGGGGCCCGATCCCGGGCCGCGGGCCCCGCTAAGCCTGGTCCCGGCCCCCAGGAGGTGGGACGGCTATTCGAGGCGGACGCTGGTCCGGGGCAGGCACTACAAGCTGACCCTTGCCAGGGGCAAGGACCCTTGCGGCGGCCAGGACACCTGCCCCTTCTGCAAGAGGCGGGTGGCCACGGTGAGGCCGGCCGGGGAGCCTTCCAGGCTCAGGGCCCGCAGGGAGCCCTGGCGCATCTGCCCGGAATGCCTCCTGGCCTTCGACAGGCTCCTCAAGGGCAAGGGCCCCACCCTCCCCGCGAGCATGGACGGGGCCTGCTGCTTCATATGCGGGCGGCCGGTCAAGGCCGGCCGCAAGGCCGTGCTGGGGCCCTTCCCCGAACGGCTTGTCCTGTGCCAGGGCTGCGTGGGGGCATTCAGCTTCCTGGTGGGCCGCTCCGAGGGAGGGAGCGGCAGCTGAGGGCGAACCGGGGGGGAGGCCCCGGGTAGCGTGTAGTATAATGGGAGGGGGCGCGAGCGCGCCCACCCGCGAAAAACCAGGCCCCGGGCCCAAGGCCCCCGGCCGCTCAGGCTCGATCGAGCGAAAGTTTTCGGGAAATGCCAGACGACAAAAACAAATCCACGCCAGTGTGCGCCTTTTGCCGCCAGCCGCAGCGCGACGGCATAAGGATGATAGCCGGGCCGGACCCGGAGCGCATCCATATCTGCGAATTCTGCCTGGAGCAGTGCAGGGAGCTCATAGCCAAGGACCACCCGACCACCACCCTGCAGCCCAAGTCATCCCAGAGCAGCCTGCCCAACCCGCACCAGATTGCGGAGATCCTCAACGATTACGTGATAGGCCAGGACTTCGCCAAGAAGACCCTGGCGGTTGCGGTCTACAACCACTACAAGCGCATCCAGCGCCAGGCCGAGCTGGAGAGGGGCGGGGTCGAGCTCCAGAAGTCCAACATCCTGATTCTTGGGCCCACCGGCAGCGGCAAGACCCTGCTCGCCCAGACCCTGGCCCGGATCTTGAATGTGCCCTTCACCATCGCCGACGCGACCACCCTGACCGAGGCCGGCTACGTGGGCGAGGATGTCGAGAACATCATAGTGAGCCTCCTCCAGGCGGCCGACTACGACGTGGAGAAGGCCTCCAAGGGCATAGTGTACCTGGACGAGGTGGACAAGATCGCCAGGAAGGGCGACAACGCCTCCATAACCCGCGACGTATCCGGCGAGGGGGTGCAGCAGGCCCTGCTCAAGATAATCGAGGGCACCATCTCCAACGTGCCGCCCAAGGGCGGGCGCAAGCACCCGCAGCAGGAGCTCACCAAGGTGGACACCACCAACATACTCTTCATCTTCGGCGGGGCCTTCGTGGGCCTCGACAAGATAATAAAGAAGAGGATAGGGCGCAACACCTCCATGGGCTTCTCCGCGAACATAGACTCCAACAAGGACGACGAGGACAGCGCGAGCGTCCTTCGCCACTGCCTGCCCGAGGATCTGATAAAGTTCGGGCTCATACCCGAGTTCGTTGGGCGCATCCCCGTGATGGCGAGCCTCAACGAGCTTGACAAGGAGGCGATGGTCAGGATCCTGACCGAGCCCAAGAACGCGCTCATCAAGCAGTTCCAGGCCCTGTTCAAGCTGGACAAGGTGGACCTCACCTTCAGCACCGAGGCCCTGGACGCCATAGCCAGCGAGTCCATAAAACGCAAGACCGGGGCAAGGGGCCTAAGGTCGATACTGGAGTCCGCGATGCTGGACGTCATGTTCGACCTACCCAGCATGCCCAAGGTCAAGGAATGCCTCGTGACCAAGGAAGTCATCCTTGACCACGAGCCCCCGGTGGTCATCTACGAGAGCGACCAAGAGGCCAAGTCGGCCTGAGAGACCACGGCATAAGCACACAGAGGCCCGGGGGCCCGCAAGGGGGCCCCGGGCAGGTTCCTAAGCCAAATTAGGTTAAGAAAGGTTAGAACATGCTTTTCACGTCTAACAAATCCCGCTCGCAGACACCCCCCGCGGGGCACAAGCACCAGCTGCCCCTGCTGCCCTTGAGGGACGTGGTGGTCTTCCCCCACATGGTGGTCCCCCTGTTCGTGGGGCGGGAGAAGTCCATCAAGGCGCTGGAACATGCCATGACCCTGGACAAGAGCATCTTCCTGTGCACGCAGAAAGAGGCCAAGGTGGACGAACCCCAGGAGCAGGACATACACACGACCGGCACGATCGGGGTAGTGCTGCAGCTGCTGCGGCTCCCAGACGGCACCGTCAAGGCGCTGGTGGAGGGCTACAACCGCGGCCGCATTGACAGCTTCATCTCGACCCAGGACTTCTTCTACGTCGAGGTGGAGACCCTCCACGAGCCCCAGGAGAACACCTTGGAGACCGAGGCCCTGATAAGGAGCCTCAACTCCACCTTCGAGGCCTACGCCAAGATCAACAAGAAGATCCCCTCCGAGATCGTAACCACCATCGCCGCCAACAAGAACCCGTCCCAGCTCTGCGACTCCATGATCGCGCACCTGTCGCTGAAGCTGGAGGACCGCCAGACCCTGCTTTCCCTTGTGAGCCCCATCGCCAGGATGGAGACCCTCTACGAGCTCATGCGCTCGGAGATCGAGGTGCTGCAGATAGAGCAGCGCATCAAGAACCGGGTCAAGAAGCAGATGGAGAAGACCCAGAAGGAGTACTACCTTAACGAGCAGATGCGGGCCATCCAGAAGGAGATGGGCGACACCGACGACATCAAGAACGAGATATCCGAGCTGGAGGAGAAGGCCAAGAAGCGGCACCTCACCAAGGAGGCCGCCGAGAAGGTCAAGCACGAGATAAAGAAGCTCAAGATGATGTCCCAGATGAGCGCCGAGGCGACGGTCGTGCGCAACTACATCGACTGGATACTCGCGCTCCCCTGGAACGAGAAGATAAGGAGCAACCTCGACATCGACCGGGCCGAGACCATCCTGAACGAGGACCACTACGGCCTCGACAAGCCCAAGGAGAGGATACTGGAGTACCTGGCCGTGCAGAGCCTGGTCAAGCGCCACAAGGGCCCCATCCTCTGCCTGGTGGGCCCCCCGGGCGTGGGCAAGACCTCGCTCGCGAGATCCATCGCCCGGGCGCTCGGCCGCAACTTCGTGCGGCTTTCCCTGGGAGGCGTGCGCGACGAGGCCGAGATCAGGGGCCACCGCAGGACCTACATAGGCGCGATGCCCGGAAAGATAATCCAGAGCCTCAGGAAGGCCAAGACCTCCAACCCGGTGTTCTGCCTGGACGAGGTGGACAAGATGTCCACCGACTTCCGGGGCGACCCCTCGGCCGCCCTCCTGGAGGTCCTGGACCCCGAGCAGAACTGCCGCTTCGGCGACCACTACCTGGACCTCGACTACGATCTCTCCGAGGTCATGTTCATAACCACGGCCAACTCGCTGCACACGATCCCGAGCCCTTTGAAGGACCGCATGGAGATAATCCGCATCCCCGGCTACACCGAGGACGAGAAGCTCAACATAGCGAAGAGCTTCCTCATCAAGAAGCAGGTGCTGGCGAACGGCCTGTCCCACGACAGGGTGGACATCTCCGACAACGCGATCCTCACGGCCATCCGCCGCTACACGTCGGAGGCCGGGGTCAGGGGCCTCGAGCGCGAGATAGCCTCCATCTGCCGCAAGCTAGCCCGCGAGCTGGTGCGCACCAACGACCAGAACCAGACCTCCAAGCTCAAGGTCTCCGGCAAGAACATCACCCAGTACCTCGGCATACCCAAGTTCCGTTACGGCAAGGCCGAGGAGGAAGACGAGGTGGGCTTGGTGACTGGCCTCGCCTGGACCGAGGGCGGGGGCGAGATCCTCACGACCGAGGTCCTGGTCATGCCCGGGAAGGGCAACCTCATCCTGACAGGCAAGCTGGGCGACGTGATGAAGGAGTCCGCGAAGGCGGCCCTCAGCTACGTGCGCTCCATATCCACCAAGGTGGGCATGGACCCCGACTTCTACCGGAAGCTCGACATCCACATCCACCTGCCGGAAGGAGCCATACCCAAGGACGGGCCCTCCGCCGGCATCACCTTGGTGACGGGGCTTGTGTCCGCGCTCACTAAGAGGAAGGTCCGCCGGGACGTCGCCATGACAGGCGAGGTGACCCTGAGGGGCCGGGTGCTTCCCATCGGGGGCCTGAAGGAGAAGGTCATGGCCGCCCACCGGGGCGAGCTCAAGACCCTCATCATCCCCCAGGAGAACGAGAAGGACCTAAAGGAGATACCCGACCGCATCCTCAAGGCCTTCAACATCATCCCGGTGAAGCAGGTGGACGACGTGCTCCTGAACGCCTTGGTCATAGACCCGGGCGAGCCCCTCTTCCTGGCAAGCTCCGCTGAAGCCCAGGAGCTCCCGGAGCCCATCATAGTGGGCCCCTCCACGCCAACGGTGGACGGGGCGGGACTGGACGCCTAGCGGCCATCCACAGGCCTTGCCCATTGACCAAAACCCCCAAGCCTTCCGAAGGCTTGGGGGTTTTTTTATCCCTGTGATCCCATGTTGCCAATCGCGCCTATGCGCAACGCATATCGCCCAAGGCAGCAGTGTGAATCCTTGGAGGTAAGGTTGCTATGAGGATTGCATGGGAGGGATTTGTGGGGGACAGCAAACAATCCGACATTACAAATTATGCCCGATTTACCGGACTTACGGGACTACAAGGCTTGCAGGGATTGCAGGGATTGTAAGGATTGCAAGGATTGCAAGGGATTGCAGGGATTGCACGGATTGTTATAAAATTATGGTATAAGCTGATTTCAGAGCGAGATTCATGCAATCCAATTTTTTCCGCCGTTATAATTTCATTTAATTATATAATTTAATATCATTCGCTGGTTGCGACCGCTGGTTGCGAGCGATGGTTTCGACTTGTGCCACTAAAACCCATATCAACTTTGATATTCCGTAAGCTTACTAAAATTTTGCTCAATCTTTCTTGGATGTTTAAAACCCGGGAGACCTAAAGCTCAGGATTTCTTTATGGTTTCGTCATGGCGGAAATATTGCCTTAGGCATCGAATCCGGTGCCTAGGTTTTTTAAAAAATTTGTTTCTTTGCGTGTTATTGCAGCGTTTTATTTCTTATTATCGGCGGATTGCCATTATGGCATAATCATAACGGCATAATTATCGCTTATTACCGCTAATAAGACGGGGTTTCCAAATTAATCTCGGCTGGTAACGTGTCATGGCTTATGGCTTCCGATTTTTTCGCCCTGACATCGTCACGGATGACGGGTGGGGTCTGCACGGCCAGCTGCAGAAGGCGGTAAAACATCTCCCCGCCGCTTTTCAAATGGCGGTTGTTGTACCTGAAGGTGTACTCGTCAAGGTAATATTCAAGGTAGTCAGGGCTTGGGTTCCCTCTCAGGGTGTCCATGAGCCAGCTTTTAAGCAAGTTCATGATTTCGTTTACATGGGGCAAGGATTTTTTTCCTGGGGCAATTTGCCTGACCTCGTGACGGTAACCATTGCCCTCAAGTCCAGAGTACCCTTTCCACCCATCGGTTACGACCGTTGTCCCGGGTTTTACGCACCCGCCGATGAAGCCTAAGAGGTTTTCGGCGTTTGCCGAGGGTATCAGCTTCATTCTCACCCGGCTGATTGAAGTGTCGGTGAACTCCGCAGCAAGCACGACCAGGGCCTTGTCGGAGGCGTGCATTCCCTTGGCGCCCCCCTTGAAGCCCCCGATGTAGGCCTCGTCCACCTCTACGGAACCTTCCAGCGGGTGGTCCACGGAACCGGCCATGGCCCGGCGCAGCTTCCGCAGGATGTTCCAGGCCGTCGAGTAGGTCAGGTGGAAGTTGTGCCGCAGCACCATGGCGTTGATCCCGTTCTTCTGGGACACTATGAACCACATGACCCTGAACCAGTCCAAGAGGGGCAAATGGGTGTCCTGGAACAGGGTCCCGGACAAAAACCGGATGCTGCCGCGGCACTCGGAGCACTGCAGGGTCGTGCCATACTTCCATACCCTGAAGCTGCCGCATTTTGGGCAAGCCGGGGAGCCTGGCCAGCGGGTTTTGAAAATATAGTCGAAGCAGCTTTCCTCGGTGGGGAACCTTGCCTCTAATTCGGTTTTTGATACTGGGTTATCTTCCATGGGAAACAGCTTATCCAAAAAATCATTTTCTGTCAAGAGATACTATTGCCGGGAATTTAGGCTACATCAGCACAGGCAATCAACAATCGTCACATTTAATTTTGCATAAGCCCGCACAAGCCCGTGCCGAAATCCTTCCATCCTTACAAGCCGTTGGTATCTGCCAGGCCCACCCAAGCGGCCACAAGCGGCCCCAAACGGCCCCAGTCGGGGACAATGGCCCTTAATGGCCCTCATGGCCATTCATGGCCATTCATGGCCCTTCATGGCCCTTCATGGCCATTCAGGGAGCCCCAAGGCGGGGAAGCCCCCCAGGGCCGCCCCCAAGCCCGGAGCGCCTCCCGCGAAGCCCCCTGCGGCTGCCTTGCGCCCCGATTATCAATGAAAACCAACGAAATTTTGGCATGGGACTTGCTCGGATTATCTGCGCCGGAACCACGTTTTCGGCCCCATGACAGATATCCCCCCCAAAGCCCTGGGGGCCAGGCCACAGGCCAGAGGCATTATGGTAGAAGACCGGGAAAACAGGCAGCTGAACAACCTCGTCGCCATGTCGGGCAACCCCTTGGCCGCCAAGGCGGGCCTTAACCGCCAGGGGCGCGCCTCCAAGCCCTTGCCCATCGCCATGGGGACGGGCCGGCAGGGCCCGGACTCAGGGTTCGAGGCCATGATGGCCATGAACAAGACCCAAAACAGCATAATAGCCGACGTGCTGGACGGGCCTGTGAGCCAGCAGACCCAGAGGCAGCTGGCGCAGATACAGGCCATAAACGAGAAGAACCCCGCCCTGGAAGAATTCGCGAACGGCGTTAAGGCGGCCAAGCGCGGGGAGCTGTCCATAGCGGCGGATGCCCCGGGCAAGGCGGCGGCCAACGGCGCGACCGCCAAAGGCGCCGAGGCCGGAACGGGCAACCTCTCCGCGGTGAGAAAGGGGGCGAGAAACCTCCTCCCCGGGAGCACCATCAGGGTAGGCGCGGGCACCGGGAAGATCTTCAACACGGCCCAGATGGCGGCTTACCGCCAGAAATACGGCGGCTACCAGCTCCGCCTGCCCAACCAGCGGCAGCCGATAACGGAAGCCTCCGCCAGGCACAGGGACCCGAGCAAGCAGGAAGCCATAGAGAGCATGTCCGACTCCGCGATGGAGGCCGTGAACGCCGCCATCCTCCAAAACCAGCTGGACCTGCACCCGGAGCTGGCTGCCACCCCCCCAGCGAAGGGAAGCAAATCGGAGGACCAGGAGCGCATAAACGGCATCATAGACAAGGTGGGCGCGGCCCTGGGGCTCGACCCGAACCTCATAAAGGCCGTGGTCAAGGCCGAGTCCAACTACAACCGCAGGGCGGTGTCCCCGGCGGGGGCCAAGGGCCTCATGCAGCTCATGCCCAAGACCGCCAAGGAGATGGGGGTGAAGGACCCCTTCGACCCGCTGGAGAACATCTGGGGCGGCGCGAGGTACCTGAAGAGAATGCTGGACCGCCACGGGGGCAACCTGAACAAGGCGCTCGCGGCCTACAACTGGGGCCCGGGGAACCTGGACCGCCACGGCTACGGGAACGGCCAGAACCTTCCGAGCGAGACCCGCCGTTACATCAGGGTCGTGAACCAGAACTACAACAGATACAAAAACGATACCGGCTCCGCCTGAGCCAAGGGTTTTCCCCGGAGGCCCCCAGAGGGGCCCACGTGGGAAA
>JAITKK010000153.1 GCA_031278475.1 Deltaproteobacteria bacterium
TCAGACACTTTGGCATCGGCGTCGAATACCTCTCTTAGGACAGGGGCGGTGAGGGTGTCGATGAGCTTCCCCGCGGCGATCAGGTTTCCTTTTTTCAAGAAGATCATGTCATCGGCGTAGACCGCGGCCAGGTGCAGGTCGTGGGTGACGGTCACGACCAAGGTGCCCCCGGCCACAAGGGCCCTCACCCGTTCCATCAGGTCTATGGCCTGGGCCACGTCCAGGCTTGCCGTGGGCTCGTCCAGGAGCACTATGGGGGTGTCCTGGGCAAGGGTCCTCGCGAGCACCACCCGCTGGGTCTCGCCGCCGGAAAGGGCGGTCACTAGTTTCCCGGACAGGTGGGTAAGGTTGAGGAAGCTTATGGCCCTGTCCACTATCCGGTTGTCGTTTTCGGTCATCCTGCCCCAGCGCCCCAGGTAGGGCCTTCTCCCCAGGCTCACTATCTCCCTCACGGTGAACGAGAAGTTGAAGTTGAAGCTCTGGGGCGCGAGCGACAGCACCTTCGCGAAATCGGCCGCCGGGTAGGCCCCGATGTCCTTGCCCATTACCTCGATGTTCCCCTGCAGGGGCTTCTTCAGCCGGGACAGCAGGTCAAGGAGCGTGCTCTTCCCGGCCCCGTTGGGGCCGGCGAGGATGTAGTGCCTGCCCGGGAACAGCTCCAGGTCGAAGCCCTTGAGCACGCTCTGGGCCCCGTGGCTGAAGGCGAGGGAGCGCACCTTCACGATGGGTTCCTTGGCCCTGTCCGCCCCGGGCCCTTGGGCGTTGTCAGTAGGCACGGGCTATTTCCTTCATCTTGCGGCGGAAGATGACCAGGAAGGCGGGGCCCGCCAAGAGGGCGGTGAGGACGCCGACGGGTATCTCGCCGGGAAGCCAGACCCTCACGGTGAGGTCGGCGGCCGATAGGAGCAGGGCCCCGCCGATGGCGGAGAGCGGGAGCAGGGCCCGGTGGTCGGGGCCCGAGAGGAGCCTCACCACGTGGGGCACTATGAGCCCCACGAAGCCTATGATCCCCGCTACCGACACCGAGGCCGAGGCCGCGACCGACGCGGAGACCAGGAGCATGAAGCGGGTCCTCCCGGTGTTCACGCCCAGGGTCTCGGCCGAGCGGACCCCGAGGGTCATTATGTTCATGTCCACTGCCTTGTAGAGGGCTATGTAGAGGCAGGGCACGAAAAAGCAGAGCACTATCAGGGCCTCGACCCAGGTCTTGGCGACGAAGCTCCCCAAGAGCCAGAAGATGATGGAGTTCACCTGGTCGCCGGCGAGGTATTTGAGGAACGATATGGCCGCCGACAGTATCGCGGACATGATGACGCCCGCGAGGATGAGGTTGGGCGCGGGCAGGTAGCCCTCCTTGTCCGTCGCCAGGGTCATCACCAAAAACAGGGTGAGGATGGAGGCCAGGAAGGCCCCCACGGCCGTGGACAGCGGGTAGGTGAGGAACTTTACCGGGATGATGATGGTGGAGACTATGACGAGGGAGGCACCGAAGGCCGCGCCCGAGGAGACGCCCAAGGTGTAGGGGTCGGCGAGGGGGTTTAGCAGTATGCCCTGGAATATCGCCCCGGAGAGCCCCAGGGCCGCCCCGGCGAGGAGCGCCGTCATCATCCTGGGGAAGCGGACGTCCCAGATCGTGATGACCCTGCTATCCTCCACGGGCTCGCCGCCGAAGAGCTTCATGTCGAATATCCGCCAGATCTCCTCCAGGGTGAAGGAGGAGTAGCCCATGGACAACGACAGGAACATCACCAGCAGGGTGAGCGCCAGGAGCCCCGCCCCCAAGAGCCAGGGGTTCACCCTTTGGGGCATGGAGGAAACTGGCGGTTTGTCGGTATTCTGCATGTCTCGGAGCGCACTCCCCGCCCTATGGCGCAAGCGTTCCCTGGAAGGCCTCCGGCCTTCCTTGCGGGCGAGCCCGGGGCCTTCCCGCGCGATGGCCCCGGGCATGTCGGAGTGACTTTCGGCTATGCGTTTCGGCGAGCGCCACGGGCGCCGGCACCCCGGGGGCCCGGTCTCCGGGAGGCTCGATCCCGGAAGACACCTATGGAGGACTTGCCTCGGACATTATATCCCATTTGGGGGCCGTTTCAAGCGAGCCCCAAACGGCCGCCAAGGGGCCCCCTCAGGCGGCCTTTTGCCTCCGCAGCTTGGAGACTATCAGCCGGCCCAGGCCCAGGAGCCCCAGTATCACGAACCCGGCAAGCACTCCTGCGAAAATGTTCAGGAGGTAGCCGGTAAGCCCGTGGGGGACCACCAGGTGCGGGATCGGCAGGTTGTGGAGCAGGATGCCGCCCCCCACCAGGAACATGGCGATGGTCCCCACGATCCCCAATACCCGCATTATGGGCGCCGCCGCCATGATGAGGAGCCTTCCCAGGGCGTCCCGGATTTTGCCCCGGTCGGGCTTTTTGAGGAGATAGAAGCCCAGGTCGTCCAGCTTCACTATGCCCGCGACGAAGCCGTAGACCCCGATGGTCATTATGAAGCCCACCGCCACCAGGGTCGCGGCCCTGGTCACGAAGGGGTGCCCCGCCGGGATGGCCCCCAGGGCTATGGTGATGATCTCGGCGGAGAGCACGAAGTCGGTTCTCACGGCCCCCCTTATCTTGAGCCTCTCCTTTTCGGCGATTTCCGCCTCCGTCGGGGCCCTCGCTGGCGGCGGGGCCTCCTCCCCGCCGGGGCCCGCGGCCCCCGGCGGGGAGGCCCGCCCCTTCAGCCAGTGGGCCAGCTTCTCGTGGACCTTCTCGGCCCCCTCCAGGGCAAGCCAGGAGCCACCCACCATGAGCAGCGGGTTCATGAGCCAGGGGAGGGCGTAGTTTATCAGCAGGGCCGCGGGGATCAGGATAAGCTTGTTCACCATGGAGCCCTTGGCGACGGCGACCACCACGGGGATCTCCCTCGCGGCCCTGAACCCCGATACCTGCTGGGAGGTGAGGGCCAGATCGTCCCCCACTATGCCGACCGTCTTCTGCGCGGCCGTCTTGGTCATCAGGGCGACATCGTCAAGTATCGACGCGATGTCGTCCAGGAGCGTGAGCAATGTGAAACCGGCCATGCGGCAAGCCCCCCTTCGGCCCTCGCGGGCGGGAGATCATTATAATGCCAAAACCCGGCAAGGCCAAAACCCGGCCTCTTACGGCAAGGGGGGCCGGGGCCGCCCCTCGGGGCATCCGGCGGGGCCGGGGGCGGGCGGGCGGGGGGGATAGGGGGGATTGTATGGGATAGGGGGGATTGGATGGGATAGGGGGAATGGGGGGAATGGCCGCTTAGGCGCATGCGCAAAGGCGTTTTTCATCACTTTCCCGAAAATAACGCCCAAAGCCTCCCTTAATCGCGCAGCTGTCCTGATAATGACGCCCGACGCATCATGCAATCGCGCGACCATCATGATAATGACGCCCGACGCATCACGCAATATCGTCTTGCCTTCCGCGCAAACACGCCACGCCGTCACGCCACGCCCATGCTGGGCATTGGATGGGTCAAGGCCTTCCGCGGGCAGGCGCGAAGATCCCTATTATCGCTAGATGGCTAGAGGTGTTCCCGCCTGGTCGCAATGAAATATTATCCAATATGTTTTCCTGCGCGCGGGGTCCTCAAAATGGGACGAACCCTGCGGGCGGCGGTTGCAAGGGAACGGCGCGGCTTGATGGGGGCATCCTTGGGACTTATGTTTGCCGGGCCGATCCAACCGCTTGCGCCGGGGGGCTTTCCGTGTTACATTTCCTTGTGTGGCGGCATGCCCGGTGGGAGGCTTTCAAGCCATCAAGCCGCGGGTCATGAAGATCCTCGCCCCGCCCGTTCGCCACAGGCACTGCCGATACCCACAGCGTGACAGGAATTCGCCATGAAGGCGCCTCCCCTTTTCGGGGGTGTGCCTTTTTTTGTCCTCGGCCTCGCCCTGGCGGCCTTCCCATAAGGCCTTCCCAACACGATGGAGCCAAGCGTGACACAAACTTCGATTCGTCCCTTTCACACCCACTTTATGCCCGCGTTGGCGGCACTGGCGTTCGCCGCCATGGCGCTTTGGCCTGCGGGGCTCCTGGCCCACGGCACGGTCTGGGAGGAAAAGCCCGATGACCCCGCCATTGTCCTTCGCTTTTCCTACACGGACGGGACCATCATGCCCTACGCCGAGGTGAGCGTCTTCGCCCCCGGCGAGACCGAGGTCCCCTACCAGAAGGGCCGCACCGACAAGAACGGCTATTTCGTCATAAGGCCGGATTCCCCGGGCGACTGGGGCTTCAAGGTGGACGACGGCCAGGGGCATCTGGCCCAAGGCGAGGTACCCTACGCCCCGCCGGCCCAGGCCCCTTCCGCGGCGGGGCCCGGGGGGGCCCCCGCCACGGAAGGCGCGGCCAAGCCTGAGCCCCGCCCCCCCGTGAGATCCGGCGGGTCGTCGGTCAAGGCCGAAAGCGTCGCCCTGGGCCTCAGCCTGATTCTGAACCTCTTCCTGGGCTTGACGCTTTGGCGCGGCAGGAAGAAGGCGGCCGGGGGGGCCAAGTGACGGGCCCCCCGCGAAGGATCCCGCAAGCACCCCGCGAAGTACCCCCAACGGAACCACAATCTCCCCCGGCCCGCGCCCGGCGCGGGCCGGGGACAAACCAACTTACAACAACGGAGAAATTATGCAGAAAAGCAGATTATTGATCCTGGCCTTGGCCCTTGTGGCCCTCGTAATGTTCCCAGCCAGCCTCTTCGCCCATGACATGTGGGCCTCGGCCGTGGACCCGGCCGCCGGCAAGCCCCTCAGGCTTAGCATCGGCTACGGCCACGACTTCCCCAACCCCGAGCCCATCCCCGCCGAGGAGCTCCCCTTCTTCCAGGTGAAGCTGGTGGGCCCCTCCGGCGAGATCCCCATCACGGCCGACAGCTCCAAGAACTACGAGTGGGTGACCAACGGGCCCGTGGAGGCCGGGAGCTACGTGTTCCTCTCGGACGTCAAGCCCATTTTCTGGAGCCAGACCCCGGACGGCTGGGCCATGAAACCCAAGAACGAGGCCAAGGGCGCGACCAGCTGCGGCTACTTCATCGAGGGCGCCAAGGGCGTGATAAACGTGGGCAAGCCCGGGAACCCGGATCTGGTCGGGAAGCCCGTGGGCATGCCCATAGAGATCGTGCCCAAGTCCAACCCCGCCTCGGTAAAGCCCGGGGGCACCCTGGGGCTCACGGTCTACCTTGACGGGAAGCCGGTCTCCGGCGTGAAGGTGGAGGGCCGCTACGCGGGCTTCGACAAGCTGGTCGGCTCCCCCGAGGCCAGGGCCTTCGTGAGCGTGACGGACGCCAAGGGCGAGGTCAACTTCGTGCCTCTCGCCGCGGGCGCCTGGATAATCAAGGCGACGGCCGAGAGGCCCTACGCCGACACCAAGGCCTGCGACAAGACCGAGTACGGCACCTCCCTGTATTTCACGGTCGCCAAGTAGCCTTCCCCCAACAAAGACCGCAACCTAAGAGATGACACACCCGAAGCCCCAGGGGCCGGGGGGCGCGCCCCCCGGCCCCTGGGGCTTTTCCTGGCCGCGACCCAAAAAAAAACCGAAAACATCCCGTATTTAGGAAAAAGCCAATGATTTCCGGCACTTGGGGGAAAAGATCGCGCCCAAGGCAGGCCCGGCCATTGACTTATGTCAACGCCACGGGCGCTTGCGGGGTGTGATACTCTGGTCGTGCGGGGGGAAACCCGCCGGAACCCAAAGGGAGGCGAAACATGCCCACGATGTGCCCTGGGCAAAACACCCAGTTCTGGAAACCTGGCGACATATTCGACATCAAATGCCCGGCCTGCGGGGCCAAGGTGGAGTTTTTCAAGGACGACGCGAGGAGGCGCTGCCCAGGCTGCGGCCACGCCTTCCCCAACCCCAAGCTCAACGAGGGCTGCGCGAAGTGGTGCCAGTACGCCGAAAAGTGCCTTGGCCTTAACCCCGAGTTCCACGAGGGGGCCGAAACCAAGGGGCCCGGAAGGACCGTGCCCAAGGTGCCCCTGAAAAACGTGCCGGGGGTAGGGGTGGAATAGTGTTGGGGTGGAATAGTGTAGGGGTGGAATAGCCGATAACAGCGTTTTTTGTTTGGTTTTTTGCTGGATTATCATGAAATAATTCTGAAACAGCAATGTTTTTCCCCGAAATCGCCAAAGCCTTGGGTCATACTCCCTTCCCCTTATGATGCGTTTTTTGCCTTGGCCTTTGCCTGGCTTTCTTGCCTTGGCCTTTGCCTGGCTTTCCACTTATTAGGCTTTGTTGCCTTGGTCTTTACCCCGCTTTCCCGCCAAAATTTTTTCCCCGGGCCTCCCCATTTCCCCCCATTTCCCCCATTTCCCCAACATTTCCGACAATCACCCAATTTTTCCAATAAATTCCCCAAATTCACCAAAAATTCCCCGCAAATCCCAAGGGAAGGTTTTTTTTAAACCATCGGGCGCCCCATTGTGTTCGGGATCGCGCGCGCAGGTTTGGTTGCGCCTACCCACAAGCCCTTGCGGAAAATCATTTCATATAGTACCATTTGCCGATCTTGCCCCAGACAGCCCATCGCCCCAAGGCCCAAGACCGTTTTCCTTAAAGGCCTTGCCACAAGGAGGGATCCATGCCCCTGTTCGAACCCCCTGTCGGCGCCATCGTGCGAAACGGCCGGGGGCCATCCCAGCCAAGCGGCAAGGAGGGCGGCCCCAAGCCCAAGGGGGCGCTGAGGGTGCTCCACACCTCGGACTGGCACCTGGGGAAGACCCTCGGGAAGGTCAAGAGGCGCCACGAGGAGCACCGGAAATTCCTGGACTGGCTCTTGGGGGTCATCGAGTCCGAGGGGGTTGACGTGCTTTTGGTGGCAGGCGACGTGTTCGACACCATCGCCCCGCCGGTGGAGGCCCAGGGCCTCTATTACGCGTTTCTGGCGAGGGCCATGCGCGGTCCCCTGCGCCACGCTGTCATAACCTCCGGGAACCACGACTCCCAGGCCTTCCTGTCCGCCCCCAGGGAGCTTCTCAGGCACCTTGGGGCGCACGTGGTTGCCGAGCCCACCGAAAACCCCGGTGACGAGGTGATTAGCCTAAACGGCCCCGGGGGGGCGCCGGAGCTTATAGTCGCGGCCGTGCCATTCCTGAAGGACAGGGCGCTGCTCCAGGCGGTAGAGGGGGAGGACCAGGCTGCGAGGGACGCGAGGCTCGCGGAGGCGGTCTCCGGGCACTACCTTAAGGTTGCGGAGATAGCCGGGAGGCTCGCGAAGGGGACCCCGGTGGTCGCCATGGGGCATCTCTTCGCGAGGGGCGGGAAGGTGGGCGAGGGCGGGGGCGAGAGGGAGCCCTACGTGGGCTCCCTCTCGCGGATCGACGCCGCCAGGTCCTTCCCCGGGCTTTTCGCCTACGTGGCCCTGGGGCACCTTCACTCCGCCCAGTCGGTGGGATCCGACAGGGTCCGCTACAGCGGCTCGCCCATCGGGATGGGCTTCGAGGATGGGGGCGCGTCGGCCAAAAGCGTGACCATCCTGGACATCGGCCCGGACGGCCTCGAGGGTTTCAGGGAGCTGCGGGTCCCGACCTTCCAGGAGCTCCTGCGGGTGAAGGGGGACCTGAGGGCCATAGAGGCAAGGATTTCCAAGCTCAAGGCCGAGGGCTCCGCCGCCTGGCTTGAGATAGTCCAGGACCTGGGCGAGCCCCTGGGGGATCCCGGGCTGGTGTTCGGGAGGATGGTCGAGGGAAGCTCCATGGAGATACTGGCGATAAAGGACCAGCGGGCCATGGACCAGGCCCTCCGCCACGAAGGGCAAGGCAGGAAGCTCAAGGAGTACACCGTGCCCGAGGTGTTCGAGAGGGCCCTTGACGCCCACAAGGTGGAAGATCCGGCCAAAGACGCCCTGCGGGAGACTTTCGGCATGGTCCTCCAAATGTTCGAGGAAACAGGCGGGGACCTTCCCGAGGGGGGTGCCGGGCAATGAGGCTTACCAAGCTAAGGTTCAGGAACCTGAACTCCCTGCAAGGCTCCTGGGAGATAGATTTCGGTGACCCGGCCTTCACGTCGGACAGGCTGTTCGCCATAACCGGCCCCACCGGCTCCGGGAAGACAACCATTCTGGACGCCATATGCCTCGCCCTTTACGGCGAGACCCCGAGGCTGGGCGAGGTCAGCGCCAACTCCTCCGACATCATCACCAAGCACGAGAACGAGTGCCTGGCCGAGGTGGCGTTCGAGGTCAAGGGGAAGCATTACCTCGCGAGGCTGAGCCTCAAGAGGTCCAAGAAGGGCAAGGCCGTGAAAAAAGAGGAGATAGCCGACAGGGAGACCGGGGAGATCCTGGAAACCAGCCACGGCGGCAAGAAGGCCCTGGTAAAGGAGCTGACGGGCATGGATTTCGCCCACTTCACCCGCTCCATTCTCCTTGCCCAGGGGAGTTTCTCGGCGTTCCTGTCGGCCAAGCCCAAGGAGAGATCGCCAATCCTTGAAAGGATCACGGGGACCGACATTTACTCCAGGCTCTCCAGGTTCGTGTTCCTCCTGGCAAAGCGGGAAAAGGAGGGCCTGAACCGCCTGAAAGACGAGCTTTCCGGAATCTCGCTTCTCTCGAGGGAGGAGGAGGAGGCTGAGCTCGCAAGGCTCGCGAACCTTAAGGCCGAGGCACCCAAGCTCGCGTTGAGGATAAACGACACCAACACGCTCATCGCGTGGCGCGGCCGCATTGACGAGCTGGGGCGCCAGATTGCGGCGCTCACGGACCAGCTGCATGCGGCCCAAAGGGAAATCCAGGCCTTCGCCCCGGACGGGGCCCTCTTGGACAGGGCCGTGCTCGCCATGTCAGTCGAAGGGGATTACCGGGAGCTGGCCAGCCTCAGGGAGGAGGCCGGGAGGCTCCTGTCCGAGCGCGCCAAGCTTGACAGGGAGATCCCGGACATGCTTTCCGGGGAAAGCCGCCTGAAGGGGTCCCTGGCCTCGGCCCAAAAGGCCTTGGACGACGCGACGAAGGCGCTGAGGGATCTCGAGCCGCTGCTTTCCGAGGTGAGAAAACTCGACAATTTCGTGGCCGAAAAGGAAGCCGTGGCCAAAAAAGTAAGCGACCAAAGGGACTCGATCGAAAAGGAATCCCAGGCCTTGGGCAAAAGGCTCGACCGGCTCAGGGCGCAAAAGCAGGGGATACTTTCCGAATCGGAGGGGAACAAAAGGGCGCTGGCCGCAAGCGAGGCGGACGGGCCCTTGCTCGAGGGGATGTCCGGGATCGTGCGGGACGCCTCGGAGTTCAGGAAGTGCTGGGACCAGAAGGAGGTCGCGCAAAAGCGCTTCGACAAGCTAAAGGCCGGGCTTGGGGCGATGGAGGGTGCGGCCAAAGGCTTAAGGGATTCCCACGACTCCGCCAAGCTTTCGCTCGAGCTCGCCCAGAAGGAGTCCGAGCTTGCCCAGGCGGAACTCGAGAGGCTCTTGGGCGGCACCGACATGGCCGCCCTCAGGAAGCAAAGGGAGGAAAACTCCCGCAAGGCAAGCGAGTGCGAGAAGGCCGCGAGGATCCACGCGGAGCTTGTCGCAAGAAGGAAGCAGCAGGAGGCGAAGGGGGAGAGGCTATCCCGGAACCAGAAGGAGCAAGACGCCCTTGCCTCCGAGTCCCGGGCCGGGAAGGCCGCGCAAAGCGCGAAGGAGCGCGAGATCGGGCTTTTGGAGGAAAACCTCGGGCTCGCGAGGGAGCTGGCCTCCCTCGAGGAGCACAGGAACAGGCTCGAGGACGGCAAACCCTGCCCCCTTTGCGGGAGCGAGGATCACCCATGGGCCATGGGGAACGTCCCCAAGGCGGGGGATGCCGATGGCAGGCTCGCCAAGGCCAAGCTGGAGCTTGTGAAAATCAACGACGCGTCCAAGGATCTCGCGGTAAGGGAGGCAACGCTCAAAGAGGAGGCCAAGCAGCTAGCCGGTTCCCTATCGGAACTCAACGGGCTCCTTGACGACGGGGAAAAGCAGCTTGCGGCAACGCTCCCCGCGATCGGGCTCCCCGGGCAAGGCCTTGGGGGCTTCGGCGGGGAAGGCTTCTCGGAAGCCTTGGGAAAGGGGTTGGAGGCCGCGCTTGCGGGGCTCGAGGAAAGCTCCCGTCTCCTCTCCGAGGCCGAGACATTGGAATCCAAGGCCCAGGGGCTTTCCAAAAAGGCCAAGGACGCCTTGGCGGAAAGCGTCAAAACCGGGGACGCCCTGAGGAAGGAAGAGGACAGGCTGAGTCTTTCCAAGGGCGAGCTGGAGCGGCAAAGGGGCGAGCTGGACCAGACCGGCGCGGCCCTGTCGTCGGCCCGCTCGAACCTGGGAAAGGCCCTGGCCCCCTTCGGGCTGGCTTTGGGCCTTGAAGGCGACGCCCTGGGGGATCTCGATAAAAGCCTTGCGGAATTGTCCCAGAGAAAGGCCTCCCGCGAGCGCATGGAGGGCGACAGCCGCAGGCTCGAGAAGTCGCACGCGGAGCTGTCGGCAAGCATCCTCGCGGGCGAGGAGGAACAAAAGGGGGTCTTTTCGAAGCTCGCCGAAAGCGAGGCGGGGATAAGGGCCCTCCGGGAGGAAATCGAGCCCGTCGCGGCCAAAAGGATGGCCCTTTTCGGCTCAAAAAACCCCGACGCCGAGCTCGCCTTCCTGACTGCCGCCAAGGACAAGGCCATAACGGCCAAGGACGCGGCCGACGGCGCCCTCAACGAGGCCTCCTCGAGGCTCAAGGCCCTGGCCGCCAGGGCCGAGGAGATAGACCGGATAGCGGCGGAAACCAAAGGCAAGCTCTCGCTCAGGGAACCGGCATTCCAGGGGCTTCTGGCGTCCAAGGGCTTCGCCTCGGAAGAGGGGTTCCTGAATGCGAGGCTCGCGCCCGAGAGGCGGGAGGCCCTGGACCAAAGGAGGCGCAAACTGGATTCCGAGGCCGAGAGGCTTGGGTCCCTCCTGCAGGAGAAGTCCGCCTCCCTGGGGACGGAGAAGGCAAGGGACCTTGGGACCCTCGGGCTTACCGAGCTGAAAGAGGAACTTGCCGGGCACCAGGCCAGGCAGGCGGAACTCCACGCCGCCATTGGCGCCCTGGGCCAGAGGCTCAGCGACAACGAGGCCAGGAAGGCCAGCCACAGGGGCAAGGACGCCGAGCTGCGGGCCCAGGAGGCGGTATACCGCCGCTACGAGGACCTGAACGGCCTCATAGGCTCGGCCGACGGCGAGAAGTTCCGCGGCTTCGCCCAGGGGCTGGCGTTCGATCTTCTGGTGGACCAGGCCAACCTGCAGCTGGTGAAGATGTCCGGCCGCTACATGTTGTGCCGGGACGAGGAGAAGCCCCTGGAATTCAATGTCAGGGACAACTTCCAGGGCGGGGTCATACGGCCCACCAAGACGCTCTCTGGCGGAGAGAGTTTTATCGTGAGCCTCGCCTTGGCCCTGGGCCTCTCCTTCCTCTCCAGCGAGAACGTCCAGGTGGACTCCCTGTTCCTGGACGAGGGTTTCGGGACCCTTGACGAGGAGGCCCTGGACACCGCCCTCTCGACCCTCGCGGAGCTCCCCAGGGCGGACGAGAACAAGATTATAGGGCTAATCTCCCACGTTGGGGCCCTCACCGAACGCATAGGGACGCAGATAAAGGTCACACCAACCAGCGGCGGGAGGAGCGTAATCAGCGGCCCGGGCTGCCGCAGGGTGCCATAACGGGGCCTCACGCCCAACCGCGCCATATTCATATGGCCAGCGGCCCGAAGCCACCCATTAAGCCACCCATTAAGCCCCCGGGCCTTGCCCATGGCTTTCCCCATGGCTGCGGGCCCGCACGGCTGCCTGCGTTTCGGGGATCGCTTGGGAAGCTTCCTCAAAACAAACAGGCCAGGCATTCGCCCAAAACGCGCAATATGCGCATGACGGGCTTGGGGAGAATGGCGATATGATAATGATCGGGGATCTCTCCGCCTAAAAAGTCGCGAAAAAGGGTGATGACGCGAAATGCGCAATACGTAATCTAATTTCGCATATTGGTGGTATCAAGGCTTGGGTTTGCCATTTGTCAGTGTCAAATGCCAGTTGCCCAGGGTCGGAAGGGTCAAATTCAAGCCTCCCATCAAAATGTTATTATAGCCTATGTTGCATAACTTTATTTAATATGGCGCAATGTTTAATTAAAAGCATTTATTATCCAAAAAATGTAAA
>JAITKK010000023.1 GCA_031278475.1 Deltaproteobacteria bacterium
CTGTTATGCTAAAAGGCCCCCGCTAACTTGTGGAAGGCCCAACGTTAGGGCGCACTTTTGCCAGAACGAAAGGCCAGAACGAAAGGCCAGAACGAAAGGCCAGAACGAAAGGCCAGAACGAAAGGCCGATGCAACGCCCTTGCGCTTATGGCATTTGAGGTGTTTTTAACAAGTGTTGAGTGGGGCTCTCCCAGTTTCACTGAGCACTGTTCCGAAGAACGCCGTTTTCCCCAGAACGGCGTTCTTTAACATTTCCAAGCATTTCCAAGTTTTCCAAGCATTTCAAGGCATTCCAAAGCATTCCAAGGCATTTGCCATAGACAACAAAAGCGTGTGGGCAGGTTTTATGGCCCTTGCGTCTTTTTTTGGGGTAAAATTTCTGATTTCACTCTCTTACTCTCTCTATTTTTACCTAATATCCCCACATTCCAAAAATTACCTTCACCCCTATACATTGGCACCCAATTCCACCACACCCCCCCAACACAAGCCCTACCTCACATCCAAACACACCCCACCACACACCCACTAACACACCGCACACCCCGACAAAGCCCCACAGCCCCCATATCCACCATCATGATTTTTAATTATCGGCACTAATAAGCGCCTTTGCGTTTGCGGGGCATTTCGGCGTTATCCGGCAGGGGACGGAACACCCTTCATGCTAGGGAAAATAATGGACGATTGCCAAGGGCGGGCCCTTGGGTCCCAGGGGATCCCCCTTGGATAACATCCATAGGTATATGATTTTTTGACAAATCCGTGACATGTCGGGCAATTGCCGGGTGGATTTTGTCCCTTTCCTTGCTTGCGACGATTTTTTAGGTTAGTATTCCCCAAGACGGAGGATCTGGCGGAAGACCGCCCCGATGCCTTTGGCTTTTGTCAAGAAAATGCCGCAAAGGGGGGGGCTGCGGCCCGCCCCGTCACAACGCCTTGGGCCCCAAAGGGCCCTTGCGGCCGCAAAAGCCAATCGCCAACCGCCAACATGGCCGGGGAAAGGATCCCGGCGAGGTCAGAACAAAGGCCAGGAGAATAGCATGATTGAAGTAAGGTTCCACGGCCGCGGGGGGCAGGGCGCTGTCACCTCGTCGGAATTGATGGCCCGAACGGTCATAGCCAAGGGAAAGTACGCCCAGGCGTTCCCTAGCTTCGGCCCGGAGAGGCGAGGCGCCCCGGTCACGTCGTTTCTTAGGATAGACGACCGCCCCATCCGCGTGAGGGAGAAGGTCTACAACCCGGACGTGGTGGTGGTACTCGATCCCACCGTCATGAGCGTCACCAAGGTGGACGCCGGGCTGAAGCCCGACGGGGTGCTTTTGGTGAACAGCCACAGGACGGCCGCGGACATCAGGAAGCAGTTCGGGTTCACCCAGAAGCTCGCGGTGCTGGACGCCATGTCCATCGCCCTTGAGATCCTTAAGGTGCCCATAACCAACACCGTCATGCTCGGGGTATTCGCGAAGATCTTAGGCGAGGCGACCCCCCAGGACGTGAGCGAGCCCTTCGTCGAGCGCTTCGGGCCGGGCCTGGCCGCAAAGAATCAGGCCGCCTTCGAGAAGGCATACGAACTTAGCAAATTGGAGGCCTGATTATGCCAAAGGAAATAGACGCCTTGCAAAAGGTAGGGGATCTCCCCATAGGGTTCACCGCCAAGCCCGGCTCGACACTTGAGTTCAAGACCGGCGACTGGCGCAGCGTGAGGCCTAAGCTTGACCGCGAGAAGTGCATCTACTGCGGGTTCTGCTACATCTACTGCCCGGACGGGGTCTACCAGGACATGGGCGACAAGGAGAAGTGGTACAAGCCCGACTTCGATTACTGCAAGGGCTGCGGGGTTTGCGCCCACCAGTGCCCCAAGAAGTGCATAGAAATGGTACTGGAGGAGGTCTGACATGGCGAAACTCGTAGGAATGGAAGTGTCCGTCGCGGTGGCGGAGGCGGCGAGGCTATGCGACACGGACGTCGTCGCGGCCTACCCCATAACGCCCCAGACCCACATAGTGGAGCACCTTTCGGAGCTGGTGGCGAACGGCCACCTGGACGCCGAGTACATACCCGTTGAGTCCGAGCAGTCGGCCATGAGCTCCTGCATTGGGGCCGCGGCCGCTGGCGCGAGGACCTTTACGGCCACAAGCTCGCAGGGGCTGGCCCTGATGAACGAGATGGTCTTCATAGCCCCGGTCCTGAGGCTCCCGATAGTCCTGGCAATAGCCAACCGGGCCCTCTCCGCCCCCATCAACATCTGGAACGACCACTCCGACATCATGACCATAAGGGACTCCGGCTGGATAAGCCTCTTCGCCGAGAACGGCCAGGAGGCCCTGGACATGACCATACTGTCCTTCAGGATAGGCGAGGACCCCAGGGTGTCGCTCCCGGTGACCATGAACATCGACGGGTTCACCCTGTCCCACTTCATCGAGCCCATAGACATGCCGGAGATAGAGGCCGTCAGGAAGTTCCTGCCGCCCTGGAAGCCCTTGGTCCAGCTGGACATAGGCGCCCCCATCTCCATAGGGCTCCTGGGCACCCCGGAGAGCTACACCGAGGCGAGGAAGGCGACGGACAACGTCCTGGTCGCCTCCAAGCCCGTGGTGGTGGAGTCCTTCGAGGCCTTCAAGGCCCAGTTCGGCCGCGAGTACAAGGTCGTGGAGACCTACAAGGCCGAAGGGGCCGAGACCCTGCTCCTGACCATGGGCTCCATCTCCGAGACCGCGATGACCGCGATCGACGAGATGCGGGAGGCCGGCGAGTCGGTGGGGCTCGTCAGGATCAGGCTGTGGAGGCCCTTCCCCTCGGAGGAGCTGCTAAAGGTGCTTCTCCCCGCCAAGAACGTGGCCGTCATAGACCGCCACATAATGATGGGCACCCCTGACGGGCCGGTGGCGGTCGAGGTGAAGTCCCTGCTCTACGACGCCCCCAATAGGCCGAATGTCAGCAACTTCGTCCTGGGCCTTGGCGGCCGGGACGTCACAAGGGACGATTTCAAGTACATAACCAAGCGGGCCAAGGAGTTCAAGGGCTCCCCGTCTGCCCGTTACGAGCTAGTGGGGGTGTGGGAATGAGAGCCGCGGAAGCACAATACGTCAAATTAACGCCCAAGACCTTCCCCAAGGGGCCGGACTCCCTGGCCTCCGGGCACCGCGCCTGCCAGGGCTGCGGCGAGGTCCTGGCACTCAGGCTCATGATGAAGGCCCTGGGGACCGATTTCATAGCCGTGTCGGCTACCGGCTGCATGGAGGTCTGCACGGCCCCCTTCCCCCAGAGCGCCTGGAGGGTGCCGTGGATCCACGTGGCCTTCGAGAACGCCGCGGCAGTCGCCTCCGGGGTTGAGTCCGCCCTCCATGCCCTCCGCCGCAAGAAGAGGGCCCCGGAGAAGAGGATCCCGGTGGTAGCCTTCGCGGGCGACGGCGGGACCGCCGACATCGGCATCCAGGCCCTGTCCGGGGCGCTCGAGCGCCAGCACGAGGACTTCATCTACGTCTGCCTCGACAACGAGGCGTACATGAACACGGGCATCCAGCGTTCCAGCGAGACCCCCTTCGGCGCCAACACCACCACCTCGCCCTCCGGCACCAAGAGCAAGGGCCAGAACACCTGGAAGAAGAACATGGCGGCCATAGCCGCGGCCCACGGGATCCCCTACGTCGCGACCGGGAGCCCCGCCTACCACCTGGACCTCATGAACAAGATAAGAAGGGCTGCGGCGGTCCACGGGCCCGCCTACCTCCACGTCTACGCACCCTGCCCCACGGGCTGGCGCATGAAGCCCGAGCTCTCCGTCGAGAGCGCGAAGCTGGTGGTGACCACAAGGATCTTCCCCATCTACGAGGTCCTGGACGGCGAGTACGTGCTGAACAGGAAGATCGACAACCCCACCCCCATCGAGGACTACCTCAAGATCCAGGGCCGCTTCAAGCACCTCAAGCCCGAGGACATCGACTACATCCGCGGCAGGGTGAACCAGGAATACGAGCGCATAGAAAGGCTCGCAGCCGCTTTCCCGGTCTCCGCCGGGGCATAGGCCCAAGCAAGGGAAGAGGCAGCCTTTCGGCGTTTTCGTCCTTTAGGTTCCGTCGTTTCGTTTCCCTGTCGTTTCCCTGTCGTTTCCGACAAAAAACCCCCCGGGCCGGAAGGCCCGGGGGGTTTTTGTCTGGTTGGGCTTTTGCGCAATGCCATAGGCTTCTACTTGCGCTTTATTATTATAGCATGTTGCGCTTTGTCAAGGCCCCTAACAGGAATTTGTGCGCAATGGCAAAGGCTTGCTACTTGCGCTTTCCCTTTGTCGGGGGCTTCTTCTTGGCCACGGGCTTCGCGGCCTTGGGCTTCGCGGCCTTGGGTTTCGTGGCCTTGGGCTTCTTGATGTCCTTGATGGGCTTTAGGGGCTTGGTCTTTGCGGGCTTCTTGGCCGCGGGCTTCGCTCCCTTCTTGGCCGCGGGCTTCGCGGCCTTCTTTGCGGGTTTCGCGGCCTTCCTGACAGGCTTCTGGGCCTTGGGCTTTGCGGCCTTGGGCTTCTGGGCCTTCTTGGGGCCGGCTTTTGCGGCCTTGGCCTTGGCCTTGGGTTTCCCGGCCTTGGGGTCCTCGATGGAGGCCTGGGCGGCAGCGAGACGTGCCAGGGGCACCCGGTGGGGGGAGCAGGACACGTAGTCGAAGCCGCTCTCGTAGCAGAACTTCACCGAGGGCGGATCGCCCCCGTGCTCGCCGCAGATCCCGATCTTAAGCTTGGGGTCGGCCTTGCGGCCCTTCTCTATCGCGATGTGGATGAGCTGGCCCAGTGCGTCCTGGTCCACCGAGACGAAGGGATCCGTGGGCCAGATCCCAAGCTCCGTGTAGGCCCCCAGGAAGGAGCCCGAGTCGTCCCGGGACAAGCCGTAGGTTGTCTGGGTCAGATCGTTCGTGCCGAAGGAGAAGAACTCCGCCCCGGCCTTCACGATGCGGTCGGCCATCAAGGCGGCCCTAGGGAGCTCTATCATGGTTCCCACAAGGTACTTGATCTTGATGCCCTTCTCCTCCATGACCTCGGCCGCCACCTTGTCGACTATGGCCTTCTGGAGGGCGAACTCCTTCTCGTGGCCGACAAGGGGGATCATTATCTCCGGGTCTACCACGATGCCCTCCTTCAGGGCCTTCGCGGCCGCCTCGAAGATGGCCCTGGCCTGCATGGTGGTTATCTCAGGGAAGAGGATGCCCAGCCTGCAGCCCCGCAGCCCCAGCATGGGGTTGGTCTCTTTCAGGGCCTCGACCCTCGCCTTGACCTTGGCCGGCTGGAGCCCGAACTTGTGGGCCAAATCCTCTATGGCCTTGCCCTCGTGGGGCAGGAACTCGTGGAGGGGCGGGTCCAGGGTGCGGATGGTCACGGGCAGCCCGTCCATGGCCTTGAAGATGTCGTGGAAGTCGGACCTTTGCATGGGGAGCAGCCGCTGGAGGGCCTTTTCCCGGCCTTCCTTGTCCTCGGCCAGTATCATGGCCCTGATGTGGTCTATCCTGTCCTCCTCGAAGAACATGTGCTCGGTGCGGCAGAGCCCTATGCCCTCGGCGTCGTACTCCCTCGCGACCTTGGAGTCCTTGGGGGTGTCGGCGTTGGTGCGGACCTTCATCTTCTTGAACTTGGTCACGTAGTCCATGAACTCGTTGAAGTCGGGGGAGGCCTTGATGTCCACCTCGGAGGTGTGGAGCTTGCCCTTGATGACCTCGCCCATCGTGCCGTCCAGGGATATCCAGTCGCCCGTCCTCACGGTCTCGCCGTTCTTGGTGGTGAAGAGCCCGTGCTCGTAGTCGACCGTGATGCCGGAGGCCCCGGCCACGCAGACCTTGCCCATGCCCCTTGCGACCACCGCCGCGTGCGAGGTCATGCCGCCCCTCGCGGTGAGGATGCCCTGGGCCGCGGCCATGCCGCGGATGTCCTCCGGGCTTGTCTCCTCGCGCACCAGGATGACCTTCCTGAGGAACCCGTCCTCGCCCTTCTCGGCCGCGAGCCTGTCGGCCTCGGTGGCCGAGAAGCACACCGTGCCGATGGCGGCCCCTGGGGACGCCGCGAGCCCCTTTGCCAGGACCTCCCTGTCCTTGTACTCCCGCTTGTTGGTGTCGAAGTAGGGAAGGAGGATCTGCACCAGCTGCTGGGGCTGGATGCGCATCACGGCCTCCTTCGGGCTGATGAGCCCCTGCCTCACCAGATCCATGACTATCTTGAGGGCCGCGTGGGACGTCCTCTTGCCGTTGCGGCACTGGAGCATCCAGAGCTTGCCCTCCTGGATGGTGAACTCCAGGTCCTGCATGTCGCGGTAGTGGTTCTCCAGGACCAGGCGGTAGCGATCCAGCTCGTCGTAGAGCTGGGGCATGTCGTCCTGGAGGGTGGAGCCGACCCCCTCCGGGAGCGGCTTGTGCCTGTTGATGGGCGCGGGGGTCCTGGTGCCCGCCACCACGTCCTCGCCCTGGGCGTTCAGGAGGTATTCCCCGTAGAAGTAGTTCTCCCCGGTGGAGGGATCCCTCGTGAAGGCCACCCCTGTGGCCGAGTCGGTGCCCATGTTGCCGAAGACCATGGCCTGGACGTTCACGGCCGTGCCCCAGTCCTCGGGGTAGCCCGCGAGCTTCCGGTACTCCTTGGCCCGGTCGATCATCCAGGAGTCGAAGACCGCGGAGATGGCCCCCCACAGCTGGTCCTCCGGGTCATCCGGGAAGTCCTTGCCCGTGTGCTTGTGGGCCACCTTCTTGAAGGCGTCGACAAGGTGCCTGAGGTCGTCCTCGGTAAGGTCCGTGTCCAGCTTGTAGCCCTTCTTGCGCTTGAGGTCCCAGAGGATGGAGTCGAAGGGGTCGGGGTCCTTCTCGGTCTTGGGCTTGATGTCCAGGACCACGCTCCCGTACATGGCCACGAAGCGGCGGTAGGAGTCGTAGGCGAAGCGGGGGTTCCCGGTCTTCGCGATGAGCCCCTTGATGGTCTCGTCGTTCAGGCCGATGTTAAGGACCGTCTCCATCATGCCCGGCATGGAGACCCTGGCGCCTGACCTACAGGAGAGCAGGAGCGGGTCCTTGGGGTCCCCGAAGCCCGCGCCGACGATTTTCTCCACCTGGGAGAGCGCCTTGCGGACCGCCCCCATCAGCTGGGGGGGGTAGCGCTTTTCGTTCTTGTAATATTCGGTACAGACCTCCGTCGTGATGGTGAAGCCGGGCGGGACGGGGAGGCCGATGCGCGCCATCTCGGCGAGGTTCGCGCCCTTGCCGCCAAGGAGGTTCTTCATGTCGCCCCGGCCGTCCGTGTGCTTCCCGCCGAAGAAATAGACCAGTTTCTTTGCCATTGTTGCTGAATCCCCCCAAAGTTATTGGATTTGAGAATTTCACGGCCGGTCCCCTGGAAGCCTCCGCCAAGACCTTTGGCCCGCTGTCTGGAAGCATGCCGGGCCATACTTAGGCAGGGCTTGTTGGGGAATGGCACATAACTTGCAAAAATAAGCTTGCGTACTGCGACAACAATGCGCCTCTATCAATTGGATTCTAACAGAATAAACCACTGCGCACAATCCAAACCAAGGCGCGGTCAAAAGCTTCCAAGCCATCGGGAAAGCCCTTGCGAAAGGCGGCCGGAAGGGGTGGGGCAGCTTCGCTTGGGCAAGGCCCGAAAGCCGGGGGCGCGCCCACGCTTGCGCTAAGACCCTGGCAATGCCTTGGGAATGGCGGTCTTTGCCATGTTCCGGAAAGCCCCTGGGGGGATGGGACAAGCTTGCGGTCGGGCTTTGCGCATAAGCTTGCGGTCGAGCTTTGCGCCGACTACGAAAGCTCGGCCACCCAAGCCTGCCAATAACTTTCAACAATTGGGAAGAATTGGCTAACAAAGGACGACACAAGCCATAAGCCAATAAAAGTAAATGTGCTTTTATTGGCTGCGCTTTGTTGCCTTCGGGGCGCTTTGGCTGCTTTGGGCTCTTGCCTTTCTTTTTAATTATATCCCC
>JAITKK010000036.1 GCA_031278475.1 Deltaproteobacteria bacterium
GGCGACCAAAATCCTGCCCCGCCCAAGGATCAGACCCCCGCCCCGGCGGCCCCGGCCCAGGACACCCCCCCCGAGGCCGCGGCCCCGGCCAAGGACCAGACCCCGGCCCAGGCCGCGCCAGCCCAGGCGACCCCAGCCCAAGCGGAGCCCGCCAAAGACACCCCCGCCCAAGGCCCGGACCCACCCAAGGACCAGACCCCAGCCCAAGCGGAACCCGCCAAAGCCCCCCCCGCCCAGGACCCGCCCGCGGCGACTGACCCCAAGCCGGGCCAGGCCGCCGAAGGGACCCCCCAGCCTTCCCAGGACGATCTTGACAAGCTGGCAACCGAGGCGAAGTCGCTCTTCCACAAGGGCCTGTACACCCAGGCGGCCGCGAAGTACAAGGAGCTTGCCGACGGGTTGGAGGCGCTCCAGGGCCCTACGGGCGCGAAGGCCCTGGAAGCCCGGACCTGGTACGACCTGTCGCTCCTCAAGGCCGGGCGCTACCCCGAGTCCATTGCCCTCTCCCAGGAGCTCATCCCCAAGCTGAGGCAGGCGGGGCCCGCCTCCCTGGAGTCGTTCCTGCGGGCCGAGGATGTCCTGGGGCTCGGCTACCTCTACGACGACCGCGACCAGGAAGCCCACGACTATTTCGAAACCATCTACAAGGCGAGGCTCGCCGAGCTGGGGGCTGAGAACCCTTCCACCCTCATCGCCCAGAGGAACCTCTACGTCGCCAAGAGGGTGCTTAGGAAGCTCGCTGAGCCCGATCTAGGCGTCATGCGCAAGATACTCGAGACCCAGGAGAGGGTTCTGGGCAAAAACGACCCGGAGGCATTGGAAACCAAGTTCCAGCTGGCGTTCGGCATCTACCGCCTTACGCCCAAGGAGGAATTGGACGCCCGGCGCGACAAGGAGATAAGGGGCATGCTAAAGGAGGTGGAGGATGCCAGGATTGCAATCCACGGCGAAATCCACCCGGACGTTTCCGAGGCCATATCGGCAACTGCGTTCATCGACGAGCGGGAGGGCAAGCTCCCGGAGGCCATAAAGACCCTGGACAAGGTGTCCTCCATCGAGGTCGCGACCTTGGGTCCCGACCACCCGTGGTCGGTCAACACCTACCTCGCGCTCGCCATGCTCCACAAGGCCAAGGGCGATTACCAGGAGGCGCTCGCCTATCTGGGGAAGGCCCTGAACTCCAGGCTCGCCTTCTACGGCGGGGAGTCCGAGCACAGCATGGAAGTGAGGCACATGGAGGCCGAGCTCTACTTCAACGAGCTAAA
This sequence comes from Deltaproteobacteria bacterium, assembly GCA_031278475.1. Classification (GTDB taxonomy): domain Bacteria; phylum Desulfobacterota; class Desulfarculia; order Adiutricales; family Adiutricaceae; genus JAISMF01. Next base: position 1,266 of record JAITKK010000036.1, read on the forward strand.
CGACCCCGGGAAGGCCTTGGAGATACTCCAAACCATATTCGAGTGGAAGGAGAAGAACCTGGGCCCGGACAACGCCAGCACGCTCAGGACGCTTCTGAGCCTCGCGGACCTCCAGCAGAGCATGGGCAAGCTCCCGGAGTCCGAGGGCATCTACAACAGGCTCCTTGACCACAGAATGGCGAGCCTTGGCCCGGACCACGGCGACACGCTCCAGATAAGCGGGAGGCTCGCGTTCCACCAGTTCCTGGAGGGCAACATCCAGAAGGCCCAGGAACTCTTCGAGGGGCTTCTGGAAAAGAACGCAGCCTCGCTGGGGCCCGACAACGACAACACCCTGGACACCCAGCTGACGCTGGGCGCCATCTACTCGGCCAACAAGGAGCACCAGAGGGCCAAGGACATGCTCGAAAAAACGCTTGCCTCCTACGAGAGGCTCAAAGGCCCGGAGGCCCCGCAGACGCTTCTCGCCAAGGGCTACCTCGTGAAGGCCCTGCGCGACTTGGGCGAGACCGACAGGGCCATAAGCCTGGGCCGGGAGGTCCTGGAGGCAAGGGAGAGGAACCTGGGTCCCGACTCCTCCGACACCGCCCAGTCCAGGTACCAGCTGGCCGGGCTCTTGATGGAGACCAAGGACTACGGCATGGCCCGCCACCACCTGGAGAAGCTGGTCGCCACCCAGACCAAGCTGTTCGGAAAGGACGACGCCAGGACCCTCACTGCCAGGCTGGATCTCGCGAGCGCGTACAGGAACGCCGGCCTCAGGAAGGAATCCAAGGAAGAGTACCTGGCCCTTCTGAAGGACGTGGAGCGCGTCTACGGCGGCGACGCCCCGCTCGCAACCAACATAAGGAACCAGCTGGCCCTGGTGTTCTGAAAAGCCCCCCCGGAAGCCCCGTCGCGCGGGTCGCGTTTAAAGGCCCCCTGCCCAAGCCAGCCGCCGCTTCCTTGCCCCGAAGGCAGGGATCCCAACAATCCCGGGCCACGCTCACAGTACGAGCATCGCGTCCCCGTAGCTGTAGAACCTCAGCCCTTCCCTTATGGCGAAGGCATAGGCGTCCAGCACCCTCCCAAGCCCCGCGAACGCGGCTACCAGCATCAGGAGGCTGGAGCCGGGCAGGTGGAAGTTGGTTATGAGGGCGTCCGCGGCCCTGAAGCGGTGCCCCGGCCTTATGAAGATGTCCGTCATCCCCGAGGCTTCCTGCGCGCCCGAGGGGCCGGCAGCCCACTCAAGGGCCCTCACCGAGGTCGTGCCCACGCAGACGACCGCCCTGCCTTGGGCCTTGGCGTCGTTCACGGCCTTGGCCGTGTCGGGGCCCACCTCCGCCCATTCCTCGTGCAGCCTGCCTTTCGCGAGACTATCCTTAGTGAGCGGCAGGAATGTACCCGCCCCCACCCGCAGGTGGACGAAGGCCGTTCCGAATCCCATGGCACGCAGGCCGTCAAGGTGCGCCTCGGTGAAGTGCAGCCCGGCCGTGGGGGCCGCGACGGCACCGGGCCTTCTCGCGTAGACCGTCTGGTAGCGGCCGAGGTCCCGGCCGGTCGCGGGCCTCTTTATGTAGGGCGGGAGCGGGGCGTGCCCCAGCCTTCCCAATGCCTCGGATGGGGGCCCGGAAAAGCTGAAGCGCAAAAGCCTCCTTCCGCCCTCGCCCACGGCGAGGGCGGAAGCCTCCAAGGGATCGCCGGCGCCTCTGAACGTCACCCTGGTACCCGGGCTCAGTTTCGCGGCCTTCCTGCACAGGCACCAGAGATCGCGTTCGCCGGGGGCGTCCGGGACCCCGGCGGGGTCCAGGATGAGGGCCTCCACCTTGGCCCCGCCCCCCGTCGTCCCGAAGAGCCTCGCCGGGCTCACCCTCGCGTCGTTCAGGACCAAGAGGGCGCCCGGCGGGAGGAATGCGGCGAGATCCCCAAAGGATGCGAGCGTGAGCCCCCCGGTGCCCCTGTCGAGGACCAGGAGCCTGGACCCGCCCCGCTCGGGGCAGGGCTCCTGGGCTATGAGCGAGTTCGGGAGCTCAAACCAATAACCCTCCAGTCCCCTAAGAGGCGCGTTCCCCAAAGCCCGGATACCCCCGTTTCATGCAAAATGTTCCAAAAGCCGCCCTGGGCTGATATAATCCGCTGGTGTATCCGACCCGGATACCGGAAGGACAGCAAAGGCATGCCGCCCATCAAAGATCTGCTTATAGTCTGGAGAGAGCTGAACAGGACGGAGATACCCATAATAGACGAGCAGCACCGCGGCATAGTCTCCATCATAAACTCGGTGCACCACGCGATTGGCTCGAAAAAGGACATCCTCATACTCGAGCCTGCGACCGAGACCCTCATGGCCTACAGCAGGATCCACTTCGCGACCGAGTCCGAGCTCCTGGAGGAATCCAAGTACCCCCACCTCGAGAACCACAACAAGCTCCACGACAAGCTCATCAAGGACATGACCAAGAACTTCATCGACTCCAAGAAGGAAAGGGATCCGGGCATCATGCTGGGCTTCCTGAAGGACTGGTGGCTTAACCACATCAACAAGGAGGACATGCTCTACAAGAAGCATCTCCTTGACTACCTGGGGCTATCCAAGTGAGCGGGGGGGCCCTTGCGGGCCCCCCCTCCGTTGCCTTTTCTTTGGGCCTTCGTCATGGGCCTTTGTCATGGGCCTTCGTCACGGGCCTTCGTCATGGTTCCGGAACCTCCCGGCATACCCCAACCCCGCACTAATCCCCCGCCCATCTTCCCCCAATCCTAAAACCTTCCAAATATCCCTTACGACCCATCGTGCCCCGCCAGCCCCAGCCCCCTGAGCCTTTCCGCGGCCGCCTCGTGCCCGGCCTGGGCGAGGGCCCTCAGCAGGGCTATCCCGTCCTCCCAGGCGTCCGTGTCGGACGGATCCCCCAAACGGATGTCCGCCAAGGCGAGCATGGCCCTGGCGTCTCCCAGCCTCGCGGATTCCTCGTAGAGGCCCGCGGCCATGTCCGGATCCCTCGGGATCCCTTCCCTGCCCTGCCACAGGATGTCGGCAAGGGCGGTCTTGGCTGGCACGTGGCCCGCGTCCGCAGCCTTGGAGAGCCCGGAAAGGCGCCTTGCGGCGCCTTTCGCGCCCTCGCTTTCAAGGCCCATGACCGATGCCCTGAACAGGGACTCCACGTCGCCTCCCATGGCGGCCATGTCGTACCAGGACAGGGCCTTGGAGGGATCGGCCCCCACCCCGTCCCCCAGCTCGTACATGGCGCCCATGGCCGACTGGGCCCGGACGTCGCCCTGCCGGGCGGCCTTTTCCATCCACCCCGCGCCAAAGGCGTCGTCCCTGTCAGTTCCCCTCCCGGAAAGATAGGCCAGGGCCAGCCTCCTCTGGGCCAAGGGGATCCCGGCCTCGGCGGAGGCCTTGTACCACTTGAAGGCCATGGAGGGATCCTCCGGGGCGCCCTCGCCGTTGTCGTACATGCTGGCCAGGTTGAACTGGGCCCTTGGGTCCCCCCTCTCGGAGAGCTCCCCGAAGATCCGGAAGGCCTCCTGCTTGTCCTCCAGGATCCCGTGCCCCTGGTAGAGCATCAGGGCCAGGTTGTACTGGGCGTCGGCAAGCCTGCCGAATGATGCCTTCCTGAAACACTCGAAGGCCCTTTTGGCGTCCTGGGGCACGCCGTTCCTGCCTTCCAGGTAGAGCACGCCCAGCTGGTAGAGCGCCAGGAGGTCGCCGTGGTCCGCCGCCTTCTCGTACCAGGACAGGGCGAGGCCAGCGTCCTGGGGCACCAGCTCGCCCAGGATGTACAGGGTGCCCATGTTCTGCTCGGCCGGCGGGTAGCCCGCCTCTGCCGCCTCCCGCAGGAGGGCGAGGGATTTGTCCTGATCGCGCGCGACCCCGAGGCCCGCGCTGTGCAGGTAGGACAGGTTGTAGGTGGCCTGGGCGTTCCCGGAGAGGGAGGCCTTCCTTATCCACTTGGCCGCGAGCTCCGGATCCTTGGGCAGGGCGCCCTCCCCTCCCAGGTACAGGAGCCCTAGCTCCAGCTGGTCCTGGGCGTTGCCCGCCTCGGCCCCGGCCTTCAGCTCGCCGGGGGTCTTGCTTATGTGGCATCCGGTCAAGGCGCGCTCCTCTTGCGATGAGTCATTCAGGTTGGCGTGGGTTTTGGGTTTTGGCCTTCTTTATGCCGACAGGTATCCGGCCTCTTGGCCATTGGCCCCTGGGCTGTTGGCCTGTGGGCTATTGGCCTCTGGGCTGTTGGCCTGAAAGCCATTGGCCTCTTGGCTATTGGCCTTGTCCCTAAAGCGTGGGTTTGGCAAAGTCGTATAGCTGCAACCTAAGTTAAGGGATCGGCATATGTTAGCTTATTTTGCCGCCCTTTCATAGCCAAATCAGCCCGGGGCCCCCGCGTCCTGGTTTTCCAGGCGGGGGCACCTGGGCCAGGGCATGGAAGGGATGATCCCGATCCGGCCCATCGCCTGAAGGATAAGGGCGGCGATAAGGGCAAGGGATAAGGGCGGAGGATAAGGGTGGTGGATAAGGGCGGTGGATAAGGGCTGAGGATAAGGGCGGTGGATAAGGGGATTGCCACTCTCGGGGGAGAAAGGCCGTAAAAGGCTTGCTACCTTTGACGGCCTTCTTTTCCCCCGCCATCAAGAAGGGCCCGCAAGATGCCTTTGCCCGCGCCTTGGCCGCATGGGGCCTCTTGGCCCCGCGGCCAGGCAAGCTTGGATAACGGGCCGCCTGGGGCCCTATCGACCACCCGGACGCGGGCAAAACCCGCGGATTCCTGACATCCCGCCCCAAGCTTGGGGGACGCCTGGATCCATCGTGGGCTCATGGGATTCGGAGGACCGCCTGGCCGCGGCTACACAAGGTCCTCCACCCGCTCTATGACCCTCTTGGTCATCCAGATCTTGGTCCTGTAACGCCACACGACCGTGAGCGTGAGCGTCACGACCCAGAACACCATGGCGTACCACATGGTGTAAATGGTCGCGGCATCGAAGGCGAAGAGGATGATGATGGGGAGTATCAGCCCCACAACGCCCCAGAACCCCATGGCGAGCATCGGGAAGATGACATCCCCCGCCCCCCTCAGCACGCTGAAGCAGCACACGTAGAAGCCGTCGAAGAAGCTGTAGAGCACGACGAAGCGAAGCATCATGGTGCCCATGGCGAGTATCGTCTCGGCGGAGGAGGGGTCGAGGCCATCGGGTATGAACATGCCCAAGAGGAAGCGCGGGAAGAAGAAGAAAAATACCAAGAGGACCAAGACGTAGACGGAGCTCACCACAATCCCGGTGACGGCCGCCTTCTCCCCGTCCCGGGGCGCGCCCCTGCCCACGGCCTGGCCCACCATGATGCTGACGGCCTGCCCCACGCCGAGTATGGGGAAGAAGCTTATGTTCTCAAGCGAGAACACCATGTTGTTGGCCGCGAGGGTGAGCTCGTCCAGCTTGGCGACCGCGAACGCGAAGAAGGTGAAGGCGAAGACCTCCAGGAAGAGCTGCACCCCGGAGGGGTAGCCGTACTTCACGAGCCTCCGCATGAGGGCCCAGTCCCCGCGCCACATGCTCCTGGTCCCGTAGGCCTTCTCCATGCGGTTGTTGAAGCAGCACCACACGAAAAGAAGCGTGCTCGCGCACCAGGATATGTCGGTCGCAACCGCCGCCCCGAAAATGCCCATGGCCTCGACCTTCACGAAGCCCAGGTCGAAGCCGAATATGAGCAGGTAGTCCAACGGGATGTTCAATCCCGTGCCCACGAAGTTCACCAGCATCACTATCCTTGTCATCCCCAGCGAGGACAGGAACGAGGACATGGTGGCCATGCACAGGCCCAGGGGCACGCAGATGAGAAGGGTGTCGAAGTAGACGGTCTCGGCCGCCACAAGCTCGGGCGAGTGCCCCACGGACCTGAAAAAGCCCTCGCTCACGAAGAACAGGGCCCACATCGCGAAGCCCAGGGCAAGGCTCAGCCACAGCCCCTGCCACAGGGCGGTGGCCGCCCTCCTGGGCCTGCCCGCGCCCACGTACTGGGCGGCGAATATGCCCGAATAGGTGACAAGGCCCATGAACACGGACTGGATGAGGAAGAGGACGACCCCGCTGGGGAGCGCCGCCGCTATGGCGATGATGGAATGGCGGCTCAGGAAGATCCTGTCCGTGAACATCATGATGGTCATCGCGATGTTCGAGAAAACCAGGGGGAGCGCCAGGGAGAGCAGCTCGCGGTAGCCCTGGGGGGTTCCCCAGCGGTTCCTGAGCCGGATGGAGGAGAGCAGGCCGCCGAGGCGGCCGGTGGATTCGTGGGGGGACATAAAAAAGCAAAACAGGGCCCTGACCCCCATCCCGGCCGAAGGGCGAGGCCGGCCCCGCCGGGGCCCTTGGCCCCGGCGGGCGCCTGCCGGGATCGTCTTTGGATGGGGGCGAGGGGCTTGGATTGGCTCCTTTCCGATTAAGCGGGTGTCAATTGGTGTTCGGAAGGCCCCCCCGGGGCCCTTGGCCCAGGGGGGGCGTCGCAAATCGCATTGGGGCGGCCGTCCCCACGACGGGGCTCAGCCCCCGAAGATAAGGCCCGGGGCCCCCTCTATGAGGCTTTTCTTGAAATCCGGGCCGCTCATGCTCTCGGCGTAAAGCTTCATCTTGGGCTCGGTCCCGCTGGGCCTCACGGCGAACCAGGAGCCGTCCTCCAGGTTCACCTTCACCCCGCCTATGGGGGCGTCGTTACCAGGGGCCCTTAGCCAGGCCGAGGTGACCGACTTCCCGGCCACCTTCCTGCCCACCAGCTCCTCGGGCCTGACCGAGGCGAGCCTTTCCTTCTCGCTGGGGGTTACCGGGGAGTCCACCCTCTCGTAGTCGGTGGAGCCGTACTTCTCGGTCAGGGCCTTGTAGATCTCGTGGGGGGCCTTCCCGGTCTTGGCCATTATCTCGGCCGCCAGCAGGGCCATGCAGAAGCCGTCCTTGTCGGTCGTCCAGTGTGTCCCGTCCATGCGCAGGAAGGAGGCCCCGGCGCTCTCCTCGCCGCCGAAGGCGAGCTCGCCCGAGAGAAGCCCCGGGACGAACCACTTGAAGCCCACGGGCGTCTCGTAGAGCTCGTGGCCGGCCCCCCTCACCACCCGGTCGATGATGGAGGAGGACACCAGGGTCTTCCCTATCCTCAGCTTGGGGCCCCACTTGGGGCGGTTCCCCATGAGGTAGTGGATGGCCGTGGCCAGGTAGTGGTTGGGGTTCATGAGCCCGCCGCCGGACACTATGCCGTGGCGGTCGAAGTCGGGGTCGTTCCCGAACGCGAGGTCGTAGCCCTTCCCGGACTCCAAAAGGTTGGCCATGGCGTAAGGCGAGGAGCAGTCCATCCTTATCTCCCCGTCGGAGTCGAGCGGCATGAAGGAGAACGACGCGTCCACCTTGGGGTTCACTACCGTGATGCTGACGCCCCAGCGCTCGGCTATGCGGTCCCAGAAGTGGACCCCGGAGCCGCCCAGTGGGTCGGCCGCGAGCCTCAGCCCCGAGGACTTGATGGCCGGCAGATCCACGACCTCGCCCAGGGCCTCCACGAAGGGGGTAACGAAGTCCCGCTCCTCCGCGAGGCCCGACTTCAGGCTCTCGGCGAGCCCCAGGCTCTTTATTGACTTGCGGTCGGCCATCAGCTCGTTGGCCCTCTTCTGCACCCAGTCGGTCACGTCCACGTCGGCGGGGCCCCCGTGGGGCGGGTTGTACTTGATGCCCCCGTCCGTGGGCGGGTTGTGGCTGGGCGTGATTATCAGCCCGTCGGAGAGCGCGTCCGGGTTCCTCCGGTTGTGCTCCAGGATCATGAAGGACACCACGGGCGTGGGCGAGAACTCCCTCCCCTTGGACAGCACGGTCTTCACGCCAGCGGCTGCCAGCACGCCCAGGCAGCTCCTCCAGGCCGGCTCCGAGAGCCCGTGGGTGTCGAAGCCCAGGAAAAGGGGCCCCTTGTAGCCCTGTTTCCGGCGGTACTCCACCACCGCGGCCGCGACGGCCGCGACATGGCCCTCGTTGAAGGAGCCCCGGGTGGCGGCCCCGCGGTGGCCCGAGGTCCCGAAGGCCACCGGGGCCGCGGGCTCCAAGGTGTAGTAGTCGGAAATCAGCGAGGGGACGTTGATGATCTTGTCCAGGGGCGCGGGCTTCCCGCGCAGCGGGTGAAGGGTCATGGGCGCACCAGAGTTTCTGCGGCGGGTGCCGGCATGGCCCCAGGCCTTGCCCAAGGCAAGGCCTGGGGCCTGTGTTGGTTCGGGTTCGGGGCCCTCCCCGGCCCGGGCCCTGGCCTTCCAGGCCTGCGAGAGGGGTTTCGCAGCCCTGTCCGGGAGCCAAGGCCCGCCCAGGAAGGAACCGAACCAGTATAGCACACCAGGATGCCTTTGGCCCCGCAAGTCCCGGCGGAACGGGGGCTTGTGGGATCCGAAACCACTGGGATCGGGTACCCCCTTGCGCAAAAGCCGGGCGCTGGTCGCGCCGGCCACCCTGCCATGGCCCCGCGGTCATGGCTCGGCGCCCATGACGCATTTTGGCCCATATCCTGCGGGCACATGTCATGCGCGTGTGAAAATCCTGTCAAAACAGGAAAACCGCGGGAAAACGCCTTGTTCCGGCCCATGGGAATGCGATTTAGGCCCCGCGCCCAGGGATGGGCCGCGACTTTGAGTGATTTTCCCGCAGGCGATGGCGAAGGATGGGGGATGGATGCCGGGGGATGGAGGAAGTTGGATGGGGGATGGAAGATGGAGGGAGGAGAATGGAGGAATTAAGGAAGGAGAAAGGAGGAAGGAGGATGGGACCTTCGGGCACAGGGCCTGGCGCGTTGCCCGCAAACAGCAGGGGTTTGCCGACGCCCCCGCAATGAAAGGGCGAATGCCCTGGGGCCAGCCCAAAAATAATCCCGGGAGGCGCCTCTCGGCCCTGCGGGCTTGGCACTGCTTGCCAGGACGCGGCGGCAGGGAGGATCCCGAGGGCCGGGATGAAGTGTTTTATCACTACATGCGCATTGCGTCTTGAATAAGCCGGTTATTTGGGAATGGCCATGGCCCCAAGGGGCGGGCCGCGGATGCCCCAAAGGCTGACCCAGGGGGCTCTCAGTGGCCCAGCTCGGTGAGCAGGGCGGCGGCGCCCACGAAGGGGGCGTCGCCGCCCAGGGTCCCCTTGAGCACCTTAAGATCCCCGAGGTCGGAGGCGACCACCTGGCGGCCCAGGACCCCCATGATGGGGGGTTTCAGGAATTCGAAGGCCCCTGCCCCGCCGCCGCCGATTACGGCCGTGTCTATCCCCAGGATGTTGAAGATCGACGCGAGCACCAACCCTATGGCCTCGCCGGCCTCCCGGAAGGCCGCTAGCGAGAGAGGGTCCCCTTTCCCCGCGAGGCCCACCATGAGCTCGGAGGTGAGCCGGTCCGGGGCCCCTTCGTAAATGGTCTTTTCCCCGGCAAGCAGCCGTTCCCTCGCGACCTGGGCGACCCCGGTCGCCGAGGCGATTGTCTCAAGGCAGCCCCTGCGGCCGCAGCCGCAGAGCCTGTCGTTGCCACCCAGCGGTATGTGCCCTATCTCCGCGGCGGAATACGAGGGCCCGGCCCAGAGCCTCCCTTCCAGTATCAGGCCGCCGCCCACGCCTGTCCCCAGGGTCACCCCCACCATGTTGTCGTGCCCCTTGCCGGCCCCCCCAAGCCACTCCCCCAGGGCGTAGAGGTTGGCGTCGTTCTCCAGGTGGGCGGGGATGCCCAGGGCCTCGCCCATGAGCTTCGATATGTGCACGTCCTTCCAGCCGGGGATGTTGGGAGCCACCACCACGATCCCTTCCCTGGCCTTGAGCCAGCCAGGGGCCGCCATGGCGATGGCCTTGGGGCGCCTGCCCGCGGCGTGGCGGCCCGCGAGGCCCTTAAGGCGCCCCGCGATTAGCCGGATGAGCGGCTCGGGGCCGCTTGCCTCCTGGGTGGGGAAGCTGTGGGTCCCAAGGATCGCCCCGGAGCGGGTCACAAGCCCGCATTTCACGTTGGTGCCCCCGATGTCGAGGGCCAGGAAGGTGTCCTCGCCTGAAACGCTGTCCGACCCCATATTGAAAACCCCCAGTGGCGCGTTCCCGGGGGCAACGCCCCCGGGATGGCTTCCCCCGGTTTTCGCCGGGCGTGTTGAAAAAGATCCGGGCCGGCCTGTAAGCCGGGTTCTGTGGGGGGCTCTCGCCCCCGGCGGCCATTCGTCTAGGCGGGGGGTCTCCCCCCCGCTCAAGCGACCAACCCGGGAACAAAGCAGGCGGCTTTGTAGTTCCCCTATTAGGTCTTGCTCCCGGCGGGGCATGCCTGGCCCGCCTGGTCGCCCAGGCGGCCGGTGAGCTCTTACCTCACCCTTTCACCCTTGCCGGAGGAGGGCCTCCGGCGGTCTGCTCTCTGTTGCGCTTTCCCGGGGTTTCCCCCGCTGGCCGTTAGCCAGCGCCGTGCCTTGCGGAGCCCGGACTTTCCTCCCGGTCCCTAGGGACCCGGCGGCCGCCCGGCCAACCCGGATCTGCTGCCTACTTTACATGATGCCGGCCTTTTGGCCAAGACCGGGGGGGGGGCCTTGACGCACGGGGGACCATGAAGGCATTTATGTGATTGCAAATATAGAATTTGCGGCATTGTTATGGATGCCCACTTGCCTTGCCGCAAGGGCGGGCACGGGGGGGTCATTGGTGGACATGCGTGGACATGGATGGACATTTGCGGGTATGGGATGAAGTAAAAAAGATATTCCAGGACGAATTACTCAAAGATGGAACATTTGCAATAATCCCGCGACACCCGCAAATATCGATTGTACCTTGACGAAAGCCTCAAAAAGTGCATTTTGCAATAGTCCCGCGCAAGCTTTGAGAAATAATTTT
>JAITKK010000191.1 GCA_031278475.1 Deltaproteobacteria bacterium
TCGTCAAAAGCCACAGGATGGTATCCATCTTCTTCGAGGTCCTGACCGAGGGCATCCTCGCGGGCGAGAGGGTGGAGCTAAGGGGCTTCGGGTCCTTCGTGGTGAAGGACTACAAGGCCTACCTCGGCCGCAACCCAAGAAGCGGCGAGCTTGTGACAGTCAAGCCCAAAAGGCTCCCCTACTTCAAAGCTGGCAAGAACCTGAAGCTAAGCGTTTCCGAATAGTTGCGGCCAAGCGCCCTTTTCACTCAAGAATCGTCTCCTTCCGTCCGATAAGAAATGGGTATCGGAGGGATCCCAGGCAAGGGGTCCCAATCAACAACCACGGAGGGTGACATGTTCGTGAACAATGCCGCCAACAGCATCCCGGGCATCCTGGTAAAGGAGCTCCTGGACAGCCAGCAGAAGCAGAGCGAGCTGGCACTGGGGGCAATCGAACTCGCCGCGAAGCAGAAGCTGATTATCCAGCAGCAGCAGACGGCGCTCTTCGCAATCGCCCTGATGACCGGCGTGGGGACCAAGCTGGACATAACCGTCTAGCCATTGCCCAAGCGAACCCTTGCCGCCGGGGCCCGAGGCCCCGGCGCCAGCCCGGAAGGCCGGCGGTACCCTCCGGCCTTTTTCAGCTCCTAAGCCTGGGTAAGAGGATTGCGAGCGCCATGGCGGCGGCGGCCGAGGCGTTCAGGGACTCGGCATCGCCCACCATCGGGATGGAGAGCCTTCCGTCCTCCGGGAAGAGCCCGTCAAGGCCAGGGCCCTCGAGGCCCATGGCAAGATTCAGCGGCCCGGGCCCGGGGTCGAAGCCATTGATGTCCCTCCCCCTCGCGGACAGGGCGTAAAGCCTTGGGATACCGGCTCCCGCGAGTTCGGCCAATGAGGGGCCCCTCTCAAGGCCAGCCCCGAAGGCGAGCGGGCCCGAGGCCCGCAGGGCCTTGGGGTGGAAGGGGTTGGCCGCCTCCCTCAAAAGGACCGTCCTTACGCCCACCGCGGTCGCGGTCCTCACAATGGTCCCAACGTTAGCCGGGTCCTGGAAGGGCACGAAGAGCCTGATGCCCGAAGACGGGCCCAGAAGATCGGCCTCATTCAGTTCCGGGACAGCCATGAGCAGTATCGGGGGACCCGTGCCGAAGGCGTCAAGTTTTGGGAAGGTCTCTGGCCGGAGAAGTATGATCCCAGCGCCCTCCGGGACCTTCAGCCCATCGAGTTCCCCCATGTTCCTTGCGATGAGGGCCCTTGCAAGGCCTGGGTGGTTGGCGAGTGCCTCAGAGCAGGCCTTCCTACCGAACAGAAGGGTCTCCCCGGATTTTTTGGCCTTCCTTCCCTGAAGCAGCCCCAGGAGGCGCCTGAGCCTTGGGTTCGCCTCGCTCGCTATCTCGGTCACCTTGGGGGCTATCTCGGTCACCTTGGGGGCCCGAACCCGCCCCTCGCTTAAGGATCCCCCGCCCTTCCTGCGCAGGCGCAGCACGAACCGCTTGGTTTTCCAGGCTTCCGGCGCGTAGGGGGTTTTCTCGAGTGTCTCCCAGCCTTCCATGAGCCCCCTGCCCTTGGCGTCCCCAAGCTCCCGGTCTAGCCCCGCGCCCTTCAGCAGGTATAGCGTCTTGCCAGGCTTGAGGATGCCCCTGCATAGCTCGAGCGTGTCACACAGGGGAAGGAAGTCCCGGGTTATCACCGCGTCCGCTTCCCTGTCGAACCCCGGGCCAACCTTGTGCGGGTAGATTTCTACGTTCGCGAGCCCCAGAAGGCCCACGGCTTCCTCCAGGAAGCGGAGCTTTTTAAGCCGCGGCTCGGCGAGCAGCAGCGTAAGCCCCGGGCGGGTTATGGCGATGGGGAGCCCCGGGAACCCGGCCCCGCTCCCAAGGTCAAGCAGGGTCCCGCTTTCCTCCCTCACAAGGTTACCCGCGAGCACCGAGTCCACGTAGTGCTTCCTGACTATTGAGGCGTCGCTTTCTATCCTCGTCAGGTCCAGGGCCTCGTTCCTCTCCTTTAGCAGGGAGTCCAGGAGCGCGAACCGCCTGAGCTCGGTCGCGCCCAGGCCGAGCCCCGCAAGGAGAAAGCCCTCGGCTATCTCGCCCTCTCGATCCTTTTGCATGGCAAAAACCGCCCTTGTGCCGCTATAATGCCCGGCGGGGGCCCTGCCGCGCGGCTCCGGCCCCTTCGTGTGGATTATTTTTGGAGCGGCCCATGGGGAACCCTTTCGTGATATACGAGGACAAACAGGTCCTCGCGCTGTACAAGCCCGCAGGATGGCTCTCCCAGCCGGACGGGAGCGACAGGCCCCAGCTGCTCGGCTGGGGCAAGGAATACCTCAAGGCCCGGTGGTCCAAGCCCGGGGACGCCTTCCTCGCGCCCTGCCACCGCCTGGACAGGCCGGCCTCGGGGGTCCTGTGCTGGGCCAAGACCTCCAAGGCGGCGGGAAGGATAAGCGGGCAGTTCAGGGACAAAGAGGTCAGGAAGGCCTACCTCTGCCTCTGCCACGGAAAGATCGACGGGTTGCGGGGGAGCGTGGGCGCGAACCTGACAAGGGTGGACGGGGTGACAAGGATAGTAAAGGCCCCCAAGGGCCGCCCGGCGCGCCTTGATTGGAGCCTTCTCGCAAACGAAGGCGCGCTCTCCCTTCTGCGGGTGGCGGTGGATACCGGCATACGGCATCAGATAAGGGCCATATTGGCCGACCTGTGGCATCCGATCCTTGGCGACTTCCTCTACGGCGGGGACCCGGGCCCTTTCGGCACGGACGCAATCGGGCTTCACTGCCAAAGCCTCGGTCTGTCGCACCCGGTTACCAAGGAACCCATGAGCCTATCCTGCAATCCGGAGCCAGAGTGGCCGTGGAGCCAGATGCCACAGGGGTGCTGGGATGCTCTGTGAGGCCATGTCCGCCATAAGGGCCCTTTTCTCAGGGATCGGGAGCAGGGCCAAGGACCGCAGGAACCTAAGCGATCTCTACGAGTCCTTCCTCAAGGCCGAGGGCCAGGACGAGTTACTGGCCCGCTACGGGCTAGGCGTAGGCGGCGGGCGCCTTGCCCTTCTGACTGCCCTTGCCAAAAGGACGGACGGCTGGCACAGGGCCAGCTCGCTCCTAGTCGACAGGCCGGCAAGGGAGCTCTACCGGCTCCTGGGCGGCCTCGCGGCATCAGGGCTCATCAGGGCGAGGCCCCTGCGGGGCCTCGCCCTGCTAAGCGACTCCGGGCGCTACGTCCTTATCCTGTGCGCGGAGAGGATCCTTGGTGGCCTGCCTGAAGGCGGCAAACCCTCACCGGCGGAGACGGAGGAAAAGGATGCTTAAAGCCCTTCTGAACATCCCAAGCAGAGCCGTGTCGGCGATGCGCTACTCGCTCGCGGGCCTACTAGCCTCCTTTAGGAAGGAGGAGTCCGTCAAGCTCGAGACCGTGGCCCTGGTAGTCTTGGTGGCGGTCATGTGCCTTGTCCACTGGCCCCTGTGGAAGAAGCTAGCCCTAATCGCCACCTACCTGTTGATCCCGCTTGCCGAGATAATGAACTCCGCCATAGAGGATATCTGCGATCTTGTGTCGCCGGGCTTCAACGAGCGGATAAAGGACGCCAAGGACAAGGGCTCGGCAGCCGTCCTGGTGGCCATGATTGTGAACTTCCTGGTGCTTGCGGCCCTAATAAAGGCCCCCTGAGGGCGATGATGGCAGGGCTGCCAAAGAGGCCATAACAAGGCCATAATAAGGCCATGACAAGGCCATGACAAGGCCATAACAAGGCCATAACAAGGCCATAACAAGGCCATAACAAGGCCATGACAAGGCCATGACAAAGCCTTAATTTAGGCCATAACAAGGCCATAGGACGCAACAAGGCCCCGGGGCGGGGCAGGATCATCCCCGCCTCCGGGGCTTATTCTTTTGGGATCTCTATTACAAGGTTGGTGTCGGTGACGTCCACCGGGAGCCCGGCCGCCTGCATCTTCTTCTTTAACAGCAGCAAATTGGTGTTGTAGCTCTCCCTGGAGGGATCCAGCTCAACAGCCCGGGTCAGGTCTTTCAGGGCCTCCGGCTGCCTGTCCAGCATGGCGAGCGCCTGGCCCCTGAAGAACACGGCCTGCGGGTAGTTGGGCCACTGCCTTAGGGCCCTCGTGAAGTCGTAGACGCCCTCCAGGATGTCGCCCTTGTCCCTCTTGGCTTCCCCGCGCAAGAGGTATGTCACCGCCCTCTGCTTGGTGGTGAGCCCGCGGCGGCTCAAGGCCGTGGAGTATATGGCGATGGCCTCGTCGTAGTCCCCCCGCCGGTGGGCCAGGTAGCCGCTCTCTATGGTCTTCAGAAGGTCTGGCGGGTCAAGGCCTTCCGTCTGCGCCAAGGCCCCGCAGGGGGCCAGCGCGAGAAGGGCCAGTAGCGTTGCGGCCAGCAGCGGGATCTTGGGGCAAGGTGTGGGCATAGGGTCAGCTTGTGGCGCAAGCCCCGGTGGGGCGGAGCCGAAGGGTGCGGTTGCATGCTAGTGGCGCGGGATCTTGGATCCCGGCTAGGGATCCCGGGCGGATCCACTTAACCGCTATTGTAGCTAGTTTTGGCGGCATTTCAATGTTCTGGGCAACTTTATCATGCAAAAAATTTTTAAAACCATAATAATTATACAGTAAATATCAAAATTATAATCCTAATTATAATATTTTTGTGGTATTAGATAGATTATTGCTGTTTTGGCTGGTGATTCAGCATGTCAGCCTCTATCTTCTTGAACTCTTTCATGGCGTCCCTGCCCCCGAACTCGCGGTCGTAGGCCGCGCCGGAGCCATCGAAGGCCCTGTCCTTCTGGTACTGGGTATAAGGCTTCGCATCGTTCTTGATGACCAGCCGGTCGAAGGATTTTGAGGACTTTTCATAGTCGAAGCCCTTGAAGGTGCCGCTATCGGTCTTTGCGGCGGAGGGAAGCTTGAACTCTGTCATATGATCCCCTTTTACGAAGGGATCCCCTGGGGCAGCCGGCTTTTCCAGCCCTTGGGCCAAGAGCGCCTGCGGGGCGAGCATGGCAAGGGCCACGGCGATGGCAAGTGTCGCGAGGATGGTGGCGTTCTGCATCGGGCGTTCCTTTCGGTTGTTTTGGCGGCATTTTGCCGCTATGTCCCTATCCCATAATAGCCCTGAAGTGGTGTGGATTCAAGCTAGGGTAAAAAGCCGGGGACCTTTTGGGCTGGACAAGCGGTGGGGGCGCCCTCCCCCGCCCTGATTCCCTGGGCCCTATGGGATGGGGGTTGAATTTAGCATTCCAGGTTTCCGTTATTGGATGATATGGTTGAAAAATGCAGGTAATTTGCTATATTTCGCTGGTAATTTGAAAAATATAACTTCATGCAAGGAACGAACTTTCCCGAGACGCGCCAGAGCCAGGGGCCAAGGCTGGAAGCAATGGCCAATAAAGGCAATTCTTGGGTATATGGGCAAGGGGAGGAAAGGCGTGGAGGGATGGGTATCGAAAGGCAAGTCCCGGGAATGCCGGGAATAGTGGGAAAAAGCTTAGCTATCTGGAAAGCGTTGGAAGGATTGGTGGTTAAGCCGCGGGAGGGCCCATCACGCACTGAAAAGCGGCCATAATCCCGGAATTAGCCGAAATTGAGGGCCCAGGCAGGCAAAAGGTTTGAAAAGGCCGGAAAAATTCACTAGAATGGGCTCGCCACTAAATTTTGGAAAAGAGCGATCCCATCATTGTTTCATTTTTGAAACGATTTGGGGCTCTTTGGGCCAAAAACCGCTTCCAGGCCGAAGCCCTGGCTCCGGAAAGCCCATGGCAGGCACGCTTTGACGAAGCGCCATTTGCCGATTATGCGGGGACATGGCTTTCCAAGCGCAAAATGACGCTTGCATGGAAGATGCCTTACGTTAGCTGCGATTTGGAAGGGAACCTCGCCTATTGGCTTTAACCATTAGATTGCCTCAGGTGGGGGGCGGCTTTTCGCAAGAAAGCCAAAATTTGCCAAAGTGCTTGTTCTGTACGCTTTTTGGGTTGAATGCCTTGGGTGCCTTGTTAGGAACGCCGGTTAAGGTCCCTGCCAAGGTTCAGGGCGCGATGCTCGCCAAGGCAAAAAAAACCGAAAACGCATTGTTCTCGGTAAAGGGGAAAAACACCAAGCTTGTGAAACACAATATGTCATTTGGGACAAGGCACGCTGATTAAGTTCGACCCTAAATCAGGCAAATCGTGCCAATGTCATAAGGATTGCCGTGGTGCCGAAGATCGGGGTCGAACCGATATGAGAATAATCTCGCGGGTTTTTGAGACCCGTGCGTCTACCAATTCCGCCACTTCGGCACTTGTTTGGATGGGGTGGGTAATGGGACTTGAACCCACGGCCTCCAGGGCCACAACCTGGCGCTCTGACCAAACTGAGCTACACCCACCAAAACTCGATGGCTAGTGTTATATAGCTCAAAAGCGGCGAAAATGCAATCAAAATTTTTGGATAAGAGATATTAAAAATGGCAGATGACACTAAATATTGATTTTTTTATGCCTGAAATTAAGATTATCTAAAATTTAAGAAGTAAAATAGGTATTATACAGCTTAGAATTTATAATTATGAAACTTTATATATAATATTATCTAATTGTAGTGTTAAAGATTAAATTTTTTGGCTTGGCTACAGCTCTTTCAAGGGAAATTTTTTTAAGGGATTTTTTACCGAAAAAGTTCATTTTTTTTAATTTGATATTTAAATTTAAGACAAAACAAGCGTTTTGGGAAAATAAGTAATATCTTTGAAAACGATTGAAATGCTTGACATGATGAAATTTGATAAATATAATGCACTTAAATTCAGTGACATGCCAAAAGCACAATCAGGCCGGGAAGATGAGCGGGTAGAAAGTGCGAATTTGATTCAAAAAAAATTTCAAATTTGAATAATTTTCCATAATCAGAATACCCACCTCTTAATTCAAAATAAAACCCGTCATCCAGCATGCCGGGTTTCACACCTCGCAACTCTAAAAAGACCTAAAATTCGCGATAATTCGGCTGTTATGTCGAACCCAAATGTCCTGCTTTTTGGGATCTGGCCAATCCTTGCCTGACGTTTTACAAGGCTGGGATTTGTTTGAGCAAAGCCACAAAGCCCCAAAACCATTCTAATCGGACAAAATGCCGTTCTGAAAAACTCAAACCCCGCATAACAAACCTAATTTGGCCCGAGTCCGCCACAAAATCTGTCCCTGAATCGCCGAAACACAGCATTTTGTTTGCTCTTTACCGAATTGCCTTTATCCCATTAATCTTAAGTCATAGCTTAACTTTCGGCTTAATGATTTCTGGGTGTCTTTATACCATTTAGGTATAACATATAAGGTCGCTGTGCTGGAGAGGGCGACCAACTATGGAGGTGTCTATGAACCGGAATGATTTGGTCAATGCCGTCGCGCATTCAACGGGGCTCAAGGCGAAGGATGCGGACGACACTATCGTTAAAACCCTTTACGAAATCATGAATTCGATAAGCCGGCACGAGGGTGTGGCTTTGATGGGGTTCGGCTCTTTCCACGTGAAGAAGAAGGCCGCCCGGATCGGCAGGAACCCTAGGACCGGCGAAAACATCGAGATTCCGGCAAAGTACAGCATATCCTTCAGGCCCGGAAAGCTCATGAAGGAAATGGCCAACTCCTCCCCCAACGTGAGGAACTCCACCCTGGCGCTGGCCCGCCCCTCCACCGCTTTGGCAAGGAAACCCGCCCAGAAGGGGTCCCAGACGGTGAACTGATGGGCTCCCAAGGTCTTGCCAAAGCCAACACGGTTGATACCCGTTTAGGGCATCCTCTGACCCCATTTTCCAATCGTGGGAACGGTTTTGGTGCTCAGGTTTTGCCGAGGCCTTGTTTTAACATTGATAATCTTATTAGCGTTTGTTCTGAAGTCCTAGGTCGCAAGCCTTTGTCCTATGTCAAGTACAGATTGATTAGCCTTATGTGCCTTTAAATCTTATGGCACATTATCACTTGAAGGAGGTGTAAATGAACCGGAATGACCTAGTAGCCGCCGTTGTGCAGTCCACGGGCCTAAAGGCCAAGGATGCGGACAACACGATCGTCAAAACCCTTTTTGAAATCATGAGTTCAATCAGCCGGCATGAAGGCGTGGCCTTGATGGGGTTCGGCTCCTTTCACGTAAGAAAGAAAGCCGCCCGGACAGGCCGGAACCCAAGGACTGGCGAGAATATCGAGATTCCCGCCAAGTACAGTATTTCCTTCAGGCCTGGCAAGCTCATGAAGGAAATGGCAAACGCCTCGCCGAGCGAAATCTACTCAAACCTTGCGGTAGTGCGCCCTGCTACGGCGTTGGCAAGGAAGACGATGCACAAGCCCAACCAGACGGCGTAGTCAGGGCTATCGGTAAATGGTCTTTAAATACCCAACTTCATGATCGTACTGTCCTATCGCGTTGTGGCTCACGTTTGACGTACTATCACTTGCGTGTCCACGGCGAACCTATGTTAGTCGGCTAAGACCATTAACGATTGCATATCCTCTGTTATTATTCCTTTGTCTTCGTTTGCCTTTTCAAATTTGCCTTAAAATCTTGCCTTTACCGCACAGGATACGGTTCAACCAACGAAATTGTACTTCCATTGTTGATTTCCTTAGATGCGGCATCATTAACATGGTGCCGCATTTATTTTTCCCAACCACCGTTATTTCAGGGCATGCAAGCCTCCACTGGCAGCATGCTACTTAAGCCCTTGGCAAAGCTCACAGCTGTTCGCAACGACCCAGGCTTTCCCGCCTTACTGCGTCTGGCAAGGACCATTGTCCTCAAATGCCAGTGTTTGCAATCATTTTACAACTTTATATTTATCGCCTGATTTCAGAGAATAGCTGTTCCTAAAAGGCGTGATTTCTCAGTAGAAGGAAAGCATGGGAATTGTCGGGCAATTTCCCTTGATAGGCCACATCATGCGCGTTTTTTGTAACAGGTGTTGTTTCTGACAAATGCCTCTTGGGAATTTCGGCGTGCTTGAGAGTCAAGTAAAATGTGATTAAAAGCGGCCCGTTCGTGGGCAAACAAAAGGGCGCATCTTGCATGTGCTAAACCCGCAGCCCCCCTATGCGCCGTGCGCTTTCGGCAGCCAACCTATTCAGCCAATCAGAGGCGATTTCCCTCGTTCTCGGTGCGAAAAAGCGGAAAGCGGTTGGTTGGGAAAACCGGTGGAGCGGAAAGCCGTTGGCTGGAAACGCCAAAAATGCCAAGACCCCCAAAAACCAAGGGTTTTCAGGGGTCTTGGGAAGTCCCGGGGCGATTTGGGATCCATTGGACGCAAATTAAATGGCGGAGAGAGGGGGATTCGAACCCCCGGTGGATTGCTCCACACACGATTTCCAATCGTGCTCCTTAAGCCGCTCGGACACCTCTCCATGACTCGGCGGCATGGCCCATGCTCTGCCATGCCCGTTCCAAGGGGATGCCAAAATCGCCCCGCCGGGGGGAAGGGCCTTCCTAGCCCAGTGTCCCGGGGATTGCGAATTATAACCGTTTTGCCTCAGCCGCGCAAGCGGCAGGGGCCTTTTGGCCTTTTTGACGGGTTCCGAAAGGGCCTTGAGAGGCCCGAGCCCCTGCCCCCTTGGCTATTCCTTCTTGGGGGGCGGGAGGTGGGGTATGGCCGCCGGGGTCGCTACAGGGGCCGGCGGGGTGTCCTCGGGGTTCACGACGTAGAGGTTGTTAAGCGAGAAGATAATGGAACGGGCGTCCCTCATCATCCCGCTCCCCGGGTCGATCACAATGGCTATGACCAGGTCCTTGGTGCCGTTGTTGTCGAAGTCGGCCAGCTGGTAGTCCACGGCCGGGCCCTGCTGCATGTTCCCGCTGTTGAAGAAGGGGATAAGGGACAGGTTCACGAACTTCCTGGCCTCGATGGAGCCCGAGTTGAACGAGCGCAGGTTCCTGAAGAGCCTGGTGCCGCCCAGGTTGTTCTTGGCGACGATTACCTCGTTGGTGCCGTCCATGTCGATGTCCCCGATGATTATCCGGGTGGGCAGGTAATCCAGGTTCCTGTTGTTGTCGCCGTAGTTGAGCCGCTCTATGTGGTTGATGCTGCCGCCGTACTCGTCGTGGCTCTCCCAGACCTTGCCACCGCCGGAGTCCACTAGGTTGAGGTGCTCGGTCGGGAACTTTATGAAGGCGGTGAGCTGCATCCTCTCCTCGCCCAGGGTCCCCATGTTGAAGTTGTAGATGTCGACCCCCAGGGGTAGGTTGAGCTTGGAGCTGGTGGAGATCCTGCCCCCGTCGAAGCTCGCGTAGAAGACCCCGCCGCTGTAGGACTCGCTGGTGCTGGTCCCGGGCTTCTGGGCTATCAGCGACTTCTTGCCTTCCTCGCCCACGGCCCTTAGGTAGTAGTTTATGTTTTTCCCGAGGACCTCCAGGGTCTTCCCGCCGTTGTAGGCGAGCACGTGGGAGTTGGCCTCGGCGGTGCCCGGCTTCTGGGCGGAGACGAAGATCTCCTTGCGGCCGTCCATGTTCGCGTCGAAGACGTCCAGGGCTATGATCGTGGTGTTGTCCGGGATGGCGAAGTTCGCGAGCACGGTGTAGGTGCCCCCGTCGAGGCGGGACACGTAGACGTTCCGCCTGGTCGCGTAGACCATCTCGTTCTTGCCGTCGCCGTCCACGTCGCCCACGTCCAGGCCCACCAGCCTCTCGGGGATGTAGCTGCTGCGCCAGATGGAGCTCTGGGCTATCTTGTACTCGGTGGAGACCACGAAGCTGGGGTTGAGGACGGAGTCGGGGCTAATCGGCTCGTCGACCCCCCTTAGCGAGTAGGAGGGGTGCCTCTTGGCCCTGGGTTTCTCGCCCTGGGGGGCGGGCTTGGGATCCGCCTTGGGATCCGCCTTTTCCGGGGCCTGGGCCAGGGCCAAGCCCGGGAGGCCGAAGAGTATGGCAAGGAGGCTGGCTATCAGTATCTTTGGAAGGGTTTTCATAGGCTAAGGGGTCCTTTTGCCGGAAGTGCCCGGATAGGTCGCGGCCAAGGGGCCGAAGGCCAATACTGTACGGAGCCAAGGGCTGGTTTGTCAACAGAATTCTTAGGGAACCGCCCGTTCAGGCGGGGCGGGCGGCCCGGGGGGGGCGGGCGGCCCCGGCCAAGGGCCTTGCGGTATCGGCGGGCCCCGGGCCGTGCCGGCCCGGCCCTCAGATCCTAAGGGGCATGCTCTCGATGTCGGAGATGAGCTCGCCTATCCTGTCGGTGACCCGGACAGGGTTGGACGGCAGGAAGGAGAATCCGGTGTAGAAGGTGCCCTGCTTGCTGCGGGAGCTCTTCCTCTCCACCTGGATGCCCTCGATCTTGTTGTCGTTGTCGAGGTAGATGGTCATGGAGAGCACCACGTCGGGGGGGATGGGGAGCGTCGAGGCCGCGAGGCAGCCGCCCCAGGAGAGGTCCAGGACCAGGCCCTTGGTCACGAGCACGGGCGGCGAGTCGGTGGTGGTCTCTATGGTCACCGGGATGTTCACCGGGTAGCGCTTGTCGTTGCGCAGGTTGGATATCTCGACCTGTTCAGGGTAGGAGAAGAAGACCACCGGGAAGGGCCTGTAGCTGGAGCCCACCACCTCGCTGTGGAAGTTGAATATCTGCCCGTGGCTGATGAAGTTCACCGCCCAGCGGCTGCTGTCGTCCAGCCTCACCGGCATGTTGTTGGCCCTGGGCATGTCGAATATGAGGAAGCGGCCTGGCCTCGCCCCGATGAGCATGGTGGTCCACTTCGACTTGGTGGTCTCCATGGCGAGAATCCTGATGCGCAGGCCGCAGACCAGGATCTCAGGAGAAAGGGGGATTTTGGCTTCGCTCATAGGGTGGTCGGCATTCGCCCGTCCGGGCCGCGCTCCTGTTCTCAGACCTTGATTTTAAGGCCAAGCTCGGTCGCCCTGAGGAGGTCGCGGGCGGCTGTAAAATTAGAATTCAATGCCGTGGCCTTCCTCAGGCAGCCCTGGGCCATGGGGATGTCGTTCAGGTCCAGGTACACCCTCGCGATGTTGAACAGGATGTTCTCGTCCTCGGGATGGACCCTCATGGCTTTCTCGTAGGCCTTGACGGATTCCTGTAGCCTCCCTTGGTGCCTGTAGATGATTCCCAAGGTATTATATACGTTGGTTGTGTTCGGGCGCAAGGCCAAAACCGTGTTGATGATCTCCTCGGCCTCGCTCTCCTGGTTCAGGACCATGTGGAGCTCGGCGGCGTACTCGAGGCAGCGCTGGGCCTCGTCGGCGTTCCCCAGCCTCTGGTGGATGAGCCCCATCTGCTGGTAGGCCCCGGCGTGCTGGCCGTTTATGAGCGTGGCCTTCCTGAAGTTCTCCAGGGCCTCCTCCAGCTTCCCCCTGACGCTCAGGATGTAGCCCAGGTTGTAGTAGACCTCGGCGTTGTCGTTGAGCTCCAGTATCTGGTTGCACTTGTCCAGGGCCTCGTCGAGCTTCCCGCCGACCATGAGCTCCTTGCACTCCTTTTCGAGCGCCTCGGCCTGCTCGGCCTTGACGTCGATTTCCTCGTAGATGGTCCTGTGGATCTTCTTCTTGAAGGTATCGGCGTCGTAGGGGCAGACAAGCAGGTTGTCCACGCCCATGCGCCCGGCCTTGGCGTAGAGCCTGTCGTCCACCTTCTCCCCGTAGATGACCACGACCGCGCTCTGGTTGCCCGGCTCCATCTGGCGCACCTTGGAGAGCACCGTGAGCCCCGGGATGTCCGGCAGCTCGTGGGACAGGATCAAAACGTCCGGGCGGAAGTTCTTGATCATGGCCAGGGCCTCGGAGCCGTTCTCGGCGTGGAGGTGGTTGAACAGGCCCATCTCCAGGAGCAGCGCCGCGTTCCTGTCCAGCGTCTCTATGTTGGCGTCCGCCAGGAGGATGGTGGGTTGGCCCGTCTTCAGCATCTGGGGTGACCTGCCGGCCCCGCCCTGGGCGGCGCCTGGTTTCTTTGCTACAGGGAGGCCGCGGAGACTATCCTCCCGGCTATGGCGGATGCGGCCGCGGTGGCGGGGCTCGCAAGGTGGGTCAGGGCGAGGCGGCCCTGGCGGCCCTCGAAGTTGCGGTTGGAGGTGCTGACGCAGCGGTTCCCCGGCGGCACCAGGTCCGGGTTCATGCCTAGGCACATGGAGCAGCCCGAGTCGCGCCACTCGCAGCCGGCCTTGAGGAAAACCCTGTCGAGGCCCTCCTCCTCGGCCCGCCTCTTGACGGTCCTGGAGCCCGGCACCACCAGGACGGTCACGCCCTTCCTCACCTTGCCGCGGCGGAACACCTCGGCCGCCTCGGCGAGGTCGCCGTAGCGGCCGTTGGTGCAGGAGCCTATGAAGACGTAGTCGACGGGTATGTTGGATATCCTGGTGCCCGGGACAAGCTTCTGGTACTCGAGGGCGTTCCTGGCCGCCATCATCTCCTCGCGGCCCTCGAAGTGGGCGGGTTTTGGGATCTTCCCGCTGGTGGGCAGGTTCTGGGCCGGGTTGGTGCCCCAGGTGACCCTGGGGGTGACCCCGGCCGCGTCTATGGGAAGGGTCCTGTCGAAGACGTGGCCCGGGTCGGTCGCGAGCTTCCCCCAGGCCCCCACGGCCCGCGTGAAATCCTCCCCGGAAGGCGCGAAGGGCCGCCCCTCCAGCCAGCGGAAGGTCTCCTTGTCCGGCGCCATGAGCCCCATCTTGGCGCCGCACTCTATGGACATGTTGGTGATGGTGAGCCTCTGCTCCATGTTGAAGGCGGATATCTGCCCGCCCCTGTACTCCAGGGCGTGGCCGGTGCCACCGCCGACGCCTATCTCCTTGATAATGAAGAGTATCAGATCCTTGGCGGAGGCCCCTTCCGGGAGCATGCCGCCTATCTCCACCGCCATGTTCCTGGGCTTGGCCTGGCGCAGGGTCTGGGTGGCCATGACGTGCTCCACCTCGCTTGTGCCTATGCCGAAGGCCAGGGCCCCCAGGGCCCCGTGGGTGGCCGTGTGGCTGTCCCCGCAGACAACCGAGTGCCCCGGGAGTATCAGCCCCTGCTCCGGCATGGTGACGTGGATAACGCCCTGGCGGGGGTCCTGGTCGCCGAAGAAGACCCTGAGCCCGAACTCCTTCTGGTTCCTCTCGAGCGCGGAGAGCTGGGCCTCGGCTATCCTGTCACGCAGGGGGCGCCTGCGGTCGTCGGTGGGTATGGAGTGGTCTATCACCCCGCAGGTGAGATCCGGCCGCCTGAGGGGGCGGCCCTTGGCCCGCAGCGACTCGAAGGCCTGGTTGGAGGTCACCTCGTGGACCAGGTGGCGGTCTATGTAGAGCAGGTCGGGCTGGCCGGGGGAACGGCTCACTACGTGGGAGTCCCACAGCTTGTCCAAGAGCGAAGGCATTTGTCACCAAAGTAGTAAATATAAATAAAACTTAAATATAATAACATACCATAAATTAGCAAAGTCATGCAACA
>JAITKK010000078.1 GCA_031278475.1 Deltaproteobacteria bacterium
GCAGACATTTTCCGATGGATGTCGTTATTTTCCGATAGCTGCCGATATTATTAGTTGTGGTTCGCTTATTCGCATCGCTTAAGGAGCCATTAAAGCCATATCGCCTTGGCCGGCATTAACATATGCCCCTCAATAAATCTCCCGGGGCCTCGCGCCCTCCTGGGGGCCTACCACGCCCTCCCTCTCCATCTGCTCTATTATGTTGGCCGCCCGGTTGTAGCCCACGCCCATGCGCCTCTGCACGAAGGATATGGTTGCCTTCCCGGAAGAGCGCACCAGCTCCACCGCCTCCTGGAACCTGTCGTCCCTGCCGGAAGAGGACGCCCCCTCGCTCTCCACGGCGGGCGGCTCTAGGCTTTCGAGATAGTCTGGCGGGGCCTGGGAGCGGATGAAGTCGGTCACCTTCTTCTTTTCTAGATCCGAGACGTAGGCGCCGTGGAGCCTGCTGAGCTTCGCGGCCCCCGGCGGCTGGAAGAGCATGTCGCCCTTGCCCAGGAGCTGCTCCGCCCCCACCTGGTCCAGTATGGTCCTGGAATCGAACTTGGTTGCGACCTGGAAGGATATGCGGGTCGGCAGGTTGGCCTTTATCACGCCGGTAAGCACGTCCACCGAGGGCCTCTGGGTCGCGAGTATCAGGTGTATCCCGGCAGCCCTCGCCTTGGCGGAAAGGCGCATGATGCAGGTCTCCACGTCCTTGGGGGCCTGGATCATCAGATCGCTTAGCTCGTCGATTATTATGACAAGGTAGGGCATGCTCTCGATGCCGTTCCTTGACCCGTTCGTGGGCAGGGACTCGTTGTAGCCTTGGATGTTGCGCACGCCCCTTCCCGCCATGAGCCGGTAGCGCTCGTCCATCTCGTGGACCGCCCACCTGAGGGCCATGGTCGCCTCGCCGGGATCCGTCAGCACCGGGTGTATGAGGTGGGGCAGGTCCTGGTAGAGCGCCAGCTCCACGCACTTGGGGTCTATCATCAGGAAGCGGACGAGGTTGGGCGGGGCCTTGAAGAGGATGCTCATGATCATGCAGTCGAGGCCTACCGACTTGCCGCTGCCTGTGGCACCCGCGATAAGAAGATGCGGCATCCTGCCCAAATCCGTCACCACCGGGCTCCCCACTATGTCGACGCCCAGGACCAAGGAGAGTGGCGAGCGGAGCTTCTGGAAGGCGGGGCTCTCGACAAGTTCCCTAAGCGTCACGATGGCGCGCTTTTCGTTGGGGAGCTCGAGCCCTATGGCAGCCTTCCCTGGGATGGGCGCGACCACCCGGATGGACTCCGCCCTCATGGCCATGGCAAGGTCAGTAGCCAGCCCCGCCACCTTGGATATCTTGATCCCTGGCGCTGGCTGGTACTCGTACATGGTGATGACGGGTCCCCCCGCCACCTCCAGTACCCTTCCCTCCACGCCGAACTCCCTGAGCTTGGTCTCGAGCAGGCCCGCGTTGGCGGTTAGCTCCTCCCGGCTGAGCCCGCCAGGGTCGCCGCCCTGGGGCTGCCTGGGTGGATCCAGGAGATCCAGCGGCGGGAGCCGGTAGGGCCCGGGCTTCCTGCCGAGCACGGAGGCTTGCGCCTTCCGCTCGGGAGGCTCGGGCTGCTTTGGCTGCGGCTTGGGCTTCTCCCGTATCTTAAGCGGCTCTGGCGGCTCGGGAGGCGCCGCCTTGGCCGCCTTGGGGGCTTTGGCGACGCTTACAGGTTGTTGTTCGGGCCCGGAGGCCGACAGGCCTTTCCCTGCGCCCTCGGCCGCGCCCAAGGGTTTTCCCCTGCTCTCGTTCGCGTCAAGGGAGAATCCGGACAGCGCCTGCCAGATGCCCGCGAGACTCAGGCCCGAGAGCATCAGCAAGCCGGCAATCAATAGCGGCGGCAGGGCCGCGAGCGACCCCACCCTTCCCAGGATGCCGGTAAGCCCCCCGGCAAGGGCCCCACCTATAATGCCCCCGCCCTTTGCCTCTATGCCCCAGTAGCGGGACAGGCCCTCCGGGAAGATGAGCTCGGCCATCGTCAGAATCGAGAAAGAGACCATGGCGAGGCCCACAAGGGCCTTGGCCATGGATACGGCGCGGCCGGCCTTGGTGAGGGTGTAGTAGGGCGGGAGCAGGAGCGCGAGGACAGGCAGGAAGGCCGCCAAGCCCAGGCCCCTCACAAGCAGGTCGGACACAAGGGCCCCAAGGGCTCCGCAGTAGTTGCCGGGACGCGCGCCCTCGGCAAGCGAGAGATCGCCCGCCGTGTGGGATAAGAGGGAAAGAAGGAGCGCGACCCCCAAAAACAAGGACAACAAGGCCGGGAGCTCGGGTGGTATCCTGGGTATCCTGTGTATCTTGGGCGTGGACACCTCCGGAAGGACAATCCTCCGGCCCCGGCCGCCGGCCTTGGTTCCCCTGGCCGAGGTTTTTACCTTGATGCCGCCGGTATCCTTGGCCTTGGCCGCAGCCTTGCCAATTTTGTCGGCTTTCCCGGCCTTGTCCTTGCCCTTGGCCCTTGCCATGCCCCTTTGACCTTTCCGGGGAACCTGCCCCGCCCACTAAGCTATTTGCCCGAAGCTAATTGCCCGAAGCTAATTGTCCAATACTAATTGTCCAAAACTATATCTAATTGATATCCGATCCTACTTAGCGAATTTGTCCGTTTCCTGACACAATTGATGCCCCGACAATTGAGACCTTGATCTCTTGAGCCCTTGTTCCCTTGTTCCCTTATTCCCTTGTACCCTTGTTGCCTTGTTGCCTTTTGGACTTTGGATGATTTTAATTATCCAAAACTTTGGATAATGAGGGCTTTTTGGCTAAATTGGATGCATTGGATGCGTTGGAGCCATAGATCCAATGGATCAATGGATCAATGGATCAATTAATCCTTGGGATATTCGGATCACATCCATCCCATCCAATCCATTCCATTCCATTCCCTTACAGCCCGGACATCTCCAACAGCCTCTCCTTGACCTCCGGCAGAAGGGCCAGCACCGCGGTCGCCACCTCCGGGGGGAGCCCGCCCAGCCCGCAGGAGCTGGTAAGAAGGGCCCTTTCCGTAAGGAGTTTCAAGGGCACGCCGTGCTTGTCCAGGCCCCTGAGCCCCTCCATGAGCCTGTCGGCCAAAAAGCCGGCCTTTATGTCCTTGTTCCATTCGTTGGTGGGGACGATGCCCCAGGCCAGATAGCCGCCCTTCTCCAAGAACGCCTTGAGCTCCCTTGGGTAGAGCGCGACCGACTCAAGGTAGCCGAAGGCGTCGCAGTTTATGATGTCGAGCCCCGCCCTCGCGAGCAGGCCCCAGTCCATGTTGCCGCACACATGGCAGCCAATGAGGACCTCCCCTCCCTGCCTCGCCGCCTGGGCGCTCTGGCCCAGGGAGGCGAGCACCCTCTCCTCCGACAGGGTGGAGAACGCCGAGCCGTAGCCTGACAGCCCGGGCTCGTCGAAGAACACTATGGGTGAGCGGCCGAGCCCCCTTATGAGCCCGGCCTCGAGGCCGACCTTGGCCCCGAGCGCGTAGCAGGCGGCCTCGAGAAGCCCTGGGTCGTCAACCAGCCCGAAGGCCCCCTCCACCTTGACCGACTGGCCGAAGGTGAGCGGCCCCACTATCTGGGTCTTGAGGAACCCCTTCCCGAAGGAGGGATCGGACTTGGCCCTCGCAAGGAAGGAGTCGAGCCCCTCGGACGCCCTCGGGGCGCGCCTCAGGAAGGAAAAGTCGTCGGAATAGAAGCCCTCGTAGAAGGAGGCGAGGTTTTCCTCCCTGCCCTTTTCCGGGGCGATTATGACCCGCGAGTCGCCGTCGGCCTCAACGAACGGGATTCCGTCGACAGCGCCAAGGAGCATGTCCTCCCAGGGCGACAGGCGCACCATCTGGGGCGCCGCGGGGACGTCCAAACAACGCCCCATGTTGTCGAGGGCGGTCTTGGTGTCCTCGTACGGGAATGACCCTATGGCAAGGGTCGTGAATGGTTTTAGCTCGGGCATGTCTTCGCGGCCTCCTTCGGGCCAAACGGGCCCTAGGGCCATTCTAGGGCGGGGCGGGCGGGTCCGCCTTGCCGCGGCCGGTGGCCGCGGCAAGGGGGCCCTGCCTCACGCGGGGGTCGTTCCCCGCATCGCCCCCGGGAAGAGCCCTCCCGGGCCCTTGTGGGCCCGGAAGGCCATTACGAGATTCTGGTACTTGGCCATGACGGAGTGCGGGTTGCGCTGGGACACCGGGAAGTAGTGGGCCGTCTCGCCCAGATCGCAGATGGGCGCGGTGCCGCGGCGCCAGTCCCTGCTGGACATGCACACAAGCCCCACCAAGGCCCTCGAGCCGGCATAGACGTCCAAGGCCGTGGGCCAGTGGCCCCCGGCCTCGAGGTGCTGGCGGGCGGCAACCGTAAGGAATGTGAGCGGGAGCCTGAAGATGCCGCTGGCGTTGTAGAGATCGGTCGCGAGCCACTCGGGGGCCGAGCCCTTGGGCGGCCTCTTGGACTTGGGCATCCCCCAGTCCCTTATGTGGGAGGCAAGGAAGGCCACCGCCTTTTCGTGGGGCATGCCTTCGAGATCCCTGATGGGCCTCAGGTCCCCCACGTATTCGGCCCTGGGCACCCCCAGGCGGGATCTCCGGGCGAGCCTCATGAGGGCGCCCTGGGCGGCTTCCGACCTGTCGGCGGATGCCAGGAGCAGGCAATCGTAGAGCCTGTCCCAGAACAGCCCCTCCGGGGAGCGCATGGACGAAAGGTGCCTCAGGGCCTGGGAAAGGCAGCCGGGCGGGAGCGTCGCGGCCACCTCCGGAAGTATCGCGGACATGTTCGGGAGCTGCTTTTGCAGAAGCCAGGAGAGCGACTTTGGCGACCCTATGTCGGAGAGGTAGACCGTCTGGTCCTTGGCGGTCCCCAACCTAACGATGGAGGCCCATTCCTCCAGGCTCAGCCCGAGGCTCTCGGCCTGGGCCCTCAGGGCCGCGGAGCACCTACGGTCCGCCTCGGTCAGCTCCAGGTCCCGCTCCCCCGGCGGGAGAAAACCTAGGTCCACCGTGCGCCCCAGGGCGGAGGAAGGCATCCTGGTCTGGACCACGGTCACCCTGGGGCCGGGAAAGCCGTTCCCCCCGGGGGCCAGGAAGGCCCCCGGGGCCTCCCGCTGGTCCGGCCTGTACTCTGCCCAGGCGCGCCTCCCGTTTTCCGGTTCGTCCGCGACCGCGTCGGCCGGGGGTATCAGCATGAGCCCCCCGCCAAGGAGCAGGGCGAAGAGGGTCTTCCTTGCCGCCTTGCGCACCCCCCTCAGGATCAAAGCCGAGAGCCCGCCCATGCCCTCCTTGTCCAGGGCACCCATCGAGCCACCGCTCCCGGATGACTCGCTTCCCTCGGGGGATCCGCCGCTACCTGAGGCCCCCTCGCCGGAGGCCCCGGAACCGCCTTCTTCCCCGCCGTTGGGCTCCTTTTCGCCGGCAGGGGACCCGGCCAGCGAGCCCTTGGAGGCCATGCCAAGGACCGTCCAGTAAATGAGCGCGAGCTGGTCGCCCTGGGACTCCAGCTCCTTTATCCGCCTGTCCTTTTGGCGCAGCTCGGCGAAATTGTCCTCCAGCTCCCTAGCCTGGCGGTCCAGCTGGGACTCCAGGCGGCCCATGGCGCCGCCCGCCTTGCCCACCAGGTAGTTGAAGGCCGCCCAGGCGGTCTCGACCCTGCCCTCGCCCGAGGTCGCGGCATCCGCCGGGGCCTTGCCCGGGGCCCTGGTATCCTCAATGCCTTGCCCGGAATCCGGCACCGCTTCGATGGCAGGGGCGTCTTTGGGGGCGTCTTTTGAGGCATCTATTGAGGCAGCTTGGGGGGCGTCCATGGAAATATCTTGGGAAGCCTTCCCGGCGAGCCCCGCCCTCTCCTCTTCCAGCCTCGCCATGGCGGCCTTCACGGAGGCGAGCTCGGCACGCTGGCGCTCGGCGGTCCCCGCGAGCGACAGGTTCTCCTCCGAGAGCCTGGCTGCCTCCGCCCTGAGCCGGGGGATGGCCATGGGATCCTCTGGGCCGGCCGCGGGAGGGAGGCCAAGGGGCTCGGAAGGGCCCGCGGGGAGTGCTTCCTTTAGCCTTTCGGCCTCGAGCGAGAGCCTGTCCCTCTCGGCGTAGGCGCGGGAAAGGGACAGGGCGTTCTCGCCCATCATGGAAATCAGGCTTGAGAGAAGGGGTCCCAGGGTAGCGAGCCTTTCCCTCAGCTCGTCGTTCATGGAGACCAGCAGCACCCGCTCGGCCCCCAGCTCCTGGCGCTCCGCCTTGGCTGTTTCGAGCTCCGCGGCCATGGCCGCGAGCTCCCGGCGCATGAGGAGGACAAGGGCCGCGCCCGTGTCCCCGAGGCCCGCGCCCATGGGATGGCCCTGCCCGGCGGCCGGGACCCCCCCGGGGCTGCCCGCCCAGAGGAGCCTCCCCTCGCCCAGGAAGAAGGAGACAAGATCCCTGAGTTCCGCGAGCTCGTTTTGGTGGCGGGTTATGAGCTGGTCCCTCGCGTACTCCAAGGCGGAGAGCCTGCGGGCGAGCTCGTCCCGCTCGGAGAGCGCGACGGCACCCTCTTCCTTGGCCCCGGCAAGCCTTTGCCTCAGGCCCTCGCCCTCGCCGGCCATGGCCGCGAGGGCGTAGGCAAGCCTTGTCAGCAGGGCCCCGCCGCCGTCCGCGGCGGGGGGCGCGCCCTGGCTTGCGTTTGCGGCTGGGGGCATGCCCGGGGCGTCCGGAGCCCCTGGCATGCCCCGCCCCCTTCTCAGCTCCTCTTCAAGGGTCTGGTTGTCCTCCCTGAGTTTCAGGATCTCCTTTTCCTGGCCGTCCAGGTAGTCCAGGTAGTCGGCCTCCCTCGCGGCGGCCCCCACCCGGATGGTGGCCTCGGCGGCCAGGCGCTCCATGGCCAGCTCCCTGACCTTGCCCTTCTGTCTCTCCTTTTCCCGCTCGGAGATGGAAAGGGCGATGGCCAGGACGTTTATGAGCGGGGAGAGGTCCGAGCCCTTCATGGCCGAGAGGCCCCTCAGCTCGTCGGAAAGCCTTTTTGCCGTCAGATCGCTTTCGCTAAGGCGTTTCCGGGCGTCGCCAATCTGTTGGGCGAGATCCCTGCGGGCCTCCTCCAGGGACTGGGCCCTGCCCTGGGCCTCGCCCAGCTCGGCCCTCAGCTCCTGGAGCCTCGCGGCGTTGTCGGCCAGTTCCTGGTCCCGGCGGTCCAGCCGCATGGAGAGCTTCCCCAGCTCGTTCTGGCCCCTGGCAATGAGCGCCCCCCTCCTTTGCCAGGACTTCCTGAGCGCGTTGTGGGCGACCGTTATCCTGTCGGCCTCCAGCCTGAAGCCGGCTATGAGGGAGGCCATGCGCTCCCTCGCCTTGGAGGCCTCCTCCAGCTTGGCCTCCTTGCCTCCCAGGGCCACCCGCAGGGCGGCCTCGGTGGCCTTCGCGTCGTCCAGCCTCTGGGCCGTGTCCCTAATCTGCCTGTCCTTTTCCTCGCGCTCTTTGGCTATCCCCCCCATGGACTTGCTGAGGGCCTCGATGCGCTCTTTCAGAAGGGCCTTCTCCTCGAGGTGGCGGCCCAGCTCGGCGTTCGCGTCCTCCCGCTCGCTGTCCTTGGCCCTGAGGCCATCCTCCAGGTCGGAAAGCTTCCGGGTGAGGGCCTCGTAGCGGTCGGTCATGGTCTTGTGGCGCCGCCTGAGGCCCGCGAGGCTGTCTTTCGCGAGCAGCAGCTCCTCCTGGAGGGCCTTGCGGCCCTCCTCGAGGCTCGCGAGCCTGTCGCCCGCCTCCTTGGCCTCCCTTTGCAGCTCGGACTTGCGGAGCCCCGCGTCGGTGAGGCCCCTCTGGGCCTCGGAGAGGGTCTCCTGGAGCCTGTCCTTCTCCGCGGAAAGGGCGGAGAGCCTCTTTCCCAGCTCGCCTATCTCGTCGTCCTTCCTCTCCTTGAGCCTCCTGTACTCCCTGCGGATGGCCTTCTGGGCCCTGAGGGAGTTCTCGAGGCTCAGCTTCAGCCCGCCCGCCTCGCCCAGCCTCTTCCTGGCGTTGTCCAGGGCCTTCAGCCTGCGCTTGGAGAGCGCGAGCCTGCCCGAGGGATCCTCCCCCGCGGGGGCCCCCTGGAGCAGGCGGCCGGCCTCCTCCCTCACCCTCCTCGTGGAGCTGGCGGCGGCCAGGAAGCCGGACAAGCCGCCCCGGCCCTCCTCCAGGAGCCCCTGGGCGAGCCCCAGGTTCACCGCGGCCGACAGGAAGGTCATCTGCAGGAACATGGGCCTCCCCACGAGCCTGGGCACCTGGCACCAGAGCCTCGCGAGAGCCTGCCTCCTGTCGAGCACCGCGCCCAAGGCGGCCTCGAGCCCCCGGGAGAGATCCTCCGCGAGCCCCAGGAAGTCCGCCGCCTTGTCGCCCGTCAGCCTGCGCTCGGCAGCCTCTAGGTCCCCCAGGGCCTTGGAGAGCCTGCGGCGGCACTCCGCCGCCCTCTGGGCGAGCTCCTTGTCCTCCTTTTCCAGCGCGGCCTCCCGCAGGGCGAGCTCGGGGAGAGCCCCCTGCCAGCCGTCCCGCTCGAGGGACACGGCCGCGAGCAGGTTCTCCTCCTCGGACAGCAGCGACCCCAGCGAGGACTCCCACCTGTCCCGGAAGGCCTTGAGGTCCGACGCCTCGCCCAGGGCCTCGCCCAGGGTCGAGGCGTAGGCCGTGAGTTTCAGGGCCGAGGGGAGGCCCTGGGACTTACCGGGGGCCGCGGAAAGGGTTTTCGCGACCGAGCCCGCGATTTCCTTGGCCTCCTTGTGGCGCAGCTCCGCCTCCCGGCCCCAGGCGGCGGCCGCCTCCTCGAGCGCCGGGAGCAGCCTCCCGGCCTTGGCGATGGCGTTGCGGATCCGCAGCAGCTCAAGCCTCAGCCTCTGCCACTCCGGGAGGGGCTCCTCGGCGATGGCCTCCTCGTAGGCCGCGATGGTCGCGTCCAGGGCGGCCGTGGCCGACCCGATGGAGTCCGTGCCCCTGGGGAGGGCGAGGGCCCGGGCCCCTTCCGGGGGCCCGGGCCGGGGCCCCTCCAGGGCTTTCCCGGCCGGGGAGCCCTTACCCTTCAGGCTGAGCGCGAAATAATCGTCAAGGCTGGGGGCCCCGAGGGCCTTGGTTATGGCCGGGGGGAGCTTCCCCAGCGGGTAGGGCTCCTCCGGGACGTAGCCCTCCAGGGGCCTGAAGCGCGCGAGCAGCTTCCCCACCTCCCTCGCGATGGCGAGAAGGGCGCCCGGGTCGAACGCCTGGGCCCTGCGGCCGGCGTTGGCCCCGGGGCCGGGCCCGGCTCGGCCCCCTTCCCCCTTTTTGTGCGGGTTATGGTCGGAATAATTTGTGGACAAATCGCGCAGCTCCTGGTAATAATGCCTGAAAGGATCTTTTTTCGGGTAGATTTCAGACAATCCCGCCAACGCCCCCCATCGGGGCACGCCCTCGGCCGGACGCGACCCATCGCCCCGGACCCTACGCAAGGGGGGCTGCCGCGCCTAATTCCAGCAATTATGCAAAGTTACCATAAATTCTACTTAATGTCACGTCAAAAACCGATTAACTTTAAAAACTTTGCAACTTTTTAGATCAAAATTCAAAAGGTATACCTAACTTATACTAGCGGTTGTGTGCCAGAACTATGACAACACCAGACGCTTGAAAGGAGCTGCCCCGGGCACCCGCAAGGACGAGGTGCGCCCTGACCCCCGTCCGCCTGGCAAGGCCCCCAAGGCCCCCCCTGAGACACATCATGACCACATTTGGAGGTAGATTTTGACGATAACACTAAAACAAGCAGGCCAGGAAGACAGGCTGATACAGGCCGAAAACGGGGTCACCCTGTTCAAGGCCCTGACGGACGCCGACCTGCGCCTGGACGCCCCCTGCGGGGGCAAGGGCAAGTGCGGCAAGTGCGTGGTGACGGCCACGGGCGAGCTCTCGGTGCCCAACTCGCAGGAGATAAAGTTCGCGGAGGGGAACGCCTCCAGGCGCCTCGCCTGCCAGGCCCTGGTCCTGGGCGACGTGGAGCTGAGGCTGGAGGGCGAGGGCGCCTTCAAGTCCATGAAGTCCCTGGGCGAGCACGAGCCATACGACTTCGACCCGCCCCTAAAGGAGATAGACCTCGAGATCCTGGACCGCCAGGACCCCACCGGCTGCCTCGACATCCGGGACATAACGACCGACTCCATACGGGCCTTGAACGAGATAGCGTTGGTCGACAGCACCTACAGCAGGGGCAGGGCCGTCGTGTGGGAGGGCGAGCTTTTGGAGTCCTGGCCCATCGACAAGGACAACGACCGGAGGACCGGGCCGCTCGCGGCGGCCTTCGACCTTGGGACCACCGGGCTCGCGCTAGCGGTCATAGACCTGTCGGAGAACAGGATAATAGCCATAGACACGGCCCTTAACCCGCAGGTGGTCATGGGCGGCGACGTCATCAGCCGCATAACCGAGACCTACGACTCCCACGACAACCTCCTGAGGCTCCAGAGCCTGGGCCTCGAGGGCCTGGCCGGCATGGTCACCTCGGCCGTGGGGAACGTCCTTGGCAGGGACATATCCGCCGCCGTCGTGAGCGGCAACTCCACCATGCAGCACCTGCTCGCGGCCGTCAACCCCAAGAACCTGGCCCAGGCCCCCTACCGCCCCGTGTTCACCCACATGCTGGACATCTCGCACCTCGCCCCGAGGCTCAACATATCGCCCAACGCGAAGGTGCTCATGGCCCCCATGATCTCCTCCTACGTGGGCGGGGACATCGTGGCCGGCATCCTCGCCGTCCAGCTCCAGAAGAGGAAGGGCACCGTGGTCTTCATAGACATAGGGACCAACGGGGAAATCGTCATCTCAAGGGACGGCAAGCTCGTCGCTACCTCCTGCGCGGCCGGCCCGGCCCTCGAGGGCATGAACATCCTCTGCGGGACGAGGGCTGTGACCGGGGCCATAGACAGCTTCGTCATGGAAGAGGGTTACAACTACAAGTACACTACCATCGGCGACGCCCCGGCCATGGGCATCTGCGGCTCGGCCCTCATAGACATCTGCGCCTTCCTTGTGAAGCACAAGGTCATAAACAAGGGCGGCCGCATGAAGAACCCCGCGGACAAGGAGCTTTTGGGCGAGGGCGGGAGGTTCTGGCTCACCGACAAGGTCTTCCTGGACCAGCTGGACGTGCGCCAGGTGCAGCTCGCGAAGGGCGCGATCGCCGCCGCCATGGAGATGCTCATGGAGCGACTGGGGCTCACCCTCGCGAACATCGACGAGATAGTCATAGCCGGGAGCTTCGGCTACCACCTGAGGGCCGACAGCCTCCGCTACATATCGCTCATACCGCCCGACTACGAGGGGCCCGTTACCTTCGTGGGGAACTCCTCCCTCGCGGGATCCGCACGGCTTTTGTGCAACCGCGACTCCATCAGGCAGGTGAACGACATAATAAAGGAGGTCGAGGTAATCGAGCTCGGGTTCGACCCGAAGTTCCAGGAGGAGTTCGTAAAGCACCTTGCCTTCCCCGATGTCTCCAAGGTCAAGCCGCAGGACTCCGTCTAAGGCCTGGGCTCAAGGACGTTTTCATGCCTGGGGCCAAGACCCAAGGCAAGACCTAGGGCCACGGCTTAGGGCCATGACCAAGCGATGCCCGTGGCGCATCAGCCCCGCCGCATCGGGAAACGCCTGAAACCAGCGATACCCGCAATAAAAAATCCCCCGAACGCGTCTTGCGGGAGGGGGATTTTTTATTCCAGGACGGGCCCTTGGCATCACAACCTAAAAGAGGACATATTGCCCAAAGCAAACTAACGAAAACCCTTTGACGACCACGGAAAGAAGCGCCGCCACCCTTAAGGGACCCGCCTATTGAGCGTCCCAAACAGGCGTAAGGGCATTACCATCATAGCGCCCCGCCAAGGCTTTCGGTGCCTTTTGGCTGCGGGACGGCACTCTCCTGGGGACTCACAGCATGACGGGCTATTTTCGCGGCTTAAAACCCTGCGCCCTATAAGCCAGGGGGTAATCCTTTAGACCAAAGCCCGGGGAAGCTTAATCCCCCTCTGCGCCCACTGCCTTGGGCCTCAGTCCTGAGCCTTGGCCATAAGCCCAAAACATTGATCATAAGCCCAAAACAGTGATCATAAGCCAAAAACAGTGATCATAAGCCAAAAACATGGGTCATAAGCCCAAAACATTGATCATAAGCCCAAAACATGGGCCATAAACCCAAAAGATTGGCGCCAACCGAGATCTTAAGGGGCCTTTCCGGAAGATTTGCCCCAAACGCGGCTGGCGGGCGTTCCTACAAAAACCTACCCAAAAGACTCCTCAGGCCCTCGGCCGCCTTCTGGATGACGTTTTCGTCCGGCAAGGTGATGGTGAGGCGGGCGCGGCCCTCCTCGTCTTTCTCAAAGGAGTTGTTGAGGATCTCCCCCAGCGAGTCTATGAGGGAGGGCTTTCGGTTATTTGCCGCGACTTGGCCCTCCGGGGCGTCATGCCCCGTTTTTGCGGCCGG
>JAITKK010000041.1 GCA_031278475.1 Deltaproteobacteria bacterium
AGCTGGCCGCAGGCCCCGCCCACCTGGGAGCCCCGGGACTTGCGGACTATGGTGGTTATTTTCTTCCCCAAGAGCAATTCCTGGAATTCGAGCACCCTTTTCTCGCTGGGGCGCCCGAAGGGGGCCCCAGGCCAGGGGTTGAAGGGTATGAGGTTAACCTTGGCCCTTAAGCCTCCTAGGAAGCGGGAGAGGGCCCGCGCGTCGGCCAACGAGTCGTTCACCCCGTCCAAGAGCACCCAAGCGATGGTTAGGCGGCGTTTGGGAGGGAGCGGGTAGGCGAGCAGTGCCTCCTTTAGGTCTTTCAGGGGGTACTTCCTCGCGACCGGCATCAGGCTCTCCCGCAGGGACTGGTCGGCGGCGTTTAGCGAAATGGCCAGCGGCACGGTGGGGAAGGCGGCCCCGAAGGCCTTGAGCCCTGGGATCGGCCCCACGGTAGAGACCGTCAGCCCCTTGTGGGGGACGGCAAGGTAGCGGGGGTCCAATATCACGGACAGGGCCTTGTGGAGCCAGGGGCGGTTGAGCAGGGGCTCGCCCATGCCCATGAAGACCAGGTTCCCGATGGGGTCGGGTATCTCCTTTCTGGCGGCCAGGATTTGGCCTATTATCTCGCCTTGGGTGAGATCCCTTCTGAGTCCCATGGTGCCCGTGCGGCAGAAGGCGCAGCCCAGGGCGCAGCCCACTTGGGAGGACACGCATAGGGTCACCCTGTCCCGCTCCCTTATCAGC
Organism: Deltaproteobacteria bacterium; assembly: GCA_031278475.1. Classification (GTDB taxonomy): domain Bacteria; phylum Desulfobacterota; class Desulfarculia; order Adiutricales; family Adiutricaceae; genus JAISMF01. Next base: position 727 of record JAITKK010000041.1, read on the forward strand.
ACGGACTCGACCATTTCCCCGTCCGGGAGGAGGTTCAGAAACTTCACGGCCCCGTCCTGGGAGGGCTCCCTGCGGGATATGGTCACAATGGGGCCCAGTTCGGCGTTTTCGGAAAACAGGGCCCTTGCCGAAAGGGATATGTCCGTCATCTCGGAAAAGGACACGGCCCCCTTGCGGTAGAGCCAGGCTGCGAGCTGATCGCCCCTGAAAGGTTTTTCCCCGAGCCCGGCCGCAAAATCCCTGAGCTCCTTGGGCCCCATGTCAAGGAGCCTGGGGATGCCTTTGGAAGTGTCGGGCCCTGTGTTCCGGCCTTCAGTTTGTGGCTTCGTTTGGGTCAATTGGGTGGAAGCGCTCGACGTGGGTGACCAGGGGCTTGAGGCCGCTGAGGGAGTTGCGGACGAAGAGGAAGTGATCGTAGTCCGTAAGCGCCAGGCGCAGGTCAATGGCCCTGGGGTCGAGAGGGTCGGACCTGAACTCTATGATGGTGGCCTTGGCGACGGACACAGCGTTTATTATCTGGGGAATGGCGTTGGCGTTCCCGTTGTGTATGACCTTCACGTAGACGTCGGTTGTGGGGTCGGTGTCGCCTGCGAGGTTCCAGGCGATCTCCAGGAGCCTGTCGGGCGGCAGCCCCGGAATGCTCTCGCAGTCCCGGGAGTGCACGGTCACGCCGCTCCCCTTGGTGAGGAAGCCCACAATGGGCTCCCCGGGTATGGGCTTGCAGCACTTCCCGAAACGCACCACCAGGCCTTCCTCGCCCTTCACAAGGATGGAGGGCTGCCCCTGGGGCTGCTCCTTCCTGTGGGCGTGCCTCCCGGCCGCCTTCGCGGCCGGGGGGGCCTGGGCCTTGTCCTGTGGCTTTTCCTGGGGCTTTTCCTGGGCCTTCTCCTGATCGCCCCTCTCGTGCTCGAGCAGGGCCTGGCGGATCTTGGTCTTGGCCTTGGCCGACGCCACCTTGGAGAGCCAGTCCCTTGATGGCTTCGCGAACTTGGAGGTGACCACCCTCACGGTCACCCCGTTCTGGAGCTTGTGGTCAAGGGGCACTATGGCCCCATCCACGAAGGCCCCGAACAGGGTGTTCCCGATGTCGGTGTGGATGCTGTAGGCGAAGTCTATGGGGGTGGAGCCCACCGGCAGCTGCTTGATGTCCCCCTTGGGGGTAAGCACGTAGATGAGCTCCTTGGAGTCCAGGAACTCCTTGAGCGTCGCGAGCGAGGCCTCAGGGCCCTCGGTTTCCGGGGTGAAGGCCTGGTTCACGGTCTCCCGGAACTTGGAGATTAGCTCCTCCTCGTCGGCCGTGACCCTGGAGCCCACCTTGTAGCGCCAGTGGGCCGCGACCCCGTCCTCGGAGTAGCTGTGCATCTCGAAGGTCCTTATCTGGATCTCTATGTGGGTGTTCTCGGGGCCGACAACGGCGGTGTGGAGCGAGCGGTAGCCGTTGGGCTTGGGCAGCGATATGTAGTCCTTGAAGCGGCCAGGGAGGGGGGAGAAGATGGTGTGGATGAGGCCAAGGACCTTGTAACAGTTCTCGACCGAATTGACGATTATCCTGAAGGCGAAAAGGTCGTAGATCTGCTCGAAGGGTATGTTCTGCTGCCGCATCTTGCGCCATATCGAGTATATGTGCTTGTTGCGGCCGGCGACGTCGGCCTCTATGCCGTACTCGGCGAGCCTCTTGGAGAGCAGGCCCTTGACCTCGTCGACGTAGCGCTCCCTGGCCTTCTGGCCGGTGGCAAGATTCTCTATGATGCTGGTGTACTCCTTGGGATGCAGGTGGAAGAGGGAGAGATCCTCAAGCTCCGCCTTTATCTTGTGGATGCCCAGCCTGGTCGCGAAGGGGGCGTAGTAGTCCAGGGTCTCCGAGGCTATCTCCCTGCGCTTCTCCGGCCGCATGTAGGACAGGGTCCGCATGTTGTGGAGGCGGTCGGCCAGCTTCACCAGCATGACCCTTAGGTCCTTGAGGGACGCGAAGACCATCTTGAAGAGGTTGGCCGCCTGCCTCTCAGACTTGGTCTTGAAGTTGGTTTTCCCGAATTTCGTGACGCCGTCGATTATGGTCGCGAGCGTCGGCCCGAACTCGTCCCCGAAGTTCTTGCGGATGTCGGCTATCGTGACCTTCGTGTCCTCCACGGTGTCGTGGAGCAGGCCTGCCGCGATGCTCACGGCGTCCAGCTTCATGTTGGCGAGGATGCTGGCAACCGCCAGCGGGTGCGACAGGTAGGGCTCGCCGGACAGACGGGTCCCGCCTTTGTGGGCCAGGGCCGCGAAGGTGTAGGCCTGCCTTATCAGCTCGACGTCCTCGGGGTCCGCGTTGGGGTAGTATTCCTCGAAGGTGTCGATGATGGCATTGATGTCGATGGCTTTGGGCTTGTAGAGCGGGGCGTCGGTCGCCGGCTCGTATACGTCCTTGGGCGTGGCAAGGGCGTCCGGGGGCCCTGAGCCAAGCCATTCGTCGCCGGGGCCCGGCACGGGCGCGGGCGTATGTTCCCCTGGCGCACCCTTGTCAAGGGGGGCGGTGGACTCCCCGTCGGCCGGGGCCTTGCCTTGGTGGGGCCTCTCACCTGTGAGGGCTTCCTCGGGAAGGGCCGCGGCTTCCAAGCTGGGCATGGCTTCGCCGGTCAGGGCCTGGCCTTCCAGGCCGGCCACGGTCCTTAGCGGCGGTTTTCCCTTCTTGGGCTTTCCCAAGCCATCTTTGACGACGGTACCCATCAAGGCTCCATTGGTTCAGGGTCGATTGCCCCGGGTCGGGCGTGGGGGTTGGTTCGGAAAACCAGACTTGCCCCCAAACTCAATTATTTTATAGCAAAAAGCAAGACTTTAGTCAATAGAAAAAGGCATCCACAATGCCATGTATCGGCATATATAGCATCCTTGCACCAACCGCTTGTGGGTAGCTGGGTTTTAGTAGGCAGGTCCGGGGCCCTTTGGGGCCCTTCAGGAGAGTAGGGATGGGCGGAAACGGAAAAAACGGGCCAAAATCATGGCATAATAATTTTGGCCCATAACTACCTATACAGTTAAATCTGGCTCTAGAACACACAATTATAAGCCGAGTAATGCCGTTTTCGCAAGACTTTTTCCCATATATTGCCGCAAGGCTGATTTTCCTTCACCGCATAGGCCTGCTTTATTTCCTTTCCACGCTACAAAGCTGCCATTGACAGCAACAGGCAACAGGCAACAGGCAACAATAATACGATATATTTTACCCTACTGGATTGTCCCAAAAAATTCAGCTGCGCCAGTTCGGGCATTTGGGCATGAGCATAGGGAAAGGGAAAAATGGGCGGAATCGATTTTTGGGGAACTGGCTTGGGAGTGCCATTTTTGGAGGGGCCCAAGGGCCACCGTCATTGGATCTTCTTTCCGGCCCCTTCCAAGAAACCGGTGCCCGCACTCAGAGGCTTGCGGGGTGGGCAAAATCCCAAAAACAAAGCCTCTATCATGCAAGGCTCATACGGCTGTTGGCCAATTATATGTTGACTGGAAAATGCGATCAGTGATAATTTTGTGTGTCGTTAGGTGTTTTGGGCTACGCCTAGGCCTGATTATAGGCAAAGTTAAGCAAGGCTTGGATTTTTTTAACCTTAGGGGAATAACGGAGAAGTTTTAGGATGTTGGGTAGCTTGGGGCCTGAGGGCCAGGAGTTCAGGAAAATCATAGAGGGCAAGGGGCGCTATGCCGACAAGACCGGGTACCTTCCGAGGCTTGTGAGGGAGGGAGGCGGCTTCCTCTTGTCCAGGCCGAGGGGGTTCGGGAAAAGCCTTCTCTTGGACGCATTGGGATGCCTGCTCTCTGGGGAGGACGCTCTCTTCAAGGGTCTATTCGTGGAAAAGGAACTCGGAAGCCTTCCCAGGATGAGGGTCATCCACCTAAGGATGTCCGAGATTGCGGCCGATCCCCAAGGCCTCGGGATTGGGCTTCAAAAGTCCATGGGGGCCTTGCTGGGAAAAGAGGGAACCTTCGCCTCTGAGGCATACCCAAGCGGGCTCGCCTCGGAAACGCTTGAAAGCCTTGCGTCGGATTCCGCCTTAAAGCTTGCGATCTTGGTGGACGACTACGATACCCCGATATCCGACCATTTCGACAAGCCAAGCCTAAGGGACGCCAACGCCAGGATCCTTTCCGGCTTCTACACGGAGTTAACGGGTAAAATCGGATCCTTGGTGGGGCTCGCCCTTTTTGCGGGTGCCACGAGGGTGGCGCTCCCCCAGGAGCCCTTGGCAGCCTTAAGGGACATATCTTTCCTAGGCGAGTTCGGGGCAGTCTGCGGCTTCCTGCGTCAAGAGATGGACCTGCTCTTTTCCGACCTCTACCCGGGTGTTTCCCAGAGGGCCACCCAGAGGCCATCACAGATGCCATCACAAAGACCTAACATTTCCCCAAAGGACGGCTCCGGCCAAGGGCCGGGAGACATAGGCGCCGATATAATGAGGTGGTACGGCGGCTACAGCTTCGACGGGCTCCATAAGGTAGCTAACCCGCTCTCGGTCCTCAGTTTTTTCAAAAACAACGCGTTCCAGGAATATTTCGGGCAGACGGCGCTCCTGGACTCGCTTATCGCGACCATAATAGAGAGGGGGGTGAGCCTGCGGGAGGGTTTTGCCACCGATTTTAAGAAGATGGGCGCGGACGAGCTGAGAACCGCGGATCCCTTCGATTACGTGGCAAGTCTGTACCAAAACGGCTTTCTGACGCTGGATACGGAGGAAGCCAAGGGGGACGGCCTATGGTCGCTCAAGGTGCCTAACCAGGAGATCAGGAACATCATAGAAGGGAAGACATCGCTTCGTTGACTGGTGCCATGGATTTGACGAGCCCGTAGCACTCAAAGATTGCACAATACGGCCTAATAAGGGCCAATTACCAAAACGACCAAAAATCCAATATTTCCCAATATTGATGATTTCGTAAAAACCTCCCGCTACGGGAGATGCCTAAAAAGTGGCACTAAAATTGCAGTCACAAAAATAATACTTGATAGGTGAATTTTTATCAGCAATAAAAAAATTTGGCTTTTTTCTGTTGCATTTCTCGACAAAACCTTTATAACAAGACCATAATAGTTTTGCGAGGTGTCAACCAACTCACCAACATCAAGCTCCGCCATAACTGCATGAACGATATTCAAGCGAGGGTCATTAAAAAAAGGGCACTTGGGCCGCAGCATTCCGAAATGACATCCTGTTCAAGCTCACCATGGACAAGATCGCAGACCTGTTCTGCCATGACAACGGATTCCCCACCAAGGTGCTCCGCTCCATGACGAGATCCAGATCCCGCAGCAGATGTCCAACACCACCGACAACGATACTTGCTTCAAATACACTACGGATCCTGCCTGGATTGAGCCGTTGAACTTAGGGAGCCTCGAATTGAAAGACTGGAACTGTGCACCAAGACCCTGTGGAATTTCTCCAATAGAATTACCAAAAGCTGCTCCACGATCATGGAAAGCGTAACCCTGGCCTCGCCACAAGTCGGTAAACGGGCACCTCAGCACGCAGAGGCTTGACAGCGAGCACGTCTCATCGAACAGTGAAGGCCGGAACGGTGGTTTTCTCGCCCTTCTGAACCCACTGCTGATTCCCGGGGCAACCTGTGGCTGTTGCGACGGTTTGTCCGCTGTTCCATCCGCACCCAGACTTCGGCCTTGGAGTGCTCGCTCGGCTGTGGCGGCGGCGCACACAGTAGAAGGGCATTGACAGGGGTGTCCGCCTTGGACAGGCGGCTTGGGCTGTCTTTGCCAACGAGCAATGGTAATTTGGCCGCGATGGGCCTGTGGCGTCTCTGGCAGGCATTGGAGCACGCCAATGAGCGATCCATGGCGACGCACTTCCAGCAACCGAGGCAGCAGAGTCGGAAGAGTCAGGGCAGTACGGCCAAAAGCGGATTGCCGCCAAGATCCCATCAATGGGTACGTCTGGCAG
>JAITKK010000059.1 GCA_031278475.1 Deltaproteobacteria bacterium
TCCGGCGCAACGCTACAAATGAGGGGTAACTTGCGAAAAAATGGCGGCCGCGCTTTATTTTGAAAGCAATCGTGTTAAAATCTATTCGGAGAAGGCAATTTTGTCCGCGCCCGGCACAAACGCAGGCGGACGGCCGGATCCCCTTCCCACGGAAATACATGCGGGCCTTGCGATCCCGAGTGATCCCTAAGTCTTGGGCCGACCTTCTTCAGAGACAGGATAGGCCCGCGGACGCGGGCCTTGCGGATCTTTCACAAATCATCGGGCCCATCGGCTTTATCCGAACCGAAACGCTCAGACAATTGCCCGGATCCCGCCTCCAAGGGGATCCCACCAAGGGTGTCCTTCATGGCAGACATAAACCGCACGCCGAAGCCGCAGCTGCTCTTCGAGGAAAACGCCGCGACGTTCAACAAGCTTGTTGCCCAAGGCAAGACGCCGGATCTCACGGGGCAGAACCTGAGCGACCTTGACCTCAGGGCCTTCCACCTGACGCACGCGAACCTGTCGGGCTGCTACCTGCGGGGGGCCAACCTCAAGGGCCTGGACCTCTCGGGGGCTAACCTCAACGGGGCGAGCATCAAGAACGCGTCCATTAGCGGGACCCTCTTCCCCAAGGGCCTGAGCGCCTGCGAGATCCAGATGTCCCACGATCAGGGGACGCGCATGAGGCAGGGTTAGCATTAAGGCCCGGCCCTTCGGGCCGAACCGAAGGGGGGCGCCCCCCCGGTTGCCAAAGGCGAGCATTTTGGGACCATGCCCATGCCCCTGCCCCAGCCATAGCCATGGCCCGTCCTTAGCCCTTTGCCTGAGGGCCAGGGCCTTGCCCTATGGCCCAAGGATGCGACCCTTCCCGGCCTTGCCCTTGGGAGCCCCAAATTCCCATCCCGGCCCCGCCCCGGCGGGACAGCCACCAAAGCACCTAATCCCCTGACACCCTGCCATCCCCCGCGAACCCCCTGACGGGCATATCGCTCAGTCGCTCACCTCTATCCCGAAATGCTCGCACATGGCCATGAGGCCGCCCGTGAAGCCCTGCCCCACGGCCTTGAACTTCCAGTTGCCCTGGTGGCGGTAGACCTCCCCGAAGATCATGGCGGTCTCTGTCGACATGTCCTCGGTCAGGTCGAAACGGGCTATCTCCTTGCCGCCGGCCTGGTCAAGGACCCTTATGTAGGCGTTCGAGACCATGCCGAAGTTCTGGTGCCTCTTCTCCGCGTCGTATATGGAGACCGTCACGGCTATGCGGGCAATGTCCGGCGGCACCTTCTCAAGGTCTATCTTAATCGCCTCGTCGTCCTGGTCGCCCTCGTCCCCGCCGCCGCCCGTGAGGTTGTCGCCAGTGTGCTCGACCGTGCCGTCCGGGGTCGTCAGGTTCCCGTAGAAGACGAAGTCGGTGTCCCGCCTTGTCTTGCCGTCGTCCCTTAGGAGGAAGGCCGAGGCGTCAAGGTCGAAGTCCGCGCCCGCGGTGGCCCTGGCGTCCCAGCCGAGGCCCACGAGGATGGCCTTCAGCCCCGGCGCCTCCTTGATTAGCGATACGTTTGCTCCCTTCTTTAGCTGCACGCCCATTGTCGTCCCTCCTTGGGGCTGTGTGGTTGGGTGGGGTTTTGCCTATCCTGCCTTGGGGGCTTCCCTTGCCTTGGGGCTTCCCGGCCCCTGGGCCATGGCCTCAGGCGGGCGATCCCTCGGATGGGAGGGCCGCGGGATCCTTGGATCCTGCCAGGGGGCCGGGGCCCTTGGCCCCGGCCCTGCGCCTGGCCAAGCGGAACAGCTCGCCCACCCAGAGGACGGGCGAGGTGCAGACGATTATCAGCACCCACTCCCTGGCGCCCAAGGGCACCGTGCGGAACACGGTCCCGCCGAACTGGGTCATGCAGACCTGCCCTATGCCTATGACGATCACTATGAGCAGGAACATCCTGCTCTCCTTGAGCCCCGACAGGGCCGAGCGGTCGCTTCCCAGCATCCTGGCGTTGAAGAGGTTCCAGAACTGGACGAAGACGAAGCTCGTGAAGAAGACGGAGAGGTTGTGGAGCCCCTGGGGGGTGTCGGGATCCAAGGGGAAGACGCCCCTGAGGCCTATCACGAGTATCAGGAATAGCAGCAGGAAGAAGCCCCCCACCGAGAATATGAACCTAGCCATGCCAGGGGTCACGATGAAGGCCTCCGGATCCCTGGGGGGTTTTCGCATGAGCCCCCAGTCGGGGGGCTCGGATGCCAGGGCGAGGGCCGCGAAGGTGTCCATTATGAGGTTGACCCACAGCATCTGGGTGACCGTAAGCGGGAGCTGGATGCCAAGGAAGGGCCCCAACAGCGCGACCCCCAGGGCCAGGACGTTTATGGTCAGCTGGAAGAGGATGAACTTCTGGATGTTCGCGTAGATGGACCTCCCCCACATGATGGCCTTGACTATGCTAGCGAAGGAGTCGTCCAAAAGTATTATGTCAGCCGCCTCCTTCGCGACGGAGGTCCCGGTCATGCCCATGGCGAGCCCCACGTCCGCGTGGTTCAGGGCGGGCGCATCGTTGGAGCCGTCGCCCGTGACCGCCACCACCTCGCCGTTTTTCTGCAGGAGCTGCACCAGCCGCTGCTTGGCCAGGGGCTTGGCCCTGCTCATGATCCTTAGCTCCTCGGAGGCCTTCTCCGCGGTCGGGTCGTCCATGGCCATGAACTCGTCGCCCGGGACTATGAGCCTCCCGGATCCCTCCCCGCCCTCGTCCTCGGCCTTTATGATTCCGATGTCGAGCGCTATCTCCCTCGCGGTCGCCTGGTTGTCGCCCGTGACCATCTTGACCTTCACGCCCGCGACCGAGCAGGCCTCGACGGCCGGCGGCACCTCGGGCCTCACCGGGTCGGCTATGGAGAAGAAGCCCAGGAACACAAGGCTCCCGGACTCGACCGAGGCCTGGATCTCCTCGCCCTGGAGCTCGCGCTCGGGCAGGCCTTCTCTCGTGTAAGCGAGCCCCAGGGTGCGCATGCCCCTGCTCTGCTCGGCCTTCAGGGCCTCGTGGAGCCCCGCCCTGTCGTCCTCCGTGAGCCCCTGGACGGAGCCGTCCGGGAGCCTCCTGGACCCGGATTTCCCGAGTATTATCTCCGGCGCACCCTTGGCATGGAGGGTGGGCCCATCCGGGAGGATGCCCATACCCACGGTCGCCATGTACTTCCTCTCGGTGGAGAAGGTGAGCTGCCCCAGGACCCTGAAGGCGGCCCTCTTGGCCTTGTAGCCCTCCCCGTTCTCCTCGAGCCACAGGAGCAGGGCCGACTCGGTGGGGTTCCCCAGGGGCTTGGTGAGCCTCCCCTCGGAATCCGCGCCCAGATCGGCCGTGGAGTTGGCGGCCACCGCCTCCACCACGAGATCCCACTCAGGGCCATGGGCCTTCCCAGCCCCGGCCGGGAGGTTCGCGAAACTGACGGAGGCCACCTTCATCTTGTTCATGGTGAGGGTGCCGGTCTTGTCGGAGCAGATGACGGTCGCGGCCCCTATGGTCTCGCAGGCGTGCATCCTGCGCACCAGGTTGTTCGCGGCCGTCATCTTGCGCATGGAGTAGGCAAGGGAGAGGGTGACGCTCATGGGGAGCCCCTCGGGGACCGCCACCACGATGATGGTGACCGCCACCATGAAGAACCTAAGAAGCGTCATGGAGGTGGCGACCGGGAGCCAGGAAGATAGCCCGCCCGTGAGGATGCCCAGGCACCAGCCCGCGAGGAGCCCCAGGAGGAACAGCAGGGCCCCCGCGCCCAGGCTCTGGAGCCAGGGCGCGAGCCCCTCCCGGTCCAGCCAGGCGCTGGAGGGCCTCTTCCTGCCCGAGAGCTCCACCGCGTCGAAGCAGACGGGCAGCCAGATGCGGTTGAGGGCCAAAAACAGCGACACGAAGGCTATGGCCAGGAAGTAGGCCTGGGCCCCGGTGAGCGGGAGCGCCAGGTAGTGGACCAGCTCGCCGTCCTGGAACCTTTGCCTGAGCGGGAGATCCTTGGCCTTTTCACCCAAGGTGGGGACAAGGGCCTCCCTCGCCTTGTCGGCCGCAGCCTTGAGATCGGCTTCGCCAATTGCCCCCTGCGGGCCCCCGGGGGCGCCCCCGGCCCCTTCCGCAACGGCGCCATCGGCCAAGCTTTGGTTCGTGACCGGCACCTGGTTCCCAAGTGTGCCCTGCACCCCGCTCTTGACGGTAAGAGAGGCGAATATGAGGAAGGCTATGGCGAAGCCGAAGACCCCTATGAGCTGCCCCAGCTTCGCGAGCTGGCGGTTAAGGGGCGTGACCGTCTCGGTCTCCTCGGCTGCCGATCTCGCGGTCTTGCCTATCTCCGAGGAGTCCCCCACGGAGCTTACCCTGACAAGCGCGTGCCCGTCCGAGACGAAGGTGCCCCTCAGCACCTGGTGGCGCGGGTAGGCCAAGGCCACCTCGCCCTCGCCGCCCCCTGGGGCCGACTTGGGCCGCTTGGTGACGGGGAGCGACTCGCCCGTGAGGGAGGCCTCGTTCACCTGGAATGACACGGCAGAGAGCACCTCGCCGTCCGCGGGGATCTCCTCCCCCTGCTCCAGGGACAGCACGTCGCCCACCACCAGATCCCTCTTGGGGACCGAGGAGTACGCCCCGTCCCTTATGACCTTTATGGGGTCGTCGTCCGAGACCTTGTTAAGGATGTCGAACTCCTGGCCTGCCTTGTACTCGTTTATGAAGCCCAAGGTGGTCGCGAGGAAGACGGCTATTATGATGCCTATGCCCTCGGCGTACTGGTGCTCTATTATGCCCGCGAGTATGGCTATCACCGCGGCCACCAGGAGGATCCTGATGATGGGATCCTCGAACTTCTCCAGGTACAGCCTCCACCAGGGATCCCTGGGGGGCGGGGTGAGGACGTTCGCGCCGTGCCTGCGGCGGCTCTCCTCCACCTCGGAGGCTGTGAGGCCGGTGAACTCGGGCTGGGTCGTGTTGGTCTGGGTGGGGTCTGTGCTCATGTGCTTCGTTTCGCAGCCTGCTGCCGTTGCGGGGTGGTGGATCTTTCCGGCTGGGACATGACTTGGCCGGGCCCCAAGGCGTATGGGGCCTCGGGGCGCTTCAGGGCCGTGGGAGGCCGCAAGGAGCCGTAAAATCCTCAGGGTTGGTGAGTGGCCATGTCGCAGAACTTGCTGTTACTAGTAATCCGTTTCTTGGTTTTTGTCAATCAGGGCGGGCCGTTAGCCAAGCCCTGGCTTTTGTTCCTGCCGGGCCAGGGCCGGGCGGGAGGCGGCCGGAAGGCGGCCGGGAAGGCGGCCGCGGGATAGCCGGGAGAGCAGCCGGGAAGGCGGCCGGGAGGGCGAGGGCAGCCTCAAAGAAAGTAGTATATAAATTAACTAAAAATGTGCTATTATATAATTTAAGAATATTTTATATAAAATTAAAAATTTATAACAAAAAATATGGTTATAAGGCGATTCAGCCCTGGGAGCCGTCGATTATGAGCGGGGGGCCATCGCCGTCCGCTTTGAAGCGGATGTGCGCCGAGCAGGAAGGGCAGTCAACCTGCGTGTCCCCGACATGGAGGCAGAACACCGTGCCGCACCTGGGGCAGGCCGCAAAGTCGTTTCCCCCGCAGAAGGGGCAGGTCGGGGCATCTTCCAATTCCGAGGTGTCTATGGGGGCCCCCTTGGCCTTGCCCTCGCTGAAAAAGTCTTCCGGGAGCGGGAGCGATTCCCCGGGTTGGTAGAATCCCGTCTCGGGCGAGTAGGCGTAACGGGCCAAGAAATGGTTACGCTTCCTGGAGCATAGGATGTGGAAGAACAGCCTGGGTTTCTCGCTTGGCTTTGGGATATTGTCAGGCCTAACCAGCTCCATGCCCTTCTTGAGGGGGATCTTGTCAAGGCTCACAAGCTGATCCGGGTTAACGCTTACCGACTGGTACTGGACGCTCGCGCTCAGCCAGATGAAGAGATCCTTGATGTTCGAAGGCGTCAGCCCCTTGAGGTAGATGCAGTTGTCGGTAATCTCGCGCATGGCCGTGAAGTCCACCTCGTCGCCGCAGCCGATGGCGTAGATGTTGGCAATCTTGGGCTCCACGCCCTTGAGGCTCTTGGCGGGCCCCCTCCATTCGTCGGTGGGCACCCCGTCGGTCAGGATGAAGATGAGCGGCTTGTAGTCGCCCTTGAGTGAGGGCGTGGTCTTTCTTACCTCCCTTTTTATGGAGTCCTGGACCAAGGTGAGGGCAGCTCCCAGGGCCGTTCCGGGGTGCGCGGAGAGCAGGGGCGGGTGCACCGCGAAGACCTCCGTCAAGGGGGCCACCACCCTGGCCTTGGTGTCGAAGGTTATGATCGAGACGAAGACGGTCTCCATCGATTGCGGGTCGCGCTTGAGGGCGGAAAGCAGGGAGTGGACGCCGGCATTGACCAAGTCCAAGGGGTTTCCTACCATGGACTCCGAGCAGTCGAGAAGCAAGTAAACGGGAAGTCTTCGTGCCATTTTAGATTTGCCTCTGAAGGTCTTGGGTCATCCTTACGGGGTTATGGTGAATTGTAAATTTGGCGAAACGGATATCGTGGCCACGTACGGGGACAGGATGCAATTGTCGGCTCGTTCGCTCTTGCCGCCTAAGGGCCGGCGGCGATTCAGCCCTTGGAACCGTCGATTATGAGGGGGCTGCCGGTGCCGTCCTTGCTGAAGCGGATATGCGCGTCGCAGGACGGGCAGTCAACCTCAGTGTCCCCGGAATGGAGGCAGAACACCGCACCGCACTTGGGGCAGCCGCCAAAGGTTTCGGCACCGCAGAAGGGGCAGGTCGGGGGAGAGTACAAGGTGGATGTGTCTATGGGGGCACCCTTGGCGGTGCCCTCGCTGAAAAAGTCTTCCTGGAGCGGGAGAGGTTCCTCGGAAAGGTAGCAATCCTTTTCGGGCGAATAGGTGTACCGGGCCAGGAAGTGATTATGCTCTCTGGAGCATAGGATGTGGAAGAACAACCTGGGTTTCTCGCTGAGCTTTGGAATATTGTCGGGGCTTATAAGTTCCATGCCCGTTTTAAGGGGGAGCTTCTCAAGGCTCACAAGCTGATCGGGGTTCACGCTCACCGACTGGGTCTGGACGCTTGCGCTCAGCCAGACGAAGAGATCCTTGAGGTTTGCGGGAGTAAGCCCCTTGAGGTAGATGCAGTTGTCGGTGATTTCACGCAAGGCAGTGAAATCCACCTCGTCGCCGCAGCCGATGGCGTAGATGTTGGCGATCTTGGGCTGCACGTTCTGAAGGCTCTTGGCAGGCCCCCTCCACTCGTCGGTGGGCACCCCGTCGGTCATGATGAAGATGAGCGGCTTGTAGTCGCCTTTTTGGGAGGCGGTGGTCTGTTTTACCTCCTTTTTTATGGAGTCCTGGAGCAGGGTGAGCGCCGCACCCATGGCCGTGCCGGGGTGCGCGGAGAGCTGGGGTGGGCGGACGGCGTACACCTCCGTCAAGGGCGTAACCACCCTGGCCTTGGTGTCGAAGGTGATTATCGAGACAAAGACGGTCTCCATCGAGTGCGGGTCGCGCTTGAGGGCGGAAAGCATGGAGTGGACACCGGCCTCGACCGATTCCAGAGGGCCTCCTATCATGGACTCCGAGCAGTCGAGTAGCAAATATACGGGAAGTCTTCGCGCCATTTATTAAAATTACCTCGTAATGTCTTAGGCCTGCCTTTGGGGGCGTAAAATTTGGAACTTGGCGAAATAACCGTCCGATCCATTATATAATGAAAGGATAAGGTTGTCGGTTATGTCGAGCTTCTTGCCAATTTGCACATGGTGGGGTTTTTGATTATCATCGTAATAATGCAGAAACTCAAGTGACTGGTTCACAAAAAACCATTTGTTTTTGTAAAAGGAAAAATAACCTACGGGTTTTTTTTGTCCCTCGGTTAAAAACTCGTTCGGGAAGAGTTGAGGGTTGACATGCCATTGGTACAGATAACGGTTATGGTGAACGACTAATTCGAAATTATCGGCGGTACCTACTTTGTTATCGTAAGGAAAAATCTGGATTTTTGGTATCGAATCGTCTGTAATGGGGGAATCGCAATAAGGGCATGTGAATTTGTCATCCAGCACGAACCAATGCATCGGGCAATCCGGGTTGGAACATGGATAAAGCAAATCCCTGGTCCTGACGATGGCTTTTATCCAATCGGCGGCCAAGGGGCGAATTGATGGAGCATGAAGGCCGTCTACAAAGGATTTTTCAAAAAGTTGCGATAGGTAAGTCCCAATAACTGTGTAAGGGAGTCTTTTGTGATCGTTCCAAGGTGATAATTCGACGTTTTGGTCTTGGGGTGGAAAATCGTGGTTTTCCATTAAGTTTTCGAAAAAACGGGCATCCTTGCCTAAAACCTTGAACAAATTGACATCATTTTCGTCTTTTTTGTATACGGAGGAATATCTTATTTTAAGAGGAGTTCCCAGCAAGGCATGCCTATGGAACAAGAAATAGTAAATCAACAGTGCCAAGGCGTGTCGGTTGGTTTCCTTGGAGTACCTGACTTTAGCATTTGGATCAGTTGTACGGACCGCCACTAGCTCCGGAGCCAAAAACTCAGGCGATAGGGTTGACAAGTAACTGGGATAATCCGGGATTATGAGGTGGGAAATCTCTTTGATGATGGCACTGCCGCTGAGGGGATCGATTATGCAATTATTGAACGAAAGATTAGCAGGTAAGAGGTCAAATTGATGGAGTTTGTCGATGCCTCGGCTAAGGTTCAGGCAAACGTTTAAAATCCCCAGCAAATCGCCCCGTTCATCTTTAGGTACGAAAGAGTTCAGGTTAAAAGACGATGCGAACCAAAACGGTTCCTTTAGAGCACCGCCTAGGATTGAATCAGGTTCCTCAGGGGGCGCACTTCTGAAAAAGAATTTATCCGGATACACAGGACTTACTGTTGCCAATAGATTGCCTTGATGTATCAGGCATATAGGCCAGCAAAAAATATCTTTAAAAAATTTGCCACCTTTTGGTGTGAATATTTTGTCCGAATAATAGTAGATAATGCGTTGCAAGCGTTTGATGTTTTCATCATTGTTGTATTCGTCAGCGAAAAAAGAGATTGCGAATTTACCATCTGTTGTGAAATAAATGGTTTTGCCTAACCCTTTTTTAGGGTCGACTACCCTATCGAATTTATATTCATTCCCTTTAATATCCTTGATTACATCCACAGTCATCGGCATTTCCTTTGTTTTCATGACTTAAGGCATTGATGGTTATGAATGTGGGGTATTAGTTAGGCGTATATAGGCGATGCGGCTTGTATTCTCATCGGCAAATTTCAGGGTCTTACCGTAGGAAATCTCCACTTTACCATTGATAGGAATCATGATTGGATTGTTTGTGTCGGTTATGTCACGCATAGAGCCCAATGTTTGGTTTACAAAGTACCATTTGTTTTTTTGAAAGGAAAAATGCCCGACTGGTTTCTTGAATTTATCCTCAAGTGTTTCGTTAGGGAATATATTCTTGTATACGTGCCAAAGATACAAATTTAGGTTATTGTATACGATAAGTTGTCTGTTTTCCAAAACATATTTGTCACCTGATTTAGTGGAATAGAAATCCAAAATAGGTAACGATTCATTGTATGTAGTGCCGCAGTATGGGCAGACAGGTGCTGATTTTCTGTCATAAATAAACCATTTCATGCTGCATTTTTTATTAGAGCACGGCAAAAGCAAATCCTTCGTTCGACTTATGGCGACATCCCAATCATCCGCAGTAGGACGTTCATATGGATTATGAAGGCCTTTGATAAAAGCCTTGTCAAACAATTCTTTCAGATAAGGGCCGGTTATGACATATGGTAGTTTATTCGTGTCGATCCACGGCAGAAAATCCCCGTCATCACTTTTCACTGTCTTGCGATTGGAGGTATCGAAAGGATTTTCGATAAAAAGAGCTTTTTCGCCCATTTCTAGCAATAGCTGGATTTCCGGATCCTGATCGTGGACTTTGTCCCCTTCAAGGGGATGGCGATGGAATAAATATTCGTAAATCAATACTGAAAGCGCATGTAAATCCGTATCTTGGCAAGGAAGTTTGCGTTGATCATCTTTGAGATGCGCCGTTGCCACTACCTCTGGGGCTATGAAATCCTTGGTTCCTATCACATCGGGGGGAAACAAGCCAGGAACAACCAACCCGTCAATGTCTATTATGCACGCTGAGCCGGTCACTGGATCTACCAAACAATTCTTGTACGAAAGATCCGAGTGGGCGAGACCGCTCATGTGGAGTTTCTTGACACCACGGCTCAATTGCTGGCAGACCGACAGATAACCTTGCAAATCCCCTTTTTGGTTGACTGGTACGAATAAATTGAAATTTTTGGCTGAAGTGAACCACTTGCCCTCTTTTTCGGAACCTTCCAAAAAATCATCCCCCCCATTCGATGGGCCGAAGAAGAATTTTTTATCATAAAAAGGGACTAGAATCCCGGTCTTAGTGCCTTCTTTGACAACGCGCTCCGGCCAACAAAATATCTCTTTCCAATAGTTTCCACCTACTTGCTCAAAAATATTTTTACGATACCTGTTGACTATCCTTTCTAAGCGTTCTTCCGCTACCGAATCAAGTTTTTTTCTATAAAACGCAACCGCATATTTTTTGTCCGTGGTAAAGTAGACATCCTTGATCCCACCTTGTTTTGGAGGACTTCCATCATGATCTTCGAATTCTACAATGTAGCCGTCTTCAGCTGTTAATTTAACAATAGACATTGAAAAATCCTTAAAATCATTTCAATTTATAGATCAATTCTGTCTTTCACAATAAGCAAGGTGCGATCGTCATGATTCCCAACGGACCAAAAATCAAGCCATTCACGAAGTTTTTGGGCTTTGGTAGCAAGAGGAACGTTCTGGTCGAAAATTTCAGGACAACCTTTATTTTCACCATCCCCTGATTTCAATACCGTATTCCAAAAATGACTCCAGTCCTTATAAGAGATGAGGCTATTGTCGGATGGGAAGTATGGATCCGCCACACCATCCGACATCATGATTATGGACTCGAAATCATCGGCGAATGTGTAAAATATCCTTTTCTTTATTTTGTCTGGCTCCATCTCTGATGCCATAGTCAGAAACCGTGTCTGTCCGGCAAACTCCCCTGCGTCTGGAATACCCAAAAGCAAGAATTTTTGTTGTTTGTCCCAATTATACAAGACCAAAGCGCCATCCCCGATCCAAAATGATATAAAAAAATATCCGAAATCAAATTTTTTAAACGCTATGAACAGCAATGTGGTGTTATAATCGTGGATGGTCAAATCTTTATTATTGGATTCGTCTGATTTTCTTTTTACCTCGTTCTCGATATTTTTGAACACTTCCGAGAAAATATTGATTATGGCGTTATCCAATGGCTCAATCTTTTTTCTGTGTTCGCTTTCATTGACCTCTTCGGTGTTGTAGGAGTCTATGTTTTCTTCGTAAAATTTTTTCCATTCTTTTAAATCATCGTTATTGATGTAATTCGTGAAATTCTCTTGTTTTACCAGTTGCAAAAAAAGCTCTATTGATGTCTTGCAGGCGATATCGGAGCCTTTGCGTGAATATTTAGCGCTCCCCGCTCCATCGGCCACCGCCATGACGTTCCAACCGGTGTCATCATTGCAAATTTGGTAAAAATTATCATCCCTTGGTTTACCAACATGGGCGTGGGATCTTCCCCTGCAGCTTGCTGCAATCAGGATTTTGTTTATCCCCTCTATCTCGCATGCTATCTTGTCATCATTGGGGTAAAAATAGCCATCATATTCACTTTCCTCCACCTCTTTATCTTTCCACATGGTTTTTGGATCGGGTGCGATAAACAGTGCTTTTGCGATTGTTTCATCGCGGTACTTCATCTCTTTGCCATTAATGGAGTACAAAAACCTCAGTTTCAGATAAATATCATCGTCAAACCCTTCGGGTGGCCTCCCTTTGATATTTATCCCATCGTGATCTACAGATACATTCAACCCGATATTATTTGTGAAAAATTCATTTGCACGACAGTATTCTAAGTTGGTGCATTCTTTAACTACGATAATTATTTTATCTGAATAGTCTTCGCAGTATTTGCCATATTCCAGAGCTTTTTGTTTTACAATTTTTATCGTAGTATTTATCGCATCTTCAAAATTACTATAACCTGGTTCAAACCCTATTTTAATCCCAATCTCCGGCCTGTCAGAGCTCAGTTCAATTTCTTCTTCCAGTACGCTCTGTAGGGCCTCAGCGGTTCCCGCCTCGACGCTCTGTGGGGCCTCCGCGGCCCCCGCCTCGACGCTCTGTGGGGCATCCGCGGCCCCCGCCTCGGCGCTCTGTGGGGCCTCCGCGGCCCCCGCCTCGGCGCTCTGTGGGGCCTCCGCGGCTACCGCATCGACGCTCTGTGGGGACTCCGCGGCTACCGCCTCGACGCTCTGTGGGGACTCCGCGGCTACCGCCTCGACGCTCTGTGGGGACTCTGCGGCTCCAGCCTCGACGCTCTGTGGGGCCTCTGCTGTTCCAGCCTCGACGCTCTGTGGGGCCTCTGCTGTTCCAGCCTCAACGCTCTGTGGGGACTCTGCAGCTCCCGCCTCGACGCTCTGGGGGGACTCCGGGGCTCCAGCCTCAGCACCCTGGGGGGACTCTGCGGCTCCCGCCTCGACGCCCTGGGGGGACTCTACGGCTCCCGCCTCGGTACTCTGGGGGGGCTCTGCCCAGACTTCCATCCCTCCGCTTTGGGGGGCATCCTCCCATTCACCCGCCCCTCCGCTCTTTGGGGCCTCTGCGGTTCCCGCCCCTCCGCTCTTTGGGGCCTCTGCGGTTCCCGCCACTACGCTCTGGGGAGCCTCTTGGGCTCCTGCCTCGACGCTTGCGGAAACCGTTGTGGTTTTGCTAGGTAGCGTGCTTATCCGTACGCCAACTTGCCTCGTATTATTCGTGCCCACCGATATGGCATCTTGCGGTTCTGGCTTGTTCGCAGGAATGTTTTTCCCTTGCTTGGCGTTTTCAATAGACTTGCTCGACTCGGATTTAGGTTGATTCCTTTTTACCTCATTGATCTCTGAAAAATAGGAAATAAAGTTGTTATAGACATCTTGAAAAGTTTTTATCCCGGCTTCTGTATTTAATCCGGCATTGCCTTTCAGTAAGTTGAATTTTTCCTTTAAATCGTTGTCATTTTTTAATGCTTCTATCGCCGTATATTCGTTTTTATCAACATTTTTTATATTCAAATAGATTTCATTGAAAATAGCTACTACATGTCTAAAGATCTCTTTCAAGAACGGGTTTATCACCCTGTTGATCGTACCCTTGTCTTCATTTTTTATGATGGCATCGGCTTCCCATAAAGATTTCAGCAAAAAATGGGGTTTGTCGATCGTCACCAGCTTTGAGATTACTGTGATTTTCCGAAATATGCTTCGTATATCATCGGACAATAGATCCGGTGATTTTATTGTGGAAGCGCCTTTGAGGATGTTGCTCATATGTCCCGAACCGCCTCCGTCGTTTTACCCGCGCTTTGGCGGGGCTTCCAAGGCATGTCGTTCTTCAGACCGAGTACTTGATCTCCGGCGGCGGCGGGGGCAGATCCTCCGAGTCCTGGTCGTTGTTGAGGCTGTGGCGGGAGAATGTCTGCGAGACCCATTGCCAGAACTTGGAGAAGCCGTTGCTGTCCATGTTAATGAGTTCCACCACATCGCTTGCGAACATGTGAAGCGGCCCCACCTTCGCCTTGGGACCCGCGGCGCAGCCGATTATCCTCGCGAACCTGAAGGAGCGTATTTTTTCGCACATTTCCTCGAAGAGCATGGTGTCGGAAGGCGAGCCGTCGGTCATGATCACCGCCATGGGCATCCAGTCGCCCTTCTCGGTCATCGTGGACATCCTGACCTCGGCCTGGTACCTTTCCATGAGAAGCCTGAGGGCCTCGCCCAGGTTGGTGGGGGAGGATTTGGGGACGGGTATCTCGGGGATGGTCACCTTGTCCAGCGAGGTGAGCGGCATGAGCACCTTGGCCTCGAGGTCGAAGGTTATGATGGAGAGGAAAGCCGACTCCAGGGCGTGCGGGTCCCGCCTGAGGGCCGATACCAAGGCCCTCAGCCCGGTCTTCACCGACTCTATCGGCTCGCCGCGCATGGATCCCGAGGTATCGATTATTATGTATATGGGGAGTCGTCTCATGGTTCCGGGTAAGCGGGGCTATTTTGCGGCATCGGGCCCCGGCCAGGGCGGCAGGGGCCCCTGGCTTTCAGCTCTTGAACAGGGATATCTCCGGCGGCGGAGGCGGCAGGTCGTTCATGCCCCCTTCCTGGCCCCCGGCGTCCACCTTCTTGCTGGTGGTGGCGATGCTGGTGGTCACGAACTTGAAGAAGGCGGAAATCGAGTTGGAGTCCGCGACGTCCAGCATGAGGACGTTTGGGCCAGCGATTTTCTGGAGGACGCCGACGTTCGCGTCATGGCCCGCGGCGCAGGCCACCACGATGCCCCACTTGTAGGCTTGGAAGGCCGGGAGGGCGGCATCCACGTCGTCGGTCGGCTCCCCGTCGGTCATGATGAAGACCATGGGCTTGTAGTCGCCCTTCCGGTCCGGGGTGCTGGTCGCGACCTCGTTTTTCGCGCACCTGACCAGCTCGGTGAGGGCCCCCCCGAGGGAGGTGCCGCCGGAGGCCTCCAGATCGGGCGGGCGGAACTTGCTTATCTCGGTGAGTGGGATGAGCTGCCTCACGTTGCTCTCGAAGGTGATGACGCTCAGGAAGGCCATCTCCATGGCCTGCGGCTCCTTGCGCAGGGCCGTGTGGAGCGTCTTGATGCCGTTTTTGACCGACTCTATGGGCTCGCCGTACATGGAGCCGGAAACGTCGATCAGAAGGTATACCGGTAGCTTTCTCATGTGGACCTCGGGCTTGGGTTGTGCGGCCGCAGGAAGAGCCCAAGTAGCCCTTCCGACTTGCGTGCCAAATCAGGCTGGTATTTTAGGACCCTTTTTGTGAACGAAACATTCTAAGCACAAGTCCGTAAAATTGTCAACAAGCCGGTTTTTGAGGAATCCGGCCCCCACGGCGCACAATCCGGCTTCCCTATCCCTGCGTTGTTTCGGATAACCCTTCATTCTCGGCCGGTTTTCGCTTAGGCCCCCGCAGTGGCCGTACGGCGTCGCCCATGTCGTGCCCGCAAGCAGGCTATGCCGCCCATCCGGGCAAGAAGGCGCCGATGGCCCCAAGCCACGCCATCCATGGACAAAGGGGCGCCGAAGCTGTATATTTGGCCCTGGCGGGGCCCAGGGGCCCCGCCATACCAACCATAACACCCATCCCGGCCCCCGCCCGCGAGCCAGCATGAACCTAAGACTGAGACCCATCAGGAAGCTCCCCGGCTTCAGGAATTTCCTAATACGCCAGCTCTACACCTGCTTCGGCCTGGGGCTCGCGCCCATCGCCCCCGGCACCTTCGGGACCCTCCTGGGGATCCCCCTCTGGTTCCTGCTGAGGAGGCTCAGCCTCCCGCTCTACCTTTTGTGCACGGCGGCCGTCTTCTTCATCGGCTGGTGGGCCTGCAACAGGGCCGAGGCGGACCTGGGCACCCACGACGACCACAGGGTGGTCATAGACGAGGTGCTGGGATACCTGGTCACCATGGCGATGATACCCACCCAGCACGAGCTCCCCTGGTCCTGGGTCTGGGGCTTCTTCCTGTTCAGGTTCTACGACATCCTGAAGCCGGGGCCCGCCGGCTGGATAGACAGGAACACCCCGGGGGGGCTCGGGGTGATGCTGGACGACGCCGTGGCCGGGGTGTTCGCCTGGGCCACCATGTACGGCCTTGGCTACCTCTGGCTGCGCCTGTTCACGGCCTGAGGGCGGCCCAGGAGCCCTTTGCGCCCATTCCCCGCCCTTTGTCCCGCAAAGCCCGCCCCTTTTCCCTGGCGAACAGGCTTATGGCCTTGCCCGCCCGCCTTCCCCTTCCGCATCCCCCTTGTCATCCATGACCCGGAACCCCGCCCGCGGCGCATGATCCGGGACCCCTTTGGGAAAAACGCCCGGATTCCTTTGGGGATCCCTTGCGACGGCTTTTCCCATCCCCTGAAAGGGACTCTGGGGGCCGCTAATGAAATAAATTTAAAATTTTTCCTTGGAAAAGTGAAAATCGGCATAAAAAATGCTATAAAAACTTTGACAGCAAAAAACGGAACGGCTATAATCTTACCCATCAGGTCCCAGGCTAGCGCCCGGATGGCCCGGGCGGCGACAGGAGAACATGTCCAGACTGCGTTTTTTCATACTGTGCCTCCTGGGCGGCTTCGTGGTGGTTCTGGGCCTTCTCCTATGGAACGCCAGCAACCTCTCCGGGCTGCGCCTGGGGTCCCTCAAGAACATGCTGCCCTCCAACGTGGACATGAGGCTCTCCAAGCCCGTCCTGATAGAGACGGGCGACGGCGACAGGACCATAGCCCTCAACGCCGACACCGCCAACTACTTCAAGGACCAGAACTACTTCGTGCTGACAGGCGTGGACGCGGTGATAGGCTCGGGCAGCGGCGACTTCGCGGTCACCGCCGAGAACGGCCGCTACGAGCCCGACAAGAGGCTTGTGACCCTCACCGGGCGCGTGCGCACCGTGGACGAGCAGGGTCGGGTGCTCACCGGCGAGCGGCTCACCCTGGACATGAACCAGGGCCGCTTCTTCAGCGAGGGGCAGTTCTGCGTGGAGGGCCCGGTCCTTAGCCTGTCCGGGCGGAAGTTCGACTACAACACCAAGCAGGGCCTGCTCGAGGTCGAGGGCCAGGTCTTCCTTCTCCTCGGCAACCCCGATTAGCGTCCGCCGGTACCGAAACATGACATCCAGCATCCGGAAATCCCCCAAAAGGCCGCAACCCCGCCCGGGGCTTCTTCCCGGCCTGCTTTTGGCGCTCGCCATGATAATCTCGGCCTGCCTGCTGGCCGCCCCGCCGCTTCCCGCCCAGGGCGACCCTGGGACGGGGCAAGGCGTTGGGCCGGGCTTGGGGCCAGGCGTTGGGCAAGGCGTCGGCGCGGGCCAAGGGGCGCCCCAAGGCGAGGGCCAGGCGCCCGGGCAGGAAGGGGATCCCGAGGCCCAGGGGGCCAAGGGCCCCATATCCATCACCTCCGACCACATGGTGGCCGACGACTCCACCAAGATCGTGACCTTCACCGGCAAGGTGGTCGCCCGCCAGGGCGATCTTGTCATCAGCTGCGACCGCATGCGGGTGCGCTACGTGCCCAAGGGCTCCTACCAGGCGGGCCCCCAGGGCCCGGCCCAGGGCCCGCCGCTCCCGCCCGTGCCCCAGGCCGATTCGGCCACACCCGCGCAGCCAAGCCTCCCGCCCCCCGCGGGGGCCGCGGCCCCCGCGGGGGGCGGGCGATCGCCTCTGGAGGGCGGCCAGGAGATAGACCAGGTGGACTGCTCCGGGGCGGTGAAGATACAGCAGGGCGACAGGCTGGCGGTGGGCGACAAGGCCCTGTACCTCGCCAGGGCCCTTCCCAGGAGGCTGGTGCTCACGGGCAACGCCAGGGTGTGGCAGGGGGAGAACTCGGTCACGGGCCACCAGATAACCTACTACCTGGACGAGAACCGCTCGCTCGTGGACAGCCAGACCGGCGGCAGGGTGAGGGCCTTCTACAACCAGGGGGCCTCCGGCGGGGCCAGATGAACCCAAAGCACCTGGCGGCCTCCGGGCTGGAGAAGAGCTACGGGCCACGCAAGGTGGTCAACGGGGTGAGCATCTCCCTGGGGGTGGGCGAGATATGCGGGCTCCTGGGCCCCAACGGGGCCGGGAAGACCACCACCTTCTACATCCTGGTGGGGCTCATAGCCCCGGACGAGGGGCAGGTGCTCCTGGACGACCACGACCTCACCGACTCCCCCATGTACATGAGGGCCCGAATGGGGCTCACCTACCTGCCCCAGGAGCCCTCGGTGTTCCGCAGGCTCACGGTGGCCGACAACGTGATGGCCATACTCGAGACCATGGGGCTCACGAAGGAGGAGAGGAACTCGCGGCTAAGGGTGCTGCTCCGCGAGCTGGGGCTCACCCACCTCGCCAAGAACAAGGCCCTGTCGCTTTCGGGCGGCGAGCGGAGGAGGCTGGAGATAACCAGGGCCCTGGCCCTCAACCCGGTCTTCCTGCTCTTCGACGAGCCCTTCGCGGGGATCGACCCCATAGCCGTGGGCGACATCCAGGGGCTCATAAGGCTGCTCAGGGACAAGGGCATGGGCATCCTCATCTCGGACCACAACGTCCGGGAGACCCTGAGCGTCTGCGACCGGGCGTACATAATCAACGAGGGCAGGGTCCTAAGGGAGGGCGTGCCCCGTGAGCTGGCCGACGACGAGTTGGTCAGGCGCATATACCTGGGATCCGGCTTCTCCCTCTGAGGCCGCCCCCGGAGACCTACACCATGGCGATGGAACTTCACCTATCCACCAAACAGACGCAGCAGATGGTCATGACGCCGCAGCTGCAGCAGGCCATAAAGCTCCTGCAGATGAACCACGTGGAGCTGACCGAGGAAATCACCAACGAGATGATGAGCAACCCGCTCCTGGAGCTGACCAGCCCCGGGAACAGCCTCGACGGCGAGGCGGACAACACCCTTGCCGACCCCCTCTACGACCGCACCCCGGACAAGGCGGGGGCCGAGGGCGACGAGTTCGCGGACTCCAGCGGCATCCCGGAGGAAAGGATCAGGGAGGACATCGACTGGGAGAACTACCTGGACGAATATTCGAGCGCGCCGTCCGGGTCGTTCGCCACAGGCTCCCACGAGGCCCCGGAGGATGTCCAGGGCTTCGAGACCTACACGGCCGCAAAGACCACCCTCTCGGACCACCTCAACTCCCAGTGGCGCTTCGTGGCGGTGGACAGGGCCGACTTCCTGCGGGGCGACTTCGTCATAGGGAACCTCAACGACAACGGCTACCTGGCGGCCACCGCGGAGGAGCTCGCCAAGCTAGCGGGCGTGGAAGAGCCCCTCATGGAGGGGACCATCTCCCGGATCCAGCAGCTGGAGCCCGCGGGCATAGCCGCGAGGTCCCTCCAGGAGTGCCTGCTTCTCCAGCTCGACCGCCTGGGGCTCTCGGACTCCTACGCCGCGGAGATCTGCCGCAACCACCTCAAGCTTCTGGAAAAAAAGGATCTCCCCGGCCTATGCAAGGCCCTCCACTGCGACCGGGACGACGTCACCAAGGCCCTGGACACCCTGAAATCCCTCAACCCGCACCCGGGGCTCGCCTACTCCACCACCGACCCGGTCTATGTGACCCCGGACGTCTACGTCTCCAAGGTGGGCGACGACTACGTGGTGTCCCTGAACGAGGACGGCATGCCCAAGCTCAGGTTCTCCAGGGCCTACCAGAGGCTCCTGAGCGAGTCCAAGGCCAACGACGAGACCCGCAAGTACCTGAACGACAAGCTCAAGGGCGCGACGTTTTTAATAAGGAGCATCCACCAGCGGCAGCGGACCATCTA
Source organism: Deltaproteobacteria bacterium (assembly GCA_031278475.1). GTDB lineage: Bacteria > Desulfobacterota > Desulfarculia > Adiutricales > Adiutricaceae > JAISMF01. The sequence continues at coordinate 19,446 of JAITKK010000059.1, forward strand.
CCGGGTCACGGAGTGCATCTTCCGCTTCCAGAGGGATTTTCTGGACTACGGGGTGGAGTTCCTGAAACCCCTGGTCCTGAGGGACGTGGCAGACGAGCTGGGCTTCCACGAGTCCACCATCTCCAGGGTGACGACCAACAAGTACGTGGACACCCCCAGGGGGGTCTTCGAGCTAAAGTACTTCTTCGACAGCCCCATCAACCGCTTCCAGGGCGAGTCGCTCTCCTCCGAGTCGGTGAAGAACCGCATAAAGCAGATAATAGGCGCCGAGGATCCCAAAAA